>DXGQ01000042.1 GCA_019113845.1 Candidatus Anaerobutyricum avicola
GGAGTTCTTTGGTTCTTATCCCCTCGATAAAACAACTATCTATGTCTATAGCCCGCTGTTTTGCCAATATACACAGGATTTTTGTAAAGATGAAACAGAGTTTCCAAATATCCAGATGCCATTCGGAGTGCATACAGTTTCCGACCGCGAGCTGTGAGGGAGGACTGTCTAAGACTTGTGGAAGGCAGGGAGAAAATGCAGAGTGGTTTCTTCCTGCCGATCAGAAAACGTCAGTAGTCCGAGTGAGGGTCGAGTCGGGAGGAACTGTATGAGAACGGATGGCATCGTCTGTTATATGAGAAACCTGTTATTGCCTCTACAAATCCCTATTAGGTAAAAAGAAAAGTAGCTTTTTGGAACATTTGGAAGGAAAAAATATGGAACAATACATTTCAACATTAGCAAAGACAAAATTGTTTTCCGGTATCGAAGAGGAAGAGATTGCTGCTATGCTGTCCTGTTTGTCGGCGGTGACGAAGACTTACGCGAAAGGGGAATATATTTTCAAAAGAGAGAGCCGAATCACCAGTGTGGCGATGTTGCTGGAAGGCGTCGTGCACATTCAGCAGGAGGACTACTGGGGAAATTTGAGTATTTTAAGTGAAGTGTCGCAAGGGGAGATCTTCGGTGAAGTCTATGCCTGTCTCGGTTCGGAAGAAATGCAGAACAATGCGGTGGCAGTAAAATCAAGCACCGTGCTGTTCCTGGATATCAACAGGGTATTGACAATCTGCCCTTCCGCCTGTGATTTCCACAGCCGTCTGATACAGAATCTGCTTTCCATAATGGCGCAGAAAAATCTGATGCTGACCAGAAAGATCACACATATGTCCCGGCGGACAACCAGGGAGAAGTTACTATCTTACCTGTCGGAACAGTCCGCGAAAGCCGGAAGCGAAGTTTTTGATATCCCCTTCAACCGCCAGCAGCTGGCAGACTATCTGTCCGTGGACAGAAGCGCCATGTCCGCAGAACTTGGCAGGATGCGCGACGAAGGAATCTTAAAATTCAGCAGGAATCATTTTGAGCTTCTGTAAGGAAGACCCAGATACATTGTCTCAACAGGAGAGGTATAGTAATATATAAATATATTGGGGAGGAAAGACAATGAGCGAAGAAGTATTGTATTTTTTTGATAAGCATCCCGATGCTTTGCCGCTTTATGAGACATTTGAGGATAAGGTGAGAACTGTTGTCAGTGACGTCCGTATTAAAGTGCAGAAAACGCAGATATCTTTTTATAATAAGCATATGTTTGCCTGCGTTTCTTTTGCCAGGGTGCGAAAAAAGAAAGACTGCCCGGAAAACTTTATTGTTGTGACCATCAGTCTAAACCACAAATTGAAATCGCCGCGGATTGATATTGCCACGGAACCATACCCAAACCGATGGATGCACCATCTGCTCATCTCCGACGAGTCAGAAATCGATGAAGAATTGATGGACTGGGTTGGAGAAGCAGCGGAATTTGCGGCGAGGAAATAAAGCTCTTGAGGGAAGAAACAGGTACGGTATCTCTGCTTTCTTTTTTTACAGAAACAAGCAGTCCGCCAGTGATTCCGCCGATGCCCATGCAGGCATTTACAATTCCTAAAACAACATTGTTTCCCGAACTTCTTGATAAAATCATAGGGGATAATACATTTTCATATGTCAGCCGGGAAAAAAAGTTTATCGCTGCCATGGTAAGCATGATATACAAAATTCCGGTTTTGTTTTTCAAAAAATGAAATCCAACCATTATTCCCGCAAATGGAGACGTGAGCTTCTCCTTTATGATTTGTTCCGGTATGTGGATAAAAAATAGAAGAACACAAAAGGATACAGAAAAACTCAACAAATCAAACAGCAAAATCAGCGGCAGACCACCTGCCGAGAAAAGTACAGTTGCCAGCATCGGACTAAATACAACAATCAAGTTGTTGGAAAAAGAATTCATTCCGCTTATATTCGTCAGTTTATTCTTTGGCACCATTTTGGCTATTGCCAAAGAAGATGCCGGTTGTTGAAATGCCGTAGTTGCCCCCACAATGGCATTAAAGATATAAATGTGTCCTGCCGCAAGAGTTCCGGTCATTGAAAATGCCAGAATGAGTAGTGAAGCCAATGCAGCGATACTGTCCGCAACAAGCATAACAGCCTTTTTACGGTGACTGTCAATAAATGCACCGACCAATATACTTATCAAAATATATGGCACATAGTTACAAAATGACATGATCGAAACAGAAAGGGCCGAATTTGTTTGTCCGTATGTCCATAAGATGAGAGCAAAAGCAGTCATGGAACTTCCCAACTGCGAAATACTTTGACTTACCCATAAAACGATGTATCTTTTAAAATTTCCCATTGAATTTTCTCCAATCTGATTCTTTACTTTTCAGAATAGAATTGTACAAAATCCAATGTCCGGCGAAAATTAACTCTGTACAAATGTCGCCTGATCACTAGATTTTGTACAGAGTTGATTGCTTAAATCGATTATTCTATGACATAAACATAGCATTTTAACACCTCCTAGTGCTGTGTTTTCTATTATATGAATATTTTCCAGACTGTTCAATTATTTTTTTGCCAACTGCTATTATTTCGTGCAAAATTTCCACCTTCTCTTTGCAGCATTTTTTTCCAAAAGAATTATAATATAAACAGAATATACACAGGGAGGAATCAGGATGAAGTTGGGAGAAAATTTATTTCAGGCCAGGAAAAAGAAGGGGTTGTCGCAGGAAGCGGTGGCGGAGAAGCTGGGCGTCAGCCGCCAGACCATTTCCAAGTGGGAGACGGACGAGACGCTTCCGGATATCCGGCAGGCAAAGAAGCTGGCGGTGCTATACGGATTAACGCTGGATGAACTGATTGAGTTTGACGCCGATGTACAGGAGATACAGGAAGTCATCAACAAAACCACGCAGGAAACTGTGGACAAGATTAACTGGACGAAGATGTGGGCAGAAAAATATCCGGTTCTCGCCAGGTATCAGGATGAGGTGGATGTGGCATATTATGAGGAAAAACTGCAGAAGCTGCTGGCATATATGCAGGAAATGTATCATTATAATGAGTTGGACGCTTTTCTGGTGTTAAAGGATATTCTGGGGCAGTTGTGGAATAAGCGGGTCAACAGATAATAGCCTTGGGACGTAAGCGAAAAGGTGGATCGCTTGCGTCCCTCTTTTTTGTTGATATGTAGTTAAAACCGAAACAGATTCAACCCGATCTCTTCATCAAAATACCGATCTACTTTGCCATGGATAATCTCAATCACCATCTCGCAGGTGGCGCTGACCGTCGCTTCATTCAGATGTCCGCCGAACACATGACCGTTTTCGTCGCCGGCGCTCATGTGCAGATGGCAATAGAATGCATCATTCATGGTGTTGATGGTTCCCGTGAGAGAGACGATCTCATAGCTGCCGTCAAAGGTGTTGGCGTAATACTTTTTCTCATCGGTCTTAAAGACGCCGACGGTAAAGTGATTGACAGCGCCGAGAGCATGCACGGAGGCCAGAGTGATGTCCTCTCTCAGGGCAATTTCTTTTATCTGTGCCAGAATTTCTTCTCCTTTATCGATTCTCGCGATGATCGTGTTGTCAAATCTTTTGTATTCCATCTGATTTTCCTCCTTCAGAGATTTTTATATTTTTGCTGTTTTTTCTTCGGCGCGTAATCCCTCATGCCGGGTATGGCGCCTCCGGCGACTTCCCACAGATACAGGCTGGCGACGCTGCAATAGGGACTGAAACGCCGGCGGTATTTTTCAAAGAGTTTTGGTGTGATGGCACGATGATGGTAGGTCATGCGAAGCCCCCGCTGGATCGCCAGATCGTTGAAGCTGAATACGTCAGGGCGCTGCAGGCAGAACAGAAGGAGCATTTCCGCTGTCCACACGCCGACTCCTCTCAGGGAGGACAGAGCTTTGATGGCGTCCTCATCGGACATGTGGGCGATCTGTTCCAGATCAAACTCGCCGCGCTGTACTTTTCCGGCGAAGTCGCGGATGTATTCCACCTTGCGAAAGGAGATGCCGAAGGCCTGCAGTTCTTCGGCGTCCAGCGCCAGAATGTGTTCAGCGTCTATTTTCTCGAAACCGTTCCGGAAGCGCTGCCAGATGGTGGCAAGAGCCTTGGTGGAAATCTGTTGTCCGATAATTTGATGTACGACAGACGAAAAGAGATCGGTGTCCACTTCGCGCTCGACATGGCCGATCTGTTCGATGACAGCGCCGAGAATCTTGTCTTTCTGTTTCAGATAATTGAGTTCCGTATCGCCATATTCAAAATACAAAGTCGTTTCCTCCTGTGCCTGAAATCTGTCTGTTTTCATCATAACATAATCGGCGTGGGAAGGCTATTAAGAATAAGATGGCTCTCTGCCGCTAGATGAGGAATTCCGCGAACATTTCCCCGGTCCAGGTTTCCGGCCAGTAGCTGTCTTCTGCCATTTTTTTCAATCTCTGCGAAGACCGGCGCGTTCCAGTTCATGCCGTAACCCAGCATATGAAAGTTGGTGTTTTCATAGGTGCAGTCAATCTCGATGCCGGGAATATAGGCGACGCCTGCCGCTTTGGCTGCGGATGCGGCTTCTTCCACAGCGCGGACGGTATTGTGATCGGCGATGGACATGAGGGATGCGCCGGACAACTGACATTTATTTACCAGTTCTTCCGGGGAGATTTCCCCATCGTTGCTGTAATAACTGTGCATATGTAGATCAATCATGATAACCTCCTGTGGATAATCTGAAAAATGAAGAGAAAAATGTGGCGTAATGTGGCGTTGTCCCCGTTTTTCTCTGAGAATATAATTAAGATTTACGATAAGAATATCGCCATATAAGGGTTGAAACAAGGCGATTCTGGACATATACTATAACAAAAACGACCAGAACGTTTGCTGTCCCGGTGAAAATGAAAAGAATCAGAACTGCCGCGGCACACGACCGGGCAGAAAGATGGAAGGCTGATTTAGCAGATATAAAGGACAGTATAGTTTTTATTGACGAAGGAAACGCATTTATTTTTACAGATGAATTCGCAGCAGCGATCCAGAATACGGATAATTATTATGTAATTGCCACAAGAGAAGGGATTCCATCTCTTCCATATAGTATAGAAGAAATTTACGACATCCGTAATTCAGGATAGAATAGTAATAAGAGACAATAACAAAGGGGATTGCCCAAAAGTATATTCTAAGGGAGAATATCATATGTTAGCAGCATACGATATTTTCAATCTTGTGTGCTTTTAAGGCAATCCCTGTTTTTATTTTGTATCTGATGCCTTCCCTATTTCGTACGCCGCATACGACGGCTTACTGTCACCACCATATGAATCACATACGGGATGAGGATCACCGGGATCGCCAGGTAGGCGATGGAGCTGTACGCTTTCTGAATGAGCGTCAGCAGACCGAACTGAGCGATGCCGAAATCCACGACGCAGCAGATGAGGGCGGCAAGGATTTCTTTGCCGGAGATATTCCAGCGGTTCGTTTTTTTGGCGGCTGTCTGGCGGGACGTGGTCGTCCCGGTGTTTGTGCCTTCCGGAGCGGAAGCTGCTCTTGTGTCCGCGCTGTCCTTGCAGATCCGTTTTACCATGGCGGCGACCATGTTGACGGCGGTGGATACGGCGCCAAGGATGATGAGGATGGAGATGAGAGGCGTCATGAAGGAAGCACCCACACCGTTTTGTACCATGAAGAGGGTCGGCACGTCCTGGGTGGCGGCCTCCGGGTTGGTGTAGACGGTCATCAGTCCGAGAACGACCATGATCATCATCAGGGCGTTGACCACGAAGCCGACACCCATGCTCTTTATGGCGTCGCCCGGCTTCTCAAAGGATTTGGCGTGCTGGACGAAGACCGCGATGTTGGAAAGCTGGAACGTTCCGTAGATAAATGCCGAATAAAGGGCGTCGGAAAGCGGCAGTTTCTGTGCGGTCATAGTCTGTGCCGCTCCGGTGATCTGCGGCAGGCCGGCGATGATGTTTGGAATGTATACGATCAGCAGGCCGGCGATGATGCAGATGGACAGTATGGAGGCGACACGCCGTACCAGGTCTGTGCCGAAGATGGCGACGATGAAGATAAAGACGCCGATCAAAAAGGTACAGAGAAGGTACGGAAGCCCGGTCAGTGTGCTTAAGGTCGCGCCGCCGGTGGCAAAGGCAACGGCGGGAGCCACGCACATGACGCAGATGTAGAGCACTTCAAACAAGTTGGAGAAGATTGGCGCGAATTTCCCGTAAAATGCATTGTTGTAAGAGCGGTAGTCGTAAACTTCATGTTTTCTGGCAAAGTGCAGGCTGTAAGCAAAAAATATGGCGTTGTACAGCATGGCAAAGGCAGGCATGAGGATGCACCAGATACCATACCGGACGTAATAGCTGTAGATCTGTGCTCCGGAGGCAAAGCCTCCTCCGAAGTGGGTGGTAAACCACACAAATGATACGCCAAGGATAATGGCGGTTGATTTTTTGTTTTTCATTGTTGTTTCCCTTTTCTCTTTTTATTTTTTAATGATGTTAGTGTGCTGACCCGCTCACATTTCGCATAATGACCGGCCTGCTTTCCACCTGCGGTGCTGTCATCAATCAGTGTAGCGGTCAGTACACCCGGTTTTATTTCATCAATATATCGGGGCGTGGAAACAGAAGCCGCGCAGTGTCAGCGGCTGTTGCGCGCCCGGAGCCTGTCCATGGCGTCGTGAAGCATTTCTTCTGTCACCCGGTACGGGTAATGCGCCACATCGGACATGTCCGGAATCCAACTTACACATTCTTCCCACTGTTCTTCCGTAATCTCGATTTCTTCCAGGGAAACCGGCAACCCTACGGCGCGGTTCAACTCGTACACTTTTTCAAACTCGTCGTACTGCCCGTCTGCGAGAAGCGCCAGAAGGACGCCGAAGCCCACCACTTCTCCGTGAAGATGCCGTTCTTCAATGACCGGGTAGGAGGTCATGGCGTAGAAGATGGCGTGGGCCAGCCCGCTGTTATAATCCGGCGTGAAGTCTTTGGTCAGGAAAATGGAAGCGATTCCCGTGGTCACTACGATGGCGAGGATGACCTGTTCCACATCGTAGGTACAAAGTCCCTTTTTGTGGTCGTCGAACGCTTTCGGGCCGTAGTACATCAGCGGGTCCCGGCACATGCGGCTAACCGCCACGCCGAGAGCGGTAAAATGTTCCAGACGTTCGTCCCGGGAGGAAATGGTCGCCTCATAATATTTGGCGTATGTGTCGCCGATACCCGCCCACATATACTGGCTCGGAGCTTCGGCGATGATTTCCGTGTCGATGAACGAGTGCATGACAGGGCGCACGAAGAAATGCGGCTTTAAAAATGTGCCATCGTCATTGTACATGATGGAGACTGACGTACAGGCAGAACAGTTGGAGGCGATAGTCGGGAAAGCGAACACCGGCTTGTCGTCGGTAATGCAGAGACATTTGACGGTATCGAGGGCTTTGCCGCCGCCCACGCCGAAGACCATGTCCGCTTCCTGGTAGACCGGGAGCTGGCGTAATTTCTCTACGGTCGCGTAGGTACAGTCTTTGCCGAACAGTTCCTTTCCGATGATTGTAAGATTCGTTTTCTCCACATAAGAGGCGATCTTATCATAGGCGGCAGCCAGCGCTTTCTCGCCGCCGATGACGAGAACCTTTGTTCCGTAGGACTCGCAGACCGGTCCGATTTTGTCATAGATTTTGTCGCCGATGGAATAATTCGGCAGATGAACTTCATAATTTTCCAGTTTCATATATTTTTCTCCTTTCCTGTTGCGGGACTCTGGCGTCGAGCGCGGTCGCTTTTGCGATAAATTTCTGCTTTGCGCGAGTGCGCATCCCGCCGGCGGGCTTTTTTGTTTCAAAGAATTTCCAACAGAATATTTTTTGAAATAAAAAAGCCCCTGTCCCTCGCAAAATATTGCAGGGACAAGAGCGATACATTTCTATAATACTCCTGCGGTGCCACCCGGCTTGACGCGTCGTCAGCGCGTCCACTCATGCATACTGACATATGCTTGTTTTGATAACGGAGTGAAATCTCCGGCCTGCCTACTCATGTACATTTTCAGCTCGCCCTCAGAAGCCCATTCTCCTCAGCCTCGACATACCGCAATCCCACCGCCTGCGGCTCTCTGTGACGCATCCGCCAAGGGTACTTACTCTTCCTCACAGGTTTTCGTATATTCCCGCGCAAAAGCCGGGAAACATTTTTAATCCGTTACTACACTAGCACGGAAAAGAGTAATTGTCAATGCATATTCTGGTTTAAAATATAGATTCCCAGATTGAGATACCCTGCGAAAGTCACCCACAAAAGGTAGGGGATCAGCAGATATCCCGCCAGCCTGGAGGAACGGGTAAACCAGAGAATTGTTACAAGGATCAACATCCACAGAAGAAGCAGCCACACGAAGGACAGCAGATACATTTGCAGATGGAAAAACAGGATGGGCCAGACGAAGTTAAAAGCAAGCTGAGCAAGGTAGAATTTCCACGCGGTCCGTCCCGGCTTTTCGGCGACGAGGACGAGATAAGAGGCAAATCCCATCAGAAGATAAAGGATCGTCCAGACAACAGGAAACAGCCAGCCCGGCGGCGAGAGGGGAGGTTTTTTCACCATCGCAAACAGGTCCATGCTGTTTCGGGTGAGGAAGGCGGCAAGACCGCCCACAGCCAGCGGAAGGAGCAGGCAGACAACGAGTTTTTTCCATTGAAATTTCAAAAAAATCACTCCCGGATAACGTGTTCAATGATGTGTTCTTGAATAACCGTTTTTAATATATGCAAAAAGCGGGAGTTTATGCGGCGGCCGGCTGAGATTTTTTGTTGTTTGCGGCGGAAGAAATGTTTATAATACAAGAAGAAAAACGTTAGAATATAAAGAAAAGAAGGGCTGATACCAATGATAAAAATGTTGATAGTCTGTATCGCGTCGGGATTGGCGTCTGGAATCGGCGTGGGATTTGTGGGGATGTCCGCTGCGACGGTACTGTCGCCCATGCTCATCGCATTTCTGGGCTGTCCCTGGTACGAAGCGGTGGGAATCGGGCTGATGGCGGATGTGCCTGCTGCGGCCATTGCGGCGTGGACTTACCGGAAGAACGGATATATTGATTTAAAAAACGGCAGATGGATGCTGGCAGCGGTTCTCGTGATGGTCGTCGTCGGCAGTTATCTTTCCCAGTATATGCCGGATTCGGAGATGGGACTTTTTTCCGTGGCGATGACTCTGTTTATGGGAGTAAAGTTTCTCTTCGGTTCCGCCGGGGAGAACAGGAGAAGCTTCATGAAGGATGAGAAGCGCGGAAGGCTCCTTTCTCTGCTGGCGGGCGGATACATCGGCCTTTACTGCGGTTTCGTAGGACTTGGGGGCGGGCTGATGATGCTCTTTGTCCTGAATGTGATCCTTGGTTATGAGATAAAGATGGCGGTGGGGACCAGCGTCTTTGTCATGACATTTACGGCATTGATCGGGGCGTTGTCTCATTTTACATTTGGAAATGTAACGGCCTATCTTTTGCCGCTGCTGATCAGTACCGTCGTCACCTTCCTGTGTTCCGCTGCCGCCTCCGTCATAGCTAACAAGATCTCCGCCGAAAAAGCCCGCCGGGTGACCGGAGGGATTCTGGTTGCATTGGGCATCGGAATGGTCATCACGGAGTGGGGAAATATTGTTGCTTTTGTCGGAGTTATTGCCGGAATGCTCGGAATATAAAGAGAAAGCTTCGCCCTGGCCGCGTTTTTTCCCGGATATTCCGCTGTTACAGAGATAAAACATACTGTACAATAGGCGTAATGCTCTCTTTGCTGGTGAAATCGACGCAGCCGCCGTAAGTATCCAGCAATTGTCTGTCTTCTTCCCGCAGGGAGTCCCGGTCTTTTCGCTGGAGGGCTTTGTGAAGCATGGCCATCATGGACTTGTGGACGAAGTTCAGCTTTCCGTAGTCGATGCTACCCCGCAGATGGAACAAATGGATATGTTCAAGCATTTCCGGGGAGAGCGCTTTGGACAGGGAGTCTCTGATGTGTGCGATGTTTTCCGGGTCTTCCGGGTCTGCCAGTCCGCAGGTAAATAGGATGACGTGGCGGTCGCGAAGCAGATCCCAGTTTTTCGTGAGCAGTTTGATGCCGCTGACGCCGCCGGCATAGAGTCCGCCGCCGTAGATGACAACGTCATAGTTGGAGAAATCCTCCGGTTTAAAAATGTCTTTCTCAAAAAAGGAGCAGGATAATGCGTCGGCGATCCACTCGGCATATCTTCTCGTTGATCCATATTTCGATTCGTAAATTACAACCGTTCTTTTCATAAGAATCTCCATTCCGCCGTCTCAGAGGACGGCATTTCTTTTATGATCAATGTATGTACGGAAGTCTTTGCAGATAAAATATACGAAGACGTTCCGAAATTTTCATATCCTTCTATATAATAGACGTTTGCGCGTGGAAAATCAAGGCAGGCTGTCGACAGCGAATTTCGCGGAGTGGAAAGACTGCGCCTGATTTGCGTTGCATTTATATAGGAAGAATAGTATAGTTTAAGTACACTGGCAAAAGATAACACCCAGTCTATCCATAGATTATGATATAAGGAGAAAAAATATGACAAAAGAAGCGAAAAATATGCAGGAAATCTGCCGTCTTCGTCCGGAGTGTATCACCTGCACCTGTGATAAATATCTGGCGAAGTGTCCGGAAGATGCTCCGGAGGAAGCAAAAATTACATATATGCAGAAGGTGCTTTCTCTGATCGCAGGCGCGCAAAAGAGCGACGCCATTCCGGTTATTGTGAGGGATATCAATCAGGTACGTATGGAAATGTTCGGAGATGCCGATGACTATACTAAGATCAAGATTCATTTCAATGCGGTCATGCTGGGAAAAGAGGAAGAATTCCGCCGGGAGATTGCCGGAGCAAAAGATCCTTTGAAAAGAGCCATTCAGTTGTCCATGGTCGGAAATTACATTGATTTTGGCGCCATGAAACATGTGGATGAGGAGAAACTTTCGCATCTTCTGGGAATGGCAAAGGATCAGCAGCTGGATGAGGAGACCTACGCCTGTCTCCGGGAGGATCTGAGCAAGGCCAGCCGGTTCGTATTTTTTACGGATAACTGCGGAGAGATTGTTCTCGATAAGCTTCTCATAGAAGAAATCAAAAGGCAGTATCCGCAGCTTTCTGTCTCTGTGGTCGTTCGCGGTGCGGAGACATTGAACGACGCCACGAGAATGGACGTCGCTCAGGTGGGCCTCGGAGAAGTCGCCTATGTAGTTGATAACGGAAATGATGTGGCGGGAACCTGGATGCCGGAATTGTCGGAGGAAGCTTACGCGCGGATGGAGTCCGCCGATGTGATGATGGCGAAGGGGCAGGCAAACTTTGAGACGCTGCGCTGCTGTGGTAAAAACATTTATTATCTGTTCCTGTGTAAATGTCACATTTTCTCGGATATGTTCGGTGTGGAGCCATTTTCCGGGATACTGGTGCGGGAGAGAGATGTGCGGAACCGCTGACAGATTTGTAAAAGGTCTGTGGCTGAAAAAGAACAGGGATGTAAGAGGCTGACAGAGAAATAGAGAATCAGGAAATGGGGAGGATCATGAAAACGATATTGGGAATCGACCTGGGCACTTCCAGCGTAAAAGCCATGCTTCTTAATGTGGATGCGGGAGTTGTCGGAGTCAGGGCAAAGGAATATGAAGTGGATATCCCACATCCGGGCTTTGCGGAGCAAAATCCGGAACGGTGGTGGGATTCTCTGGTGGAAGTGCTCGGATGGCTGCGGGAGCATCACCGGGATGCCTTTGATTCGGTCTGCGCTGTGGGATATTCCGGGCAGATGCACGGACTTGTGCTGACGGGAACCGATGGACGGCCGGTGCGTCCGGCAATCATCTGGCTTGACCAGCGGGCGGGCAGTCAACTGGAGCAGATCAGCGCTGTCTTGTCGGAAGAAGAGATGGGGCGGGTGTTCTGTAACCGGGTGAGCAGCGGCTTCGCGTTTCCGTCCCTTTTGTGGGTGCGGGACCGGGAGCCTGAGATCTTTGCGCGTGCCGCCCATGTGTTAAGTCCGAAAGATTATATCCGTTATAAGATGACCGGGGAGGTCGGCGCGGAAGTGGTGGACGCCTCTTCCACAACCATGTTTGATACGGCAAAGAGAGGCTGGGCATGGGAGGTCATCGCGCGGTTTCATCTTCCGGAAGAGATCTTTCCGACCGTACATGAGTCGGCGGATTTTGCCGGGACGATCAGCCCGTCCTGCGCGGCGAAAACCGGGCTGCCCGAAGGGATTCCGGTCATATACGGCGCCGGCGATCAGCCGGCCCAGAGTATCGGAAACGGCGTCATAAAGAGCGGACAGATCATCAGCAATATCGGCACCGGCGGGCAGATCTCCGCTTTTGCCGGGACGCCGGTCTATGATAAGAAGCTTCGCACCAACACCTTCTGCCATGCCATCCAAAATGGCTGGACGATCTTCGGCGCGACGCTGTGCAGCGGCATGTCCTTAAGCTGGGCGAAAAATAAAGTACTCCATGTGGACAGCTATGAGGAAGTCAACGAGTTGGTATCGGCAGTGCGTCCCGGGGCGGACGGGCTTCTTTATCTGCCGTATCTGTCCGGAGAGCGGACGCCGCACATGAACCCCAACGCCAAGGGCGTATTCTTCGGCATGACCCTCGGACAGGAGCGGGGACATTTTCTTCGGGCGGTCATGGAAGGAGTGGCCTACAGTCTGAAAGACTGCCTTGGCATTATACAGGAACTGGGCATCGACGCCCCGGAGATCATCGCTTCCGGCGGAGCCACCGCCTCCCCGCAGTGGCTCCGAATTCAGGCGGACATCTTTGGCAAACCCGTCCGGGCGAGCCGTGTAAAAGAACAGGCCTGCCTTGGAAGCTGCCTGTTAGCCGCCGTGGGAACAGGCATCCTGCCCTCGCTGGAAGAGGCCTGCGGCAGATTTGTCTCCATGGATGAGCGGATATACCTTCCGGATGAGCGAAACACGGATATCTACCGGGAAGGATACGCGAAGTACCGGAAGCTGTATGAGCGGCTGTGGGATGTCATGGGAGAATGATGGAAGAAACGCATACCGCCATTCCCGGGATCATATCGAGAAGCGGAAAACGCATTGCCACAAATATAATAACACGAAAAATAATCACACAAAAGGTATGGGGGTGTTGTTAATTATGAATAATTCTATGAAATTGATGCTGGAAATGAGTCAGGGCAGCAAGCTGTTCGTCTGTCAGGGAGATATCACGAAACTGGATGTGGACTGTATCGTCAATGCGGCCAACCGCTCCCTTTTGGGCGGCGGAGGTGTGGATGGCGCCATTCACCGGGCGGCGGGTCCGGGACTGCTTCAGGAATGCCGGACGCTCCATGGTTGTGAGACGGGACAGGCGAAGATCACAAAGGGATATAATCTGAAGGCGACCTACGTTATCCATACGGTGGGTCCGGTTTATTCCGGAAAAACGAAGGATGCGGAACTTCTGGCGAACTGCTACTGGAATTCCCTGGAGCTGGCGCAGGAACATGGTGTCAGAAGTATCGCATTTCCAGCCATCTCCACGGGAGTGTACGGATATCCGAAGAAAGCGGCGGCAGCTATTGTTGTGGAGACGGTACAGCAGTGGATGAAGGAGCATGAAGCTTACGTCATAGAAGTGATTCTGTGCGGATTTGACCGGCAGACCTGCGAACTGTACGAGCAGTTCCTGTCCTGACTTTGCAGCTATGGATGATCCATGGGGTAAATTGGGACTTTGAAAAGTCTGTGATACAGTAAATCAGAAAACGAAATACAGGATAAATGAAAGGAGAATGTTTTATGAGTAAAAGATTAGTCGCATATTTTTCCGCCAGCGGAAGAACTGCCGGTGTGGCAGAGAAACTGGCAGAGGCAGCGGGAGCAGACATCTACGAGATTAAACCGCAGACGCCATACACAAAAGAAGATCTGAACTGGACAAACCGGGATTCCAGAAGTTCCGTGGAGATGAATGACCCGACTTCACGTCCTGCCATCGAAGGCAGCGACGCAAAAGTCGAAGAGTATGATGTGATTTTCCTGGGATTCCCAATCTGGTGGTACACAGCCCCGACGATCGTCAATACATTTCTGGAAAACTATGACTGGGCGGGCAAGACCATCATCCTTTTTGCCACTTCCGGCAGCAGTGGACTGGAGGAAACCAGTCAGAGTCTCGCGGGAAGCTGCCCGGGCGCAATCTTACAGGAAGGGCGCATGATGAACGACGATCCTTCCGTTGAGGCGCTCAAAGAATGGGTGGAGAGCCTGGCAATATAACAAAAAGAGGAAGAGATGCAAGGGAGGAAGAGTATGAAGTATGAAAAAAATAAGAGTGCAGTGCATGCCATAAAGGTATTATGCAGTATCGCAGTATTCGTCTGTGGTCTGTATCTTTCATTTCCGGCAGAAGCCGCAGGGACCTATACGGAACCAGGGAGTTATAATTCAACGCAATATTGCTCAAATCCGGTCAAATGTCACACCATATCTAATGCGGATGGAAGCGTGACTATCATGTATTCTGTCTGGGATGGGACGAGTCAGACGCTCCATATCGACCGTTTTTCTTCAACAGGGAGCCGGATAAGCGGTAAAAGTGTGGCGGTTCCCGGGGAGACCTGGGGTGGTACGGTTTATCGTGGGCCGGACGGCTGCAATTACATAGCAACTGGCAATGGACCAGACGCCGCCTTTTATATCTCAAAGTACAGCGCCGACTGGAACTTTATGGGAACGGCTTCCATCGGTAAGGAAGAAAGTTATACCATGGAAGCTTTTGCTGGTGGAAATTCGGATATGACGATGGTCGGAGATTATCTGATTGTTCGTGTAGCAAGATAGCGATTGGATTATCATCAGTCGGATGCAACCTTTGTTATCAATAAAAATACAATGCAGCCGATTTATGTTGCAGGAGAGGATGAGATTGCTATGGTAAGTCACTCATTCAGTCAATTTGTTAGAAGTGATGGCAATCAGGTCATAATGCTCGATCATGGAGATGGTAATCCCAGAGGGATTGTACTTCAAAAGGGATTATTAAATCAGACGGATGGAAGTTTGGAAGAACAATATTTATATAAAGAAAATGAAAGTAATCTTACTAGATATTATTTTCGAAATATTCTTTATGATATAAAGGGGAAATTCGGTCAGAATTATACCGGAGTCACCGTGGACGGATTTGAACTGGGAAGCTTCCACCATGTGGTGACGGGAACTTCGATTCCACACGACACATTCCCGTCTAACGAAGCCTTTGGGGCATATGAAGGCGGCAATAATGTTTATGTGATTCTGGTAAATAAAGATCTTCAGAGTTCCAGTATGCGGTGGCTCACAGCATACAATAACGTGGAAGTGAGTAATCTGGAGATGGTGAAGATTAATGACGACCGCTTACTGCTTTTGTATGGAACGGAAGATGAAAAGGATAACACAGCAACCTGCTATATGCTGATTGATTCCAATGGAAATGTACAGCAGTCAGGAAGCATTCCGAAGACCTTTTACTGTACATCGGAACCGTCCGTGTATGGAAATGTGATAACCTGGTGTCATTACGTGGAATCGGAACTGGGAAATTTTCTTGTGATGAACAGATGGGATATGGGAACAGGAGCTTTCCATGTTTACAATCTGGATATAGGGATACCATCCAAAATAACTAAGATAGATAGCGTAGATTTGTCTGTTCTTCATTCTGAGCAGGAAGCAGAGCTGACAATGGATGTGTATTCAGATGTTTTCCGGGAAGAATATCCTACTGCCCCGGCGGTATGGGAGTCGTCCAATCCGGCGGTTCTTGAGATACTGGATGAGGAGAGTATACTAAGCAGCGGCGTGACGAACCGATCTTATAAATCGGTTTACACAAGAGTCCGGGCAAAAAAAGCGGGGACGGCTAAAGTGACCTGCCGGATCGGCGATAAAAAAAGTACGATAAAAGTGAAAGTTTCCGGAAAAACGGGAAAACTGTCTTTTAAGAAAAAGAAGGTTACCTTAAAGCTCGGACAGAGCTATCAGGCGAAGATTTCCGGCAGTAATGGAAATAAGGTGACATGGAAAAGCAGTGATCCGCAGATAGCGAAAGTAAGTAAAAAGGGCGTCATCACAGCGCTAAGAGCCGGAAAGGTGAAGATAACTGCGAAGGTTGGAAGGAAAAAGGCAGTTTTGACGGTTAAAGTATCTGAAACAAAGTGGAAACCGCCAAAAACGGAAATCACACGGTGGAAGAAAGCTGGCGGAAATAAAGTAAAAGTTTTCTGGAAAAAGAAAAAGGGTATTACAGGATATCAGCTCAGTTATGCTAAAAATAAAAATTTTAAAAAGGCAGAACAGATGGTAGTAAAAAAAGCAGGGCAAACCTCTGCTCGATTTAAAAAACCGGCAGGAACACCATGTTACGTCAGAGTGCGTTCTTATAAAGATGCGATGATCAATGGCAGAAAAGTACGACTGTATTCCAAATGGTCTGCGAAAAGACAGGTGAGGCTAAAATAGGAAACGGCTCCCCGGTGTACTGATCTGTTTATTTGTGCCATTATGCGAAATGTGAGCAGGTCAGTACACCATTTCCTCAGAGAATGAAACATACGGTATCCGCATTTCTGACAATTGAAAACAGGCATTAGACGGCGTCCGGGAAGCATGCTATATTGAAGGCAGCAAAGAGGGCGCCGTTATTTATTGCATAGGAAATTCCTGTGAAACAGGAAAGTTTTCAGACGGAAGCCCTTCTTAATATTACAGTGGGAGGCGGAATGATGACGATAGATGAGGCAAGTGAGAGATATCAGATACCGATGGAAGTGCTCAAAGAGTATGAGAGCTGGGGACTTTGCGGCGCGGTGAAGAAGGTGATGGGAGTCTGGCAGTGTGACGAGGAAGATTTGAAGAGGTTAAGCCTGATCATGACCCTCCATGATGTGGGGTTTGCGCCGGAAGAAGTGGAAGAGTATATGCGTCTTGCTCTGGAAGGGGACAAGAGTCGGGAAGAGCGGCTCCGGATGCTGAATGAAAGGCGGGGAGCCGCCCTCGATGAGATTCATCTGAAAGAGCGGAAGCTGGAGAGACTGGATTATCTCCGATATAAGATGCAGAAGAGCGGAATGTAGATGATCGCAGGATTCTGGGAAATAATAGGATTATATGCAGATGATACAATATAAGATGTAGATAATACAATATAGGCAGCGGGAAAAACGATGAAACGCCTGTCAGCGATAAAAACAGAGTGAAACTGTTTTCGTCTGACAGGCGTTTTTTAGCTGAAAGATATACATACACATTGGGACAAAAGGGTGATGTCCGGCTGTGCGTATGCTTGCATTTTATTTCAGATACATTCTCGCTTCGTATGGGCGAAGGACATTGGCGTCTTCGGCGTCGGTGTAGTTGGAGAGGAGCAGTCTGCTGCCTTCCGGGATCAGGGCGGAAGCATCGATGGTCCGCTCATTGCCGTAGAAGTTACAGAGGACGGTCAATGTCTGTTCGTCATTTTTTCTGTGGTAAGCGAAGACTTCCTCATCGTCAGGGAGGAGCAGGCAGAAAGCGCCGTCCACAATAACAGGAATCTCTTTGCGGAGACGGATCAGCTGCTTGTAATAGGAGAAGACGGAGTCTTTATCGTTTACCTGAGAGGCGGCGTTGATCTCTGTGTAGTTCGGGTTCACCGGCAGCCATGGAGTCCCTGTGGTGAAGCCGGCCTGTGCGCTGTCGTCCCAGTGCATCGGAGTACGGGCATTGTCGCGGCTCTTCGCGTGGACGGCCTGCATGAGTTTTTCTTCCGACCATCCTTTTGCTTTAAGCACATGGTAGGCGTTCAGCGTCTCAACGTCATCATAGTCGTCGATGGAAGGAAACGGAGTGTTGGTCATGCCCAGCTCTTCTCCCTGGTAAATGTACGGGGTACCCTCCATGCCGTGAAGCAGGGTGGCAAGCATTTTTGCGGAGAGAGCGCGGTATTCGTCGCTGTCGTTGCCCCAGCGGGAGACGATGCGGGGAAGATCATGGTTGTCCCAGAAGAGACTGTTCCAGCCTTTTTCGTGTAAGCGGGTCTGCCACTTATTCATCACTTCTTTGAGTTTGAGGAGAGGGAGCGGCATGAGATCCCATTTGGTTCCGTCCGGCTGCTGATCGAGGCAGATATGTTCAAACTGGAAGACCATGGATAATTCGCTGCCGTCCGGATTGCTGTAGAGAAGTGCGGTTTCCGGGGTCGCGCTCCACGCTTCTCCTACGCTGACCAGACCGGCTTTGCCGAAGGTGCTGGCGCTTAACTCACGGATGAGCTCGTGGAGATGCGGACCGTTTACCAGAACTTTGTCGTCCGGCACCTTGCCGATATGGTCGATGACGTCCAGACGAAAGCCTTCGATGCCGCGGTCGATCCACCAGTTGATCATATCATAGAGTTCCTGGCGCAACTTTGGATTCTCCCAGTTTAAATCCGGCTGTTTTTTGGAGAACTGGTGCATATAGTATTGACCAAGCTCCGGTACCCACTCCCAGAGGGAACCGCCGAAACCGGAGGTCAGATCGTTCGGAGGACAGCCTTCCACGCCGTCTCTCCAGATATAGTAATCGTGATAGGGATTCTCCTTACCTTTTAAGGCCTCCCGGAACCAGAAATGTTCGTCTGAAGAATGGTTGAGCACCAGATCCATGATAATGCGGATGTGATGCTTCTTTGCCTCGGCGATCAGACGGTCCATGTCGGCAAGGCTGCCGAAGATCGGGTCGATATCCCTGTAATCAGAGATGTCATAGCCATTGTCGGCCTGCGGGGAACAGTAAACCGGGGAGAGCCAGATGGCGTCGATGCCCAGATCTTCCAGATAATCGAGACGGCTGATGATGCCCGGAATATCGCCGATGCCGTCGCCGTTGGTATCCTGAAAACTCCGCGGGTAAACCTGATAGATGACTGCTTGTTTCCACCATTTGTTATCCATGTGTGTGATCCTTTCTCATATATAATTTCTAATCTTTTTATACTACCGGAAAAAGAATCTGTAAAGCCTCTTTTTCTGTTCTTTTTGCTTTTCTTCCGATCAAAACAGACAAAAAATGATCCGTAAACAGAAAATCAGAAATCCTTCTGCGTTCGCGGTGCGGCGCAGCTCTCCCGGATGCGCAGGGAGCAGGGCAGGGTAATGCGCACCGGCAGCGTATCCGATCGGGCAGACCGACCGGTCATCTGTGTCATATAATGGGCGGCGTACCGGCCCATCTGCAGAGCGGGCGCGTGGATGGTCGTGAGTGGAGGATTTAGGAACGCGGCGGCGCTGATGTCATCAAATCCGATGATGGAGACGTCGTCCGGTACCCGGTAATCGTATTTGTAAAAGGCCCGCATGGCTCCGATGGCGATGGGGTCGCTGGCGGCGAAGACAGCCGTCGGCAGCGGCGCACTGCCCTCTCTGTCTGCCTGGATGAGAGACAGCGCCATCCGGTAGCCGGATTCCACGGAGAAGGCTTCCTCCCGGATGTAAGGCTCCCAGCAGAGATCATGTTGCGTACAGTAGCGGATGAAAGCGTCTTTTCGCTCCTCAAAATAAATCGTGGAATCGGTAAGCTGCTCTTTGCCGCCCAGATAGGCGATGTGGCGGTGGCCAAGTCCGGTCAGATAATTCATGGCGTCGTACACTGCCTGTCCGAAGTCGAGAGTGATGGTGTTGCAGTTGATCTGCGGCGTGCGCATATCGAGAAAGAGAACGTGAGAGGAGAGTGTCTCGAGATTTTTCCGCTGGCTGTCACTGTATTTGCCGATACAGATGAGCGCGGGGACATCCCGCAGGGTGTCCATATATCCGGGATCGCTCTCGAAGGCGCGGATGACTTCGATCTTGTGCTCGGCACAGTACTGTTCAATACCGCTTCGGATATCCTGATAATAGGGATCCTCCGTCTCATCCAGAAGAGAGATCCACTGAAAAATGCCGATACTCATGGAGGTGGCGGTCGTTTTCTTCTTATTGTAATGTAATTCCTGAGCTATCCGCAGAACATTCTGCCGGGTGGCGTCGGTAACGCTCAAAGTCCCGTCCTGATTGAGAATGCGGGACACGGTGGCTGTGGACACGCCGGCTTTTTCTGCGATATCTTTCAATGTTGCCATGTGCTTCTCCTTTTTGTCTGATCTGTCCGCCAGTCCGGCTGATGCGCAAGATGCGGGCTGAAGGCCGGGGGCGTCGTAAGAAGGTGTCTTTGTCTTCTATTATAACAAAATCAGTAAAAAAATAAAGTATTATTTACTAAAAAATAAGTAAAACATAAAGAGAAAACAGAGTAAATAATACGGTAAAATAGAAGTAAAAACAGTTGACAAATTTACTAAAGTGTTTTACTATAAAGCCATAATAGTAACCGACAAAAACAGCGGTACCGCACAGAAGAGGCGGACCGCGGGGAAGATCAGAACGAACAAAAAGGAGAAGACGTTATGGCAAAAAAAACAGGGGTTTTAAAAGAAGAATTCAGAAGCGGCGCACACAGAGAGTTACTGCGGGATATTTACCTGGATGAGAATGTGCTCGACTATCAGACAGAGCGTTATATCAAGGCGCTGGAGAGTTATGAGGAACTGTACGGCGAGCAGGAAGTGGAGATCTACAGCGCTCCCGGCCGCAGCGAGGTGGGAGGAAACCACACGGATCACCAGCACGGCAAGGTACTGGCAGCATCCATCAACCTGGACATCATCGCAGTGGTCTCTCCGAGAGAGGACGGCATGATCGAAGTGAAGTCTGACGGATATCCGAAGACTGTCGTTGATCTTTCTTCCCTGGAACCGGTGAAGAAAGAAGTGGGAACCTCCACAGCGCTGATCCGTGGTGTGGCGGCAAGGATCCGGGAGATGGGATACGCGATCGGCGGATTCCAGGCGTATGCGACCAGCGATGTGCTGAGTGGTTCCGGCATGTCTTCCTCCGCGGCATATGAGGTTGTCATCGGTACGATCCTGTCCGGCCTGTATAATGATATGAAGCTGGACGCTGTGGATATCGCAAAGATCGGACAGTATGCGGAGAATGTTTACTTCGGAAAACCGTGCGGACTGATGGACCAGACAGCCTGCTCCGTCGGCGGACTGATCCACATTGACTTTGCGGACCCGGACAACACTTACGTAAAGAAACTGGATGTGGACTTCGAGGCGTATGATCATTGCCTGTGCATCACCGACACCAAAGGTTCCCATGCGGACCTGACAGACGAGTATGCATCCATTCCGGCAGATATGAAGAAGGCGGCAGCTTATTTTGGTAAGGAAGTGCTCCGTCAGGTAGATGAGAAAGAGTTTTTCGGAAAGCTGGCAGAACTCCGTGAGAAACTCGGTGACCGTCCGGTCCTTCGCGCCCTCCATTTCTTTGGGGAAGAGAAGAGAGTGGACGAGGAGATCGCCGCACTGGAGCGGGGAGATTTCGATGCATTTAAGAAATGGGTGAAGGCGTCCGGCGCTTCTTCTTTCCAGTACCTGCAGAATGTATTTACTGTTCGGGATTTAAACGGGCAGGGACTTTCCGTAGGCCTTGCCGTCAGCGATGCAGTGCTGGGAGAAAGAGGTGTCAGCAGAGTACACGGAGGCGGTTTTGCCGGAACGATTCAGGCATTTGTGCCGGGAGACGCCGTGCAGGAATACAGAGAAGCGCTTGACAGCGTGTTCGGCGAGGGAAGCTGCCATGTACTGAAAGTAAGAAAATACGGCGGAATGAAAGTTCTGTAAGAGAATAGTAAGAGCCGGGGAAACAGATACAGGAAATATAAAGGGCGGTAAAAGGAGAATATAAGATGAGTTTATATAAAGAGATTGCCAGACTGGTGGAATATGGACTGAGAACAGAGCTCGTTGCACAGGCAGATAAAAGGTATATGATCAATCAGCTTCTTGAGGTATTTCATGAAGATGAATACGAGGAGCAGGATGTGGCCGGTGAAGATATCGTTCTTCCGGAAGTACTTGATACGCTGACGGACATCGCCTTTGAGAGAGGGATCATCAGCAGTGATGACATCGTGACAAGAGATTTATTCGACACGAAGCTTATGGGGATTCTCACCCCACGTCCGTCCCAGGTCATCGCGGAGTTCGAGGATCTCTATGGAGAAAATCCGCAGAAGGCGACAGATGCATTTTATAAATTCAGCCAGGATACCAACTATATCCGCAGAGACCGGATCAAAAAGGATATCCGTTGGAAGGTGGACAGCCCGTACGGAAAGATTGACATCACGATCAACCTGTCCAAACCGGAAAAAGACCCGAAAGCCATTGCGGCAGCTAAAAACGCACCGCAGAGCGCCTATCCGAAATGTCAGCTCTGCATGGAGAACGAGGGATATGCCGGAAGAATGAATCATCCGGCAAGACAGAATCACCGGATCATTCCGATTCAGATCAACGGAAGCCAGTGGGGATTCCAGTATTCTCCGTATGTGTACTATAATGAGCACTGCATTGTCTTTAACGGACAGCATGTGCCGATGAAGATCGACCATACAGCTTTTGTGAAATTATTTGACTTTATCAAACAGTTCCCGCATTATTTCCTTGGCTCCAACGCGGACCTGCCGATCGTGGGAGGTTCCATCCTGAGCCACGATCACTTCCAGGGCGGCCGGTACCGTTTTGCCATGGCGGACGCTGAGATGGAGAAACATATCGTGATCCCGGGATATGAGGACGTGGAAGCAGGAATCCTGCACTGGCCGCTGTCTGTCATCCGTATCCGTCATAAAGACGAGAAACGGCTTATTGCGCTGGCAGACCACATCCTGGAGAAATGGAGAGGCTACACCGATGCGGAAGCGTACATTTTTGCCGAGACGGACGGAGAGCCGCATAACACGATCACGCCGATCGCCAGAAAGAACGGAGAACTGTTTGAACTGGATCTGACACTCAGAAATAATATCACAACGGAGGAGTGTCCTCTGGGATTGTATCATCCGCACAGCGAATACCATCACATCAAGAAAGAGAATATCGGACTGATCGAGGTGATGGGACTTGCCGTTCTGCCGTCCAGATTGAAGGGCGAGATGGAGCTGCTGGCGGACTGTCTGGTAAAGAAGACGCCGGCCGAGGAGCACGAAGAACTCCTGAAGCATAAAGAATGGGCAGACAAGATCTGCGCGAAATATGCGGATATCAATGCGGATAACGTAATGGATATCCTCAAAGAAGAGATCGGACAGGTATTTGTGGGCGTGCTGGAAGATGCCGGCGTCTACAAATGTACCGAAGAAGGCAGAGCGGCCTTTGACCGGTTTGTGGCAGTTTTATAAGTTTTTCTGTCGTTACAAATTTTTCATATAGTTGATGACAAAGAGAACGGTCTTGAGAGTCATGGCATCGTGAAATTGCCGGATATCAAGGCCGGTCTCTTTTTGTATCTGTTCCAGACGGTAGATCAGAGTGTTCCGGTGCATGTGCAGATGCCGTGTGGTCTCCGCGATATTGAGGTTATTATCCAGGAAACAGTTGATGACATGAACGGTCTCCGGCTGAAAAAAGTCCGGGGAGCAGTCGCCGAGCGCTTCCTTTAAGTAGGCGCTGCACTGTTCCCGTGAGAGACCGTATATGAGACGACCGATCCCCAGTTTATCATAGGGATAGACATACTGATCCGGATAGAAGATCTTTCCGGCGTTGAGAGCCAGGGACGCTTCCTGGTAGGCTTTTGGCAGCTGATTTAAGTGTTCGTAGATAGCGCCGTAGGCGACCTTTACCTGAATCAGCGCCTCAGCGTTCAGAAGGTCCATCACCAGATAGGCGGAAGAGTGCAGAGTATCCACCGATATTTCCTCTGAAAATGTGTATACAATGGCAAGCTGGCAGGAGGACATGGGGATAAACCATGAGCGGGAGACGTCCGGAAAGGCGTGTTTCAGGATCGTGATGACAGAATTCTCCATCGTTTCTTTTGATTCCACGAGAAAAAGAGCCCGCCAGGCGGTGAGGGGGACGTGGAACCGTTTTGCGGTGTGGATCAGCTCGTGGGTCTCCATCTCTCCGGTGATCCACCGCTTGTATATCGCTTCCCGGCTGTTTGTCTCCTTGTAAGAATCAATTAGCGCGTCCAGCTGGTGCAGCGTGTAAGAGAGAAACTCTTCGTCATCATGTTCCGCTGCATTTTCTGTCTCCGGCAGCTCTATATGAAGGGACAGCCCGGTGATCCGTTTCAGTTCATCCAGCTTTCTCTTTACATTTCTCAGTTCTGTATTTTCCATGAGAGCATACTCCTGTTCTGAAATCGTGTTTGAAATGGCAGGGCCCGGGCGATGTGCATCATCATCCCGCTGTCTGGAACAGCCAGTGTTCCGATAGCCTTATGGCGAAAGTATATCACTAAAAAAAGAGAATGGAAAGTAGAACGTTCATAAAAATGTACGGTGTAAAAGTGTATGGCGTAAAAATGTACAGGGTAAAAATGTGTGGACAGAATATATGCCCCGGGTGAATGAAATGAGGAGGACCCGAGGCATGCATTCCTTTTAGAAAAAGAGAAAAACGAATTATGATATACAAATGTACATATTTCTGGGATGGTTGTACTCACCGGAAGATGAGCGCGCCAATCCTCTCTAGTTGGTGATAGTTACTTCTGTTTCTTTATCGAATAAATGAATCTTTTCCATATCCAGGATGAAGGAAGCGTCAGAACCGGATTTCAGTTTGGTGCTGGAACTTACGCGGGCTGTCATCTGTGTACCTTCCATATCGAAGTACAGATAAACCTCTGCGCCAAGCAGCTCGTAGAACTTGATCTTCGTCTTGATATTAAGACCTACAGGAGCACCTTTGTCGCCTTCTTCGTAGATGTCTTCCGGACGGATACCGAGGATAACGGTCTTGCCGTTGTAGTTGCCGTCGATGAGCGCCTGTTTCTTAGAATCCGGAACACGCATCTCGCTGTGACCTACAGTTAATGTAACATCGTTGCCGTTAATCTTAACCTTGGCATCCATAAAGTTCATCTGAGGAGAACCAATGAATCCTGCTACGAACAGGTTGCAAGGTTTGTCATACAGATTCTGAGGGGTATCTACCTGCTGCATGATACCATCTTTCATAACAACGATTCTTGTACCAAGGGTCATAGCCTCTGTCTGGTCATGTGTTACGTAGATAATCGTAGCGCCCAGGTTCTGATGAATCTTGGAAATCTCAATACGCATCTGAACACGAAGCTTTGCGTCCAGGTTGGAAAGAGGCTCGTCCATCAGGAATACCTTAGGATTACGAACGATGGCACGTCCCATGGCAACACGCTGTCTCTGACCACCGGAAAGAGCGTTCGGCTTACGGTCAAGGAGCTTATCAAGGTCAAGGATCTTGGCAGCCTCACGAACCTTTTTGTCGATCTCGTCTTTCGGTACTTTACGAAGCTTTAAGCTGAATGCCATGTTGTCATATACGGTCATATGCGGATACAGAGCGTAGTTCTGGAAAACCATGGCGATATCACGGTCTTTTGGTTCGATGTCGTTCATCAGCTTGCCGTCGATACGGAACTCACCTTCAGAAATATCCTCCAGACCGGCGATCATACGAAGTGTGGTGGATTTACCACATCCGGATGGTCCTACGAAAATGATGAACTCTTTATCTGCGATCTCCAGATTGAAATCGGTTACGGCATGATAACCGTTCGGATAAATCTTCTGAATTCCTTTTAATGATAAGTTAGCCATAGATAATGTATCCTCCTTAAAAATATATGTATATATAAATATACGGGACATTAGATGCCGTGTATATATTTATATATAAGTAAACGTTTCTGCTTTCTATAGTCTAAACCATATGCGAGGATTCGGCAATGACACAAGTAACTAAAAATTCAAAAAAATTATGGTCAAAGACGACAGTCCTCATAGTCAAAGATGCAATATTCATAGGCGTTGATAATCTCCGTGGACTTATACCGGTCATATCGGTGAAAATCACCGCCGTAATTTTTGTGCACGTGTCCGTGGATAAAATAGCGAGGCTGATACCGGTTCAGGAGATGACAGAAGGTCTCAAAGCCCCGGTGCGGCAGGTCCTCCCCGTCGTTGATATTACGTGCGGGCGCGTGTGTCAGCAGGATGTCGATGCCGCCGTGCCGCAGCAGGGAGAACTTCTGTTTCTTGGCTCTTTTTTTCATTTCCTTTTCTTCGTACTGGTATGCTCCGTCATTATAGTTCATGGAGCCGCCAAGCCCCAGGATCCGGATGCCCTCGTGGACATAGACCCTGTCGTCCACACAGATGCAGCCTTCCGGAGGCCGGCGTTTGTACTGCGTGTCATGATTGCCGTGTACGTACAGCACCGGAGCACGGGACATAGTCACCAGAAAGGACAGATATTCCGCCCGGAGGTCGCCGGCGGAGAGGATGAGGTCGATGTCCGCCAGCTTTTTCCTCTCGTAGTAGTCCCAGAAATACGGGGATTCGATATCGGAGATGGCCAGGATCTTCATAGCAGTCTGTCCTCCTCTTTGATACCCTGAATGGCAGCCAGATCCCGGGCAGGCGCGTCCAGATCGTCTGTGGACGGGATGGATCCCCGGATATTTTCTGTCAGCCAGTCCATGGTGATGATCTCCTCCGGTGTCAGTGTGTCAGAGCTGCTGCCTTTCACCACACCGTTTTGTGAGTACATGATGCCGGAAAACGGATTGAAATCGCCCCGGCAGATCGTATCCTTCAGAAGCTTGATCAGGCGGCTGGTACCGATCGGAAGGCGGTGGGAGCAGATGACGTCGACGATGCCCGAGGACATGCCCCACCAGTAATTGAGTCCTTTGGTGGTATCCTTCTCATCATCCAGCTTCCAGCTTCCGTTCATGACATTGCGGATCATATGTTCATAGAAGCGTCCCCAGTTCCACACCGGCATGGCCATATTCCAGATGGAATCGCCGTCCGGGCGGTAGAGACCGAACTGCTGGTCGTACATGCCCGGCGCCGCCAGATTCTTTCCGGAGATGATGGTGATCCCCTTTTCCGCAAAGAAAGATTCGCTGACCGGCTGCATACGTCTGGACCATTCCAGATAGACGACTGCCCGCGGGTTCACCATCTGCGCGCCCATGGCAAAGGCGTTGATATTGGCGATATTGCCGTAGATCGGATAGTCGGCAATGTAGCCGATACGGTCGTTGTCCGCCATGGAACCGGCGATGGCGCCCATCAGGAACTTCGCCTCGTGCATGCGGGCGTAATAAGTGCGGATATGCTTGTAGGAGGTATTCAGGGAACAGTTCAGTATCTTTACCTCCGGGTGGTCGAGCGCGGCCTTTAAACTCTCCCGCAGGAAGATCGGGGAGGTTGTGAAGATGATGTCGTTATCCTCATCGATCGCCTTCTGCAGGTATTCCGCGATATTGTCCTGCGTCACATTTTCATAGTAGGAGGTGGTCACCTGGTCGGAGAAGGTATGCTGCAGGTGGAGTCGTCCCAGATCGTGAGAGTAGGTCCATCCGGAGTCCGCGATGGTTTTGGCGTACAGGAAGCAGACCTTCAGCTTTTTGGTTCCCACAGGGATCAGGCGCAGAAGGATGCTTTTTTTCTTATTGTCTTCCGGGTCCATCCGCAGTGCCACGGACTGGTCGGACTGGAGGAGGAGAAACTCGTCTCTCGTCTTTTTAAGTTTGGTCTTCAGCTCAGAGGAACTGTCCTTGAAAAGAGAGTCATAGCCGTAGAGATCTATGTAGTACAAAAAGGCGTCGCCCACCAGGACCGTCGGTTTTTTCTTAGTGGAGCTTGTCAGAGCTGTCGTCACCTTTTTGGCAGCGCTTTCCTGCGCGGGAAGAACAGAGCCGGCGGAAAGCAGAGAGGCTGCCTTGCTCTCGTTGATGGCGTCATAAGCTTCCTGAAAAAGCGCGTAGGCAAAATGAAAGTTTCTCCGGTCTTCATTGGTCCACGGCTCATTTGGCAGTTTGCCCACAAGACGCTGCAGACGCGCGAAGCTGCCGATGCGGGAGAACCAGATATCATTGATCTCCGATAAGCTGTAAAAGTCCATGAATTCATAATAAATGCGGGTTTCCTTGTCATCGTTCTGCGGCGGGATGATGCGGGTGACGTTGGCGGGAACAGAGACTGCGCCAAAATATTTCAGCACGCTGACCCGCTTGTTGCCCTCCTCGATGTAGAACTCATTCATGAATTCATAGGCCTTGACCGGTTCCCGGATGCCCTCGCTCAGATGCGCGCTGCAAAGAGCGATCCATTTGGAAGCAAACTCGGTATTTTCTTTCAGGACAGGATAAAAGCTCTTGCTGAACGAACTGCTCCTGCCTTTGCTTTTCGTGCCTACGATCCGCTCCATCGGGATATTGACAAGGCCGAGAGATACTTCCGTCGGCGCGGTGATATGCCGCTCTTCCAGAATGGTGTCAAGGACAGCGGGAGATCCGCCCTCCTTTTTGCCGAGATGGCAGGCTTTTTCATAATGCATTTTTGCGTCCGCTTTTGTTGCAATCATACGATATACTCCTTTTTGATGTGTGCTGATATGTCAAAGGATTAACTTAGTCTTGTGCCTATGATACTCGCCGCAGGAAACCTTTGTCAATAAGAACTTGAGGAAGCCTGTCACCGGTATGTTTACGCCTGTTTACGCGGATGACCGGAGTTTGGAAAAATGCAGAAATACAGGCGATTCCCGTCACATTTCCACAATAATTTGTACTTGTGCAACGGGAATGAGTTTGTTATAATGGAAAAAATGTATCAATCGTATGACATATAAAGACGGTTCGTCTCATTTTTTTATCAAATAAATGCAAAATCTGCATGAAAATTTTGAGTAATTTTAATATCAGATAAGATCTGAACAGCTCTGATATCAGATAAAACCCTGTCTTTGTATAAAGAAAAAAGCCGGATAATGTGTTACGATGGCGGGAGTCAATCTCCTGTCCGGCAGATATCCTGCGGGTAGGACCTGAATATTTGAATATTATAAAAAATAAACAGAAAAAACAGAGGAGTAAAATAAATATGAAAAAAGATTTTGTTGTGGACAAAAAGTATCTGAACATCCCGGTCTGCGCGCAGAAGGAGGAGAAACTTCTGCGGGTCTTTCTGCTGGATGAGGAAGGAAAAGAAGAGGAGAAGTTTACAGAAGTGATGGTGCCGGTGGATGCGGAGCAGGAAGAGGAGTATGTCTGTGATTTTTATGCACAGATTCCTCTGCCGGCGTATCAGGGCAGGAAGATCCGCGTTTCCATGAAAGAGGGAGACGCGCCGGAGAGCTTCCTGGCTGCCGTTTTTCTTTCGGATGAACCGCAGAAAGCAGAGGACACGCATCCGGTCATTCATTTTGCGGCGGACAGCGGGTGGACCAATGACCCGAACGGAATGATCTATGACGGGGAGTTCTATCATCTGTATTTCCAGTATAATCCGTTTGACACGGCCTGGAATAATATGAGCTGGGGACATGCGGTCAGCAAAGACATGCTTCACTGGAAGCAGGTGGATTCTGTGATGTTCCCGGATGAGGATGGGACCATTTATTCCGGCTGCGCCATCGAAAACGAGCGCGGCCTTCTCGGGCTGCCGGAGGATGCGCTCCTGTTTTTCTATACGGCGGCAGGCGGCAATGAAGATTGGAGCAAAGGAAAGCAGTTCACGCAGAAGATCGCTTTCAGTACGGATGGCGGCAGAACGCTGCAGAAGAGAAAAGAACCTTGTGTTCCGGTCATTTACCGGGACAGCCGTGACCCAAAAGTATATTGGCACGAGGAGTCCGGCGCTTATATCATGGCCCTCTGGCTCCGGGGCAATGATTTCGGTATCCTTCGCTCTGAGGATCTGGAAAACTGGGATCTGGTGGATGAGTTTACATTAAAAGACGGATGGGAATGTCCGGATATTTTTCAGTTATCCACGGAAGACGGTGAGAAAAACTGGTTTTTCTGGTCAGCGGACGGCTTCTATTACCAGGGAGAGTTTGACGGACATGAGTTTAAGACGGACGGCGAGAAAAAATGGGCGTATCTGACAGACGTTCCATATGCCGCACAGACATTTTCCGGTGTGGATGGCCGTATCATTTCCATTCCATGGCTCCGACTGAAGAACGACGGCAGAAATTATACAGGCGCTTACGGTATTCCGGTGGAATTATCCTGCAAGCGTACGGAGGATGGCCTGATTCTTGTGCAGAAACCGGTGCGGGAGCTTTTCGAACAGATGAAGAACATAACGGAGCAGGTTCCGGTAAATGAAGATAACACGATCGTCTGTCAGCAGGAGAAAAAGAAGGCGCTGGTGATCCGTATGCGTATCCGGGAGAATCTGTTTGACGATCTCCGCTGGAAGATCAACGGAAGTTGGGTGGAGTACAGTCCGGAGGCTGGCAGCCTGACCGTGGACAGAGATGCCTTTCAGACGAAACCGTGGCAGCACGAGCTGCTGTTGATCATTGATGACCGGATCCTGGAGATCTTTTTTGAGGATGGCAGTCAGATGGGAACATTTGAGCTGCGCAGTCCGGAAGTGAGTCTGGAACTGCCGCTCACCAATGTGGAGAATTATGAGATTTTTGAGGTAGAGTAACTTTGAAATGGGGGAAACAGACAAAGGAGAAAATAAAATGGCAACTTTAAAGGACGTTGCGAGGGAAGCTGGCCTGACGGTGACAACAGTATCCCGGGTCCTTAATAACCGGGGATATATCAGCGATAATGCCCGCAGACGGGTGGCGGAGGCCATGAAAAAGCTCAATTATCGGCCTAATGAGCTGGCACGTTCTTTGCAGAATAAGAATTCAAATATGATCGGAGTGATCGTCCCGCACATTCGGCACCCGTATTTTGCCGAGATGATCAGCAACTTGGAAAATGAATCGCACAAAAGGGGCTATAAGATGCTCCTGTGTAATTCGCAGGGACGGGACGAAAAAACATTAGAATATGTGGAGATGTGTTACAGTAACCGGGTGGCGGGTGTGATCCTGTGCAGCGGCACCGTGGACGCCTCGACGTTTGAGAGACTGGATATTCCCATCATCACCGTGGAACGGTATGTGGACACCGCGACGGCGTCAGTGGAATGTGATAACATCCAGGGAGGCGCGCTTGCCGCCAAGAAGCTGATCAGTTCCGGCTGCAAACACCTTCTGCATATCGGAAGCTTCACCGATACACCCATGTCCGCGGACAGACGGGTGGTGGGATTCCGGCAGATGTGCGCGGAATACGGGATCCCGTTTCTGGAGCGTCTGACGGAGGTGGAGCAGTTTGACGCGCTGAATTACAGCGAGATGGTGGAGGAAGTTTTTCGGGAGCACCCGGATATCGACGGGCTTTTCGGCAACAGCGATGTCATTGCCGCGCAGGCCATTCAGGTCTGCCGGAAACTTGGACTGAGCGTGCCGGAACAGGTGAAGATCATCGGCTTTGATGATTCCATGATCGCGCCGATCACGGCGCCGCAGCTCACCACCATTCATCAGCCGATCAAGGAGATGGCGACTATGGCCGTTGACTTCCTTGATAAGGCGGTGGTCGGACAGATCGTGCCGAAACGCACGGTGCTGCCGGTTCATCTGGTGGAGCGGGAGAGCACCTGAAAACAATGATTTGCAGAGATGATTCCATGAGAATCCGGGGATATAGAGAACACAGACGAGGACATGAGACCGCAGACAGGTCCTCCCGACTCGACCCTCCGTCGGATATCCGAGAGGGATAAAAGCAGCAGGGAGGAACCGCTTATTGCGGTTCCCGGCTTACGCCTTACAGTCAGAGAGGAAAGCGCGGTCTTTTGTGCGAGCACAAGCCCGACGCTTCCTCGTCTGCCTGCTCCCTGCTGTTTTCCGGAGACCATGTCATATCCTCCGTCACAGCTCGCGGTCGAATCCTGTCTGCGGACATAAAATGTCCTCTGTGCTGTGTAAGATTATCTGTTTCTTATTCCCTCGACATAATAACTATATCTGTAAAGTAAAAAATTATTGTTCCACTTGCTGTTTTGCCAGTATACACAGGATTTTTGTAAAGGTGGAACAAAAGTTTTCCAATACACAGATGCCGTTCTGATTCCATACAGATTCCGACCGCGAGCTGTGAGCGAGGACTTTCTAAAACGTGTGGAAGGCAGGGAGCAGGATTGGAAAAGGGATGGCTCCCGTGCTTGCACGAAGGAGCCATCCCTTTTTAATCCTGTAAAGCGTAGCTGAAACCGCAAAGCGGTTTCTCCCTGCCAATCAGAAAACGTCCGTAGTCCGAGTGAGGGTCGAGTCGGAAGGAACTGTATGAGAATGAACGGCATCGTCTGTTATATGAAAAATCTGTTATCTTTACAAATCTATATCCTACTCCGGCAGCAGATCTTCCTGGGTCAGTGCCCGGATAAAGGACACGCTGTCGTCAGGGTGTTCGGTGTTGGAGATGATGACGGCGTAGAGCGGTTCATCTCCCTCTGTGTTGATCTGGTCTTCCGGCTTGTTATAGCGCTCTTCAAATTCCGTTCCTTCCAGATTGACGGCGTAGTAACCGTCGATGCCGACGGATTCGTTCACTTCGCCGTACTCGTCGATCTGCAGGTTGGCGGTCCCCTGTTCGATCATGTCCCGCTCGCTCAACTCTGTATATAAGTCTTCCGGAAGCATCTCATCCAGGCTGGCGCAGGCGTTGATGGCGAGAAGGTATTCGTACATGTCGGCGTTGCAGATGGCAACGTCCATCCGCTGGGAAGCGACGGTGCTCATGACCTCGATCTCATAGAGCTGATAGTTGGAGTCGTCATAGTCAAAGGGCTGATCCTCATTAAAATCGACAAGTCCCGGCTTACCGTCGGATGTCAGTTCCTTTTCAAACTGGCGGAACCAGTAGATGCAGGTGTCGTCAGTGTTCAAGACGGCGTAGACCTGCAGACGCCGCGGTTTCTGACCTTCCCACAGCATGTGGGCGAAGGTGACAGCCACGACCACCAGGGTGATGAAGATGACGGCGGGCAGTTTGTAATAATCCCAGAGGAAGCCCAGCTTTTTCGTTCCTTTTAATTCTTTAAATGTATTCCAGTCCCTCCGGAGTTCCTGACGGAAGATGGAGGGCTCTTTTTCTGTTTTGTTCTTTTTTGGTTGTCTTTTCAAAATCAATATTCCTTTCTGTCAGCGGGCGCTTACAGCAGCCACTTCATGTCGTCGTCCGGAGGGATGATCTCCTCCTCTTTGAAGTCTTCCGTGCTCTCGCCGTATTCGTCTTCTTCAATAACCGGTGGCAGGTACTCTTCAAGTATTGTAAGCTGAATGGCGGTGCAGGTCTCCGCGAAGTAAGCGGGAAGAATGAAAATCAGTCCCGGCAGCAGATGGATGAGCCACAGGCAGAGGATCAGGGCGAAGAACATATAAAGTGTCCTGGAAAAGTTCTTTATACATAAGGTAAACGCCCAGATGAGGATCTGCCGGTTGGTGCGCTCAAACTTGGACAGCAGAGGGAAGGTATATAAGGTAACTGCCAGCCATACCACAAACAAAACGGCAAAGAAGAAAAGGAAAAAGGTGTAGATTCCTCTTCCGGTGTGGTAGCACAGGTACATATCAAGAACGAGGAAGGCGCCGATCAGAGTCAGCGGGATCCCGAGCTGAAGTCCCTGCTTGAAGTTTTGTTTGAAAGATTTAAAGAAGTCTTTGGACGGATAGCCGCCGTCTCCCCGCAGGATGCCGAACATGCCGTAAAAGAGGGCGGTGGTGGCGGGACCGATGGTAAAGACCGGCACACAACACAGGAGCCACAGGCAGTTTAAGACGAAAATGTCAAACACTCTGCCCATGGCCGTCCAGAAGGGATTGTCCATGTTAAATATTTTTTTCATGTGAAAGTGCTCCTTTCCTGTCAAAATCACCAAAAACATGTTGAAAAAAATTGTATCAAATATGGAATGAGATTTCAACCCTAAAATATCAAGGGTTTGACATGAGGATTTGGGGGTGAAATCCGGTTGATTTCACTAAAAAATCACTGGTGTTTAATGGAAAAGTAAAATAAATGACAGAATTTGTGAAGAAATCGTAAAGAAAAATGATAAATCTTATGATAAACGATTGACATAGTCGCCATATGGTGTTATATTTTCATTAACTGATGTGTATGTTGTTTCTCAGGTAAATAATAAGATTGCTAGCATCCTTATTTCATGTGAGGGACATACATAATACGGACGTTAAAAAGGCGGAAAAGGAGAAGGAATTTCCGGCTTGACATTCTATTCTAAGAGGAGGAAATGAAACATGAAATTGAAAAAGCTTGCAGCTGTTTCATTAGCAGCTATGATGACTCTTTCTCTTGCAGCTTGTGGCGGCTCAGGAGATGAAGGGGGAGCAGAAAGTGGCGGTACTGCCATTACGATCTTTAACTCCAAGATGGAGATCCAGGATCAGTTTGAAGAAGTAGCAGAAAAGTATACCGAGGCTACAGGCGTTGACGTTGAAGTTTACTACTCCAGCGACACCGTAGCAGCTCATCTTGCTACCAAGTATTCTTCCAATGACCCGTATACTCTTTCCATGGTAGACGCGAAAGACGTTTACAACCTGGCAGAAGAGCATGCCGTTGATTTAAGCGATCAGGAGTGGGTAAGCCAGACTCCTTACGCGATCACCATCAATGACAAGGTTGTTGGTTTCCCACTCTGTGTTGAGGCCCGTGGTCTTATCTACAACGCAGATGCCATCGAGGCGATCACCGGAACACCATTTGATCCGGCTCAGTATCAGACTCTCGACGCGTTCAAGGGACTTCTTGATCAGTTAGTAGCAGGCGGAATGGAAAGCCCGACCGGCGTTCTGAAAGAAGACTGGTCCATGGCAGGTCATTACTTACCACAGGTTTACGAAGAGCAGGCAGATCCGGATGCATTTGTTACCGGTTTGACAGAAGGCACCGTAGATCTTGCCAACGATCCGAAATATAATTCCTTAATGGAAACATTTGAGACATTAATGGATTACAACTACGCGAAAGATTCCGCAATCTCTGCAGAGCGTGAGGTAACTTCTCAGAAACTGGCAGAAGGCGAGATCGCGTTCATGTTCGGCGGTAACTGGGATTGGGCTGTTCTTTCCGCTTATGATTACAGCGATAACATGGGTATCATGCCTGTTCCACAGAACACAGACGACGGCACCAACACCAAGCTTGTCGGCGGTGGTTCCAAGTACTTCTTCATCGACTCTTCCGAGAATACAACTGACGAACAGCGTCAGGCTGCTAAAGATTTCCTGAACTGGTTAGTAAGCGATCCGGAAGGAAACGCATTCTTAACAGACGATTGCCAGCTTGTTCCTGCATACAGCAATATCTCTGCTGATAACCTGGACCCACTGGGAACATCCGTTAAGTTTTATGCAGACGCAGGTAACCTGATTCCTAACTACAACTTCCTGCCAGACGATCATTACGCAGTTCTGGGCGCAAAAATGCAGGAATACCTGGCCGGACAGATCGATCGTACACAGTTTGCACAGGATATCGTAGATTACTGGAAGACAGCACAGGTGATTCCTCACTAATTCACTGACTTTTTCAACACGTTAGTATTCTGGCAGGTACGCTGTGGGCAGTTGTCCTGCGTGCTGCGAGCAGCGGCCTTTAACGGACAGGGGATTACATAGACGCTACACCATCGTATCTTGCCGGAATGCGCACAAAAGAAGGGAGAGCTTAACAGTATGAATACAAATAGTATGTCATATAAGAGCAAACAGTATATCATGTTTGCCGGTATCACTACCCTGGTTTTTGTCGCAGTAGTTATCGCACCTTTCATTTACGGTCTGTATCTGACCTTTACAAGCTGGGACGGTGTATCCAGAGATAAACCGTTTGTCGGCCTTGCCAATTACGTGGCAACTTTCCAGGACAGCGCCTTCTGGGCAGCTCTGGGAAGAACATTCTTTTACTCCATCATTGCCGTTATCCTGGTAAACGTAGTTGCGTTCATCCTGGCATACCTGGTAACAAGAGGAGTAAAAGGACAGAATTTCTTCCGTGCCGGATTCTTTATCCCGAACCTGATCGGCGGTATCGTTCTTGGTTATGTATGGAAGTTCGTATTTAACCGTGCGTTAGTTGCAATTGGAGAGTCTCTCTCCGTTGGCGCATTATCCACATCATGGCTGTCCACCCCGAACGGCGCCATGGCATGTTTGATAATTGTTGCCGTGTGGCAGTATGCAGGATATATGATGTTAATTTACGTAGCAGGATTCATGAGCGTATCAAATGACGTTCTGGAGGCAGCAAAGATTGACGGCTGTACTGATTTCCAGACAATCGTACATATCTCCGTACCTCTGATGGTATCTTCATTTGTACAGTGTCTGTTCCTGACGATCACTAGATGTTTCATGGTATACGATGTAAACTTATCCTTGACAAAGGGTGAGCCGTTCAACAGTTCCGTAATGGCAGCGATGCATGTGTACAATCAGGCATTTACCTATAAGAATTACGGTACTGGTCAGGCAGAAGCGCTCGTGCTGTTTATCGTCTGTGCGGTAGTCGGCGTGCTTCAGGTTTACATTGGTAAGAAAGCGGAGGTATCAGCATAATGGATAAAAATGCAAAGGCGGCTCGCAATAAAAAGATCCGGCATGCGTTGATGCTGGTTCTTCTGGTAGTCTTATTCCTGTTATTTATTTTCCCGTTTATCCTTGTCATCATCAACGTGTTCAAGGAAAAAGCGGATATCACAACAGATCCGTTGGCACTGATCGGCGCGCACGGATTTACACTTGAGAACTTCCCGGAAGCCATGGAAAAGATGGAGTTCTGGAAAGTGTTCGGTAACTCAGCAATTATCACGATCTGCTCAACAATTTTCACATTACTGTTATCTTCCATGACAGCTTTTGTAATCGTCCGGAACAATTGGAAGCTCACAGGATTATTGTTCGGTCTGATGATTGCCTCCATGGTTATCCCGTTCCAGGTATTGATGATTCCTCTGGTTTCTCTGTACGGCGGTATCTTTGGAATCTTAAATCACAGGGCAACGTTGATTTTCATGCACGTCGGTTTCTCGCTATCCATGGCGACATTCATGTTCCATGGCGCGATCAAGACCAACGTCCCGATCTCCCTTGAGGAAGCGGCGACGATCGACGGATGTACCCGTTGGCAGACCTATTGGAAGGTTGTATTCCCTCTGTTAAAACCTACGATCGCAACAGTAGCCATCATCGATGCCATGGCGTTCTGGAACGACTACCTGCTGCCGAGTCTGGTTCTGGCAAAGAAAGAGTTATACACGATTCCAATTGCCACACAGATGTTCTATGGAACATTCTCTACAGACCTCGGATTGATCATGGCAGCCCTGTTGCTGGCTATGTTACCTATCCTGATTCTGTATCTGTTCCTGCAGCGTTTCATCGTGGAAGGTGTTACTTCCGGCGCTGTCAAATAATTTAACAGCTATTATTTTCCCGTCAGATGCTAGCGACGGGGCGGGGGAATATTGCAAGATATAGTTAACCTGGCGATTACTGTCTTCCCGTATCGGAAGGCAGTAATTTGCATATCAGGGGAAAATGTAGTAGAATACACCACGGCAATGAACATTTGCACCGAAATCATGAAGGTCGAGGAAAAGAAATATGAGTATTATTTTTGACAAAAATCACCACACATTCACTTTACACACAAAAAACTCTTCATATCAGATGCAGATTGATCCCTTCGGTTTTCTGATCCATTTATATTATGGAAGAAGGACGGAAGGATGCATGGATTATCTTTTGACATATGCGGACCGTGGATTCTCGGGGAATCCGTACGATGCGGGTCTGGACCGCACGTATTCCATGGATGTTCTGCCACAGGAATTTCCACATACCGGGGTCGGCGATTACCGTAATGTGGCGTGTACCGTAGTCAATGCGGATCAGTCCCGTTGCTGCGACGTTCGCTATACAGGTCATGTCATCAGAAAGGGTAAATATTCTCTCGACCGTCTGCCGGCTGTTTACGCAGACGAATCAGAAGCGGAGACCCTGGAGATCATGTTAAAGGACGCAGTCAGTGAGGTGGAGATCACGCTGCTCTACGGTGTTTTGCCGGAGGCGGACATCATCACCCGGAGTGTCCTCGTAAAAAATGAAGGAAAAGACAAGATTTATCTGGAGAAGGTGTTGAGCGCCTGCCTGGATTTTGTCGGCGGGAACTTTGATCTGATCACATTCCAGGGAAGACATTGTATGGACCGGATGTATCAGAGACATCCTCTCGCGCACGGAACCATGAAGATTGGAAGCCGCCGTGGGACGTCCAGCCACCAGTACAATCCGATGCTGATTCTGGCGGACCATGAGACAACGGAAGACTTTGGAAGCTGTTACAGCATGACATTTATGTACAGCGGCAGTTTCCAGGCTGAGGTGGAGAAAGACCAGTTTAATCAGACCCGCGCGCTGATCGGTCTGCAGCAGGAGGGCTTCCGCTATCCGCTGGAGCCGGGCGAGACATTTACCGCGCCGGAGGTGATCCTCTCTTTCAGCGCACAGGGCTTAAACCGTCTTTCCCAGAATCTCCACGTCTGCATCCGGAATCATGTGTGCAGAAGGAAATATAAAAACGCTGTCCGCCCAATCCTGGTAAACAGCTGGGAAGGCGCTTACTTTGATTTTAATGGCGAGACGATCTATCAGCTCGCCGTGCACGCCAAAGAGCTGGGCATCGACATGGTTGTCATGGACGACGGCTGGTTCGGAGACAGAGACGACGATTTCAGCGGACTGGGCGACTGGTTTGTCAACGAGAAGAAGCTGGGCGAATCTCTCGGTCACCTCATTGAGAGAATCAACGCCCTCGGCGTGAAGTTCGGTATCTGGATCGAACCGGAAGGCATCAACGAGGACAGCCGCCTTTATAAAGAACATCCGGACTGGGCGCTCTCGATTCCTGGACGAAAACCGATCCGTGCGAGAAGTCAGCTTGTCCTTGATTTTTCAAGGAAAGAAGTGGTGGACGCTATTTTCGATATGATCTGCAAGGTGCTGGATCAGGGCAACATTGAGTATGTCAAATGGGATATGAACCGGAGCCTTGATTCCGTATTCTCCCGCGCGACAAAGGAGCAGGGAGCCGTGGCTTACAACTATGTGCTGGGACTGTATGATTTCTTGGAGCGCCTGACTGAGAGATATCCGAATATTCTGATCGAGGGCTGTAGCGGCGGCGGCGGACGTTTTGACGCGGGTATGTTATATTACACCCCGCAGATCTGGTGCAGTGACAACACGGACGCCTTAGATCGTATCAAGATTCAGTATGGAACCTCTTTCGGCTATCCGATCTCCGCGGTAGGTTCCCATGTGTCTGCGGTGCCGAACCATCAGACAGGAAGAAGCACGACTCTGCAGGTGAGAAGCGTAGTCGCTATGGCAGGTACATTTGGTTATGAGCTTGACCTCGGCGCTTTGCCGGAGGAAGCCAAGGACATTATCCGAAACCAGATCGCGCAGTACCGCAAGTATGCCAAACTCATCAACTACGGCGTATATTACCGTCTGACCAATCCATTTGAGGAGGAGGCGGCCGCCTGGGAGTTCGTCTCTGAGGACGGCAGCGAAGCCCTTCTTAATGTGGTGATGCAGGATATCCATGGCAATATGACAGTGGATTACGTTCGCTTAAGAGGTCTCATTCCGGGACGGATGTACCGGGAAGAAGAGAGCGGACGACTGTACCCGGCGGATGCCCTGATGGAAACCGGTATCCCGATTCCTGTGGAATACAAAGCGTACCGGGCATACCAGATACATTTCATCGCAGAGTAATTTTACCGGACGATGAATATATCGCAGAATGATAGGAAACATATCGCGAGACGGTGGAAATGTATTGCGGGTGGTGAAAATATATCGCCGGGCGGCGTTGAAAAAAGCCGCCCGGATACAAAAGTATGATTGACAGCATTTGGAAATTCACATAAATATCTGATTCAAAAAGGGAGATTACAATGAAACGTACAAGTACGAGCAAGAAAAAAACCCGTAAAAAGAAAGTAACAGCAGCGACACAGGCACCGGCAGCACAGACAACGCAGACAGCACCGGCAGCGACAGAGCCAGTTGCAGCCGATAAAAAGGAAGAGGTCAAGGCAGCCGCAGAGTCAGTCGCAGCGGATACCCCGGCAAAAGCGGAGCCAGCGAAGACAGAAACTGTGGAGACAAAGACCGCAGTAAAAGTTCCGGAAGAAAAACCGGCTCCAAAAGAGACCCCAGCGAAAGCGGAAGTGACAGAGAAACCGGCAAAAGCAAAGGCTGCGGAGACAGAGACTGCGGAGACAAAGACCGCAGCAAAAGTTCCGGAAGAAAAACCGGTCAAAAAAGAGATCTCGGCGAAAACGGAAGTGACAGAGAAACCGGCAAAAGCAGAGGTTGCGAAGGCAGAAACTGTAAAAACAGAAACAGCCGCGAAAAAGGCATCCACAGTTAAAGAAGAAGCTCCGGCGGCAAAAGAGGAACCGGCTCCGGCTCCGAAAAAGACCACAAGAAAGACAACTTCCAAAAAGACTGCGGCTGAGAAACCGGCGGCAAAGGCCGACGAAAAAACAGAAGAGAAAGCAGCCAAAAAGACGACAAAGAAATCTTCCGTGGTGAAGAAAGCAGCCGATGCAATGGCTAAGACAGCGGAAGCGGCAAAAAAGGCGGCCGCAGAGCAGGCAAAGAAAATTGCTGAAGCGGCGGCTGAGGCAGCGGCAAAAGAAGCGAAGATCGAAGATGAGGAGTTCTACTACCGGATGGAGAAGCGCAATGATGAGCTGCGCTGGCTCTACATGGAAATGTACGGCAATGACTCCATGTATGCGGAACTTTGCGATAACCTGCATCGTTTCTATATGGAAAGAAATAAAGATCTGAAGGCCATGGATATCGAGAGAGAAAATAATCCGGAATGGTACAAGTCCAACGATATGATGGGCATGATGCTCTACATCGACAATTTTGCCGGAAATATCAAAGGAGTGGAATCCAAGCTGGATTATCTGGAGAAAGCGAACGTCAATTATCTTCATCTGATGCCGTTCCTTGATACCGTACCGGGCAAATCGGACGGCGGCTATGCCGTGAAGGACTTCCGCAAAGTGCGGGACGATCTGGGAACCATGGAAGACCTGGAGCATCTGACAGCCGCTTGTCATAAGAAAAATATGAATGTGTGCATGGATTTCGTCATGAACCATACTTCTGAAGACCATGAGTGGGCAAGACGCGCCCGTTCCGGCGACGGAGAATACATGAGCCGTTACTTCTTCTTTGACAATCCGGAGATTCCGAATCAGTTTGAGCAGACCGTACCGCAGGTATTCCCGACCAGCGCGCCGGGGAACTTCACATGGCTTCCGGAGATCGGCCATTATGTCATGACGACATTTTATCCGTATCAGTGGGATCTGAACTACCGGAATCCTCGTGTGTTCAACGAAATGATGTACAATTTCCTGTTTCTCGCCAACAAAGGAATCGACGTCATCCGTATCGATGCGGTGCCGTATATCTGGAAAGAACTGGGGACCCAGTGCCGGAACCTGCGCCGGGTACACACGATCGTCCGCATGATGCGTATCATCAGCGAGATCGTATGCCCGTCCGTTCTCCTTCTGGGAGAGGTCGTTATGGAGCCGGAAAAGGTTGTGCCATACTTCGGAACCGTGGAGAAACCGGAATGTCATATGCTCTACAATGTAACGACCATGGCGACCACCTGGCATACCGTTGCCACGAGAGATGTGAGCCTCTTAAAGAGACAGCTTGATACTGTTGCCGGTCTTCCGAAAGAGTACGTATTCTTAAACTACCTGCGGTGTCATGATGATATCGGATGGGGCCTTGATTACGGATTCCTGAAAGAAAGAGGTCAGGAAGAAGTCGCACACAAGAAATACCTGAACGATTATTTCCAGGGATTTGCCGGAGACAGCAACAGCCGGGGCGAGCTTTACAATGCGGACCCGGTTACCGGAGACGCCCGTTTCTGTGCGACGACAGCTTCCATGTGCGGTATCGAGAAAGCGGGATTTGAGCAGAACGACGCAGCGATGGAGAAGGCCATCCGTCTGGATGTGATGCTCCATGCGTATATGTTCACACAGTCCGGTATCCCGGTCATTTACAGTGGCGACGAGATCGCGCAGGTAAATGATTATTCTTATAAAAATGATCCGAACAAAGCGGCGGATTCCCGTTACATCCACCGCGGGGCAATGCGTTGGGATCTGGCAGCAAATGCGGATAACGAGAACACGGTGGAAGGAAAGGTATTCCAGCAACTCTCTGAACTGGAAAAGATCCGCCGTACCGATAAAGTCTTTATGACCAATGCGGACATGTGGACCGTGGAAACATACGACCCGTCCGTTCTTTGCATCGGAAGATACTGTGACGGCGAGAAAATGTTCGGAATCTTTAACTTCAGCGAATATGACAAGACTGCATGGATCAATGAGACGGACGGCATGTACAAAAATATGCTGACCGGCGAGGTGCGCCGGGCAGCCGGAGTGGATATTCCGGCCTACGGATTCTGCTGGCTGAAGAAACTGTAAATATTGTTGTGACAGATGTTGCTGGCTGAAGAAATGTAAATACTGTGCCGACAGATGCTTCGCCACAGGGCCGGCGATATCCTGCCGCAGTTTTAAGATAACAACTGCACCGTATCGTATAATACTAATCTGGTGTACTGATCTGTCAATTTTCAGTATAATGACGCAGACCAGTCATGATGCGAAATGTGAACAGGTCAGTACACTGACATATATTGGGAAAATAAAAAAGGAGAAGAAGTTATGAGCAAATATGATGTAACTGCCTTGGGAGAACTGTTAATTGACTTTACAGAAAACGGAACCAGCGCGCAGGGAAATCCGGTCCTGGAGGCTAATCCGGGAGGAGCGCCATGTAACGTACTGTCCATGCTGAACCGTCTGGGTCACAAGACGAACTTTATCGGCAAGATCGGAAACGATATGTTCGGCGACCAGTTAGAGGCGGCATTAAAAGAAGTCGGCATCGGAACAGACGGTCTGATGAGAGATAATGAAGTACACACCACCCTGGCATTCGTACACACCGCGCCGGACGGAGACCGTGAGTTCTCCTTCTACCGCAATCCGGGCGCTGATATGATGCTCTCCGAGGATGATGTGGACGCAGAACAGATCAAAAACAGCACGATCTTCCATTTTGGTTCCCTGTCCATGACTGACGAGGTATGCCGTAAGGCTACAAGAAAAGCCATTGCGATCGCCGAGGAAGCAGGCATCCTCATGTCCTATGACCCGAACCTCCGCGAACCTCTGTGGAAGTCCATGGATCTCGCCAAAGAGCAGATTTCCTATGGTCTTGAGCACTGTAACATCCTGAAAATCTCCGACAACGAGATTCAGTGGCTCACCGGTAAGGAAGACTATGACGAAGGCATCGCCATGGTACAGGAGAAATACAACATTCCTCTGATCCTCCTCTCCCTCGGAAAAACAGGCAGCCGCGCTTACACCAAAAACTGCCGTGTGGAAGTACCTGCCTTCATCCAGGAGCATACCATTGAGACAACAGGAGCCGGCGACACCTTCGGCGCATGCATCCTTCACTACGTGCTGGAGCACGGCTGGAAAGAATACAGCGAGGCAGAGCTTACCGAGATGCTCACCTTCGCCAACGCCGCAGCCTCCATCGTAACCACAAGAAAAGGTGCACTCCGCGTGATGCCGACTAAAGAAGAAGTAGAGGCAATGCTGTAGAGCGCCCGATCTGTAAGAAATAGTCATATGATACAGCCCGGAGCTGCAGGGAGAGATCCCGGCAGTCCCGGGCCTTTTTCGTCTGTCATAACCCCCGTCCGCAATAATCCCGCCCGCCCGGGCAGACGACAGCGGAACATGAAGGGTTGCATGCGGATGCAATGGCGGAAAAGATGCAGGACAGACGACAGCCTGATGCCGCGCAGATAGTCCGTGCGGCGACGCCCTCTCTCGGATATCAGACGGATATCACTAATGCAGAACCAAAACCGCGCTGCGGTTTTCGGCTTCGCCGTACGGTCCCCGGAAAAAGGACCGCTTTTTGTGCAAGCCCAAAGCGGCACCTTTTCCGGTCCCTGTTTCTGCATCTTTTCCAAGATGTATGGATATCCTCTTTCACAGGCCGCCGTCCGGACCACATGCGCGGTTTAGAGGCTGTCTGTGTGCAGAAGTTTTGCCGCTTCCCCGACAGCGTATTGAGAGGAGAAATGGAACTTATATATAAAAGGGTACTATTAATTTTCTAAAATACACTTCTATAACTTGCGCTTTGCAGAATAGGATAGGTTTTTGTAAAGATAAAATAATATTTTCCAATATGCAGATGCCATTCGGAGTGCATACAGTTTCCGACCGCGAGCTGTGAGGGAGGACTAGCTAAGACTTGTGGAAGGCAGGGAGCAGGATTGGAAAAGGGATGACTCCCGTGCTTGCACGAAGGAGCAGACCTTTTCTTATCCTGTAAGGCGCAGCCGAAACCGCAAAGCGGTTTCTCCCTGCTGATCAGAAAACGTCAATAGTCCGAGTGAGGGTCGAGTCGGGAGGAACTGTATGAGAACGAATTACATCGTCTGTTATATGAGAAATCTGTTATTAACTTGACAAAAGCTCAATTCCACTTAGCCGAAGAATCTTCTGGAACTCCCTTGGCGGTTATGCTAATATAAGTCTGATACAGTACACCAGTAATGGGTATCGTTCACGCTACATTTACAGGTGGATTGTAGATTGACAGTAGGATTTTATATTTACAGGAGGAGTTTAAAAGCATGGATAAATGGAGAAGAATCAAGTACCAGCCGAATCAGCCGCTGTATCCGGGGCATGACCGGGTGACGGCCGGTGGGGAGCATATCGCCCTGTCCAGACGGGCTGCCGGCGAGGGTATGGTGCTGCTGAAAAATGAGAATCATGTTCTTCCGCTGGCCCGTGGAGAGAGAGTGGCTCTTTTTGGAAAGGCGAGTGTGGATTATGTAAAAGGCGGGGGCGGCAGCGGCGACGTGACCGTCGATTATGTGAAGAATCTCTGGGATGGCATGAAGGAGAAGGAGAATGAGGGAAAAGTTGTTCTCCTGCCGGAACTTTACGCATTTTATAAGGAAAATGTGGATAAACAGTATGAGGCGGGGGCTGTGCCGGGGATGACGGTGGAGCCGGAACTGCCGGATGAACTTTTGAGAACAGCGAAGAGTTTTGCCGATACGGCGGTAATCTCCATCTGCCGTTTTTCCGGCGAGAGCTGGGACAGGCAGATCGCGTCGGATGACGGCGGTTCGTTTATCCCGGATACGGAAAAACATTTTGTGGAGCTTCGGAACCGTATTTTTGAGGACGGAGATTTTTATCTAACAAAGGGTGAGAGGGCGCTGATCGAGAAGGTGACCGGTTGTTTTGACAAGGTGGCTGTCGTGCTCAACGTGGGCGGTGTTGTGGACAGCACCTGGTTTAAAAAAGACGAGCGCATAGACAGTGTGCTTTTATCCTGGCAGGCAGGGATGGAGGGCGGCGCTGCCACCGCGGATATCCTCTGCGGTGATGTGAACCCGTCCGGAAAGCTTACAGATACCTTTGCCGCGTCTCTGGTAGACTATCCGTCCACAGAACATTTCCATGATTCGCCGGATTATGTGGATTACACGGAAGATATTTATGTGGGATATCGCTATTTTGAGACGATGAACGGGGCAAAGAAGAAAGTAAATTATCCGTTTGGATTTGGACTGTCTTATACGGAGTTTGTGCTGGAAGACAGTACCGTACTTTATACAGGCACCGGCGCAAAACTGTCCGTCCGTGTGACCAATGTGGGCGAGTGTGCCGGAAAAGAAGTGGTGCAGGTATATTACAGCGCTCCGCAGGGCAGGCTCGGAAAACCGGCAAAAGAATTGGCAGCTTACCAAAAAACACGGCTTTTGCAGCCGGGAGAGTCCCAGTATGTACATTTTCTCGTGCCATACGCGTCCATGGCTTCTTACGACGACCTTGGAAAGATCAGAAAGTCTGCCTGGGTTCTCGAGGCAGGGGAGTATGACTTCTATGTGGGAACTTCCGTGGAAAATGTTCATAAGCTGGAAGAGGCGTATTGTCTGGATAAGGATATCGTGACAGAACAGTTAAGTAGCCGGTGCGCGCCGTCTGCGCTGCCAAAACGTCTGCTCTCGGACGGAAGCTATGAGGAACTTCCGGTGGATGATGAGGCAGTGGAAGACTCCGCAGCGAAAAGACGGGAGAGGGAACGAGAAGAACAGGCCGCCCTGGGGCTGGCGGCGCAGGATTATGACGCGCTGGAAGGCGCTCTGCCATATCCATACGCGCCGGAGGATTATGCCGCCAGAGGAGAGAAAAGAGAGAGAATGTCCCTCCTGGATGTGGCAGAAGGCAAGAACACTCCAGATGCATTTATCAGCCAGCTTGAAGTGGAGGAACTGGCGGCGCTTCTGGGCGGACAGCCAAATATGGGAGTGTCTGATACTTTCGGGATAGGAAACCTTTCCGAGTGTGACATCCCAAATGTGCTGACAGCCGACGGACCGGCGGGACTTCGCATTCGTCCGGAAAGAGGAGTGTCCACCACGGCATGGCCGTGCGCCACCCTGCTCGCCTGCGCCTGGAATACGGAGCTGGTGGAAGCGGTGGGACGCGCCGGAGCGGAAGAAGTCAAAGAAAATAACCTTGGCATCTGGCTGACGCCGGCGATCAATATCCACAGAAGCCCTCTCTGCGGACGGAACTTTGAATATTGCTCCGAAGACCCGGTGGTGGCAGGCAAGACCGGAGCCGCGCTCGTCAGAGGAATCCAGTCCATGCACATCGGGGCGGAACTCAAACACTTTGCCTGCAACAACAAAGAGACGAACCGGAAGGAAAGTGATTCCCGGCTGTCCGAGAGAGCATTGCGGGAGATATACCTGAAAGGCTTTGAGATCGTGGTCAAAGAGGCAAAACCATATCTGGTCATGTCCTCCTATAACCTGATCAACGGGGTGCGCGCGTCTGAAAACAAAGAACTGCTGACCAACATTCTCCGGGACGAGTGGGGATTTGAAGGACTGGTGACCACAGACTGGTACACCCACGGCGAACATTATAAAGAAGTAAAGGCCGGCAACGACATTAAAATGGGACGTGGCTTTGCCGACCGGCTGATGCAGGCGTACAGAGAGGGAGCGCTCTCAAGGGAAGAGATGGAAACCAGCGTGCGCAGACTGCTTCATGTGATTATGAAGATGGACTAATATATTGCAGCGGATGAAGAGACGAAACGGATAGAAAGGATAAAAAGGGACGCCCTGTCCTGGCTGATTTGATCAGACAGGGGCAGGAGGCGTCCCTTTTCGATAATATCACAATGAAAGTGTATGGTATTAACCGATATCTTTTGCCTGCCATGTAAGAAGCTTAAGTCCTTTCATGGTAAAGGTGACATCCATCTCTCCGGAAGTTTCAGCGGCTTCCTGTTCATCAGTACTGTGAAAAACGATGTATCCGATTCGTTCTCCATTTGGAAGATGATCCTGAGAATTCCAGTATTCCTTATGCCAGGCTGTTACGCCCTGATAAGGATAGCTGATTTTTACCCGCCAGTTTTTGTTTTCTGCGCGCATCGGTTCTTCTTCCTGACCGGTCGGATAACGGTCGTCCACGTCCAGAGATAAGAGAGAAAATGTATCGCCTGTTTTTTTACCGGTAAAATCAAAATATATCCACCATTGGTAACCATTCAGAATAATATCGCCCACAGAGATAACGCCATAATCATCTTCATATAATACTTTTCCGATATCCGGAGAATCCGACGCAATATGCACTGTGAATGAAAGTTTCTGATTCCAGGGAACGCTGGTAAGAGAGTAGCGGTCCCGGTTTTCCCGGATATGCTGCATGTAAGCCTTTTCGTTTTCTGCGGAAATCCCTCCATTCTCTGAAGAAAAGGCGGGTGCCCAGGCTTTTCCGCCGTTCTGCTTCAAGGCAATGACGATATATGTTGCCGAAACCAGCAGTGTCAGAACAATCAAAATATAAAAAGATACATGGTTTATTTGTCTGTTTTTCATGACAACACCTCCTCCGTTCGTGAAAATTGTGGCTGCGACATTTTGTGGTACTAATTACTTATAATACATAATACCATTAAAAAGAAAGGATGACAAGGAAAACATTATTTTGTGATGTGCTGTCTGTTGCTGTCTGTATTTTTTACAAAATGAACAGCCGATTCCACTGTCTTATAAGAATCTCTTCGTTTTTCATATTTTGAAGCCTTTAAATAACCAAGATTTTTGATTATCTTTCCCTCTTTTTTAAAGACAGACTGATTTGTGCGGTCTGCGCCTTTGGCACTGTGACAGTTGAAATATTCGTGGGTGATCACTTTTCCCTTCTTTATGGTATAAAAAGAAGAGTAATCGGAACCGCCGTTACAAAGATAGTATTGTCTATTCTTTTCTTTCAGGCTGATGAGTCGGCCGCCATAATTTTTGAAGGTTTTCATCTTTCTTATCTGTCCGCCAGAAAATGCATATACCTTGCAGTTTCTAAAACAGGTTTTGCTGTTTACGATTTCTTTGTGCCCTTTTCCTATAATCAGAACAGGGGCATTTTTGTGTCCGATATTTACAATCTGGAAATATCTGTTCTGTCCGATTTTCTCAGACAAAAACTGTGCATAAGCCAGTTCCGGCGTTTGTGTCTTTCCCTTTGAGGCCTGCGTCGGCACAGCGGTAAAAAGTAGCAAGGTTATAGCAAATGTAAAAAGAAACGATGTGAATTTTTTAGTTTTTATGAAAAAACCTCCTTTGCAAATACAATAGATGAGATTGATTAGTGACTACATAAATAAATGTATAATAGATGGCCATCTGTTATATAAGTACTAATTCGGAAGGACAAACCACGTATTTTTTTGCTCTCAGCGAAATCTTTTTAGGGAAACTGCGGCTATCAGATCCTGATATTTCAGGTGGTCTTCGTCAGTTACCGATTTTATTCTCCATTTCTGAAAGAGACATTCTGTCATCGGAAATTTGAGAACTTCTTGTGATGCCGCTGTCTGTTTGCTCAGACATATAGCGTTCTGCCATATCGTTGTCTATCTCATAGACTCCTTCATATACATTAACTGGATTGTAATGAATCACCCCTTTTTCTTCATAGCTTTCTAAAAACCAGATGTACTGTTTTCCCTCTTCGGGTTGCCATGCTCCGTCAAACTGGAAACGTACATACGAATTATCCGGGTTTTCTTCCATCTTTTTCACTGCTTCGTTCATCTTAGGGTCATCCTGTTTCTCAAAATATTTTGATGCCAAAATGATCCCTCCCAGATTATCCACAGTAATACTGTCATTTGCCTGACCAAGATAACACTTGTCTACTTCCAGTGTATATTCTGTTCCAATCGTTGCTGATTTGTCGACCCAGGCATCGGCAGATATCACTGTTGCTTTTATTATCAAGTCAGAATGTTCTTTCAGTTCTGCAACGGTGCTGCAATGATATAGAAAATCCGCGGTTGACGGAATATCTAAAATAATATTTTTCGTTTCATTTTCAGATGCTATTTCTTCCTGCTGACTTTGTGAATCAGAAACCGCATGGGAGAAATCAGTAGTGTCGGAGTTCTCCTTGGAGCAGCCGCAAACTAAAGTAAATAAACACAAGGCAAATAATAGCGTATTTATTTTTTTACTCATTAAAGATCTCCTTTGCAAAGGTAATGAATATGGTTGAATAGTGCCGGTAGAAGCAAATGTACAGAAGATGGTTATCTGTTCCGTTATGGATATGATTATCTTATATTAAAATGATAAATGTGTCAATATATATTTGAATAAAATATATTGAAATTCAATTTTGATTGTCTATAATAAACAAAGGAAGATAATATATTTGGGATTTTGAGTATATTTTATCTGAATGAAGGTAAGTGATTCATAATTCCTGGGAAAAAATATACGAATTGACCGGAAATGAAAGAATTAGCAAAAGGAGAGGCGGTATGAAAGATATTACACAAAAATATTTAAAATCAGTAAAAAAACTATTTCCTATCTATGGAAAAAAGGAACGGCAATATATCAAAAATCTGCAGACGCCATTGCAGGAGTATGCCGAAGAGAAAGAAGACTTGTCTTATGAGGAGCTGACGGAAGAGTTCGGGACGCCATCCCATGTGATATCGGAGTACTTTTCAGAAGTGGATGACGAATATTTGTTCCGACAGTTAAGAATTCGGGGATATGTGAAGAAGTTTTTGATTTTTGTACTGGTTGCTTTTGTTATATTGATTGGATATCGTTATTACCTGGCATATCAAAATTATGAGAATGCTATGGAAGAACATATAATCTATGAAGAAACAATTATAGAGGAGGATTAAGATTATGAAAAGAAAAATGTTGTTATTTATGATTTGTTGTGGTTTGATATTTTATTTTTCACCTGTTTTTTATGTGAAAGCAAACGAAGTAGGACAGCTTGTTGATGTGGAGTATTTGGAAGATGGTACATATTTTGAAACTGTGTTGGAAGAGATTCCATTAACTTCGAGAAGCAGTACGAAAAGTGGAAGTAAAACGGTAAATTATAAGAACGGAAAAGGGAAAATATTGTGGTCGGTTACTGTACATGGAAAGTTTGCATATAATGGAAAAATAGCAAAATGCACCAGTGCCACAGTTTCTACCACATGTCCGAGTAAAACTTGGAAAATGGTTTCTTCGTCTGCAAAGAAAAGTGGAGCAAATGCCATTGGAACAGCGACTGCAAAACAATATGTCGATGGAGTATTTTCTCAAAGTAAAACCAAAACCGTCACCCTTCATTGCAGCGCTTCCGGTAAATTGTCATGATTGTTTCATATCTTGCTGTGGGATTGCCTGTGATAAAAAATATTGATTTTCCCGAATTGATGCTGTAAAGTAAATGACGGAAGGGAATAGAGGCATGGCAAATAGAAATTCATTTAAAAAAGGAACTATTGAATTATTGTTATTATCGATTCTTCGTGTGGAGGACTGCTATGGGTATCAGATCACCCAGAAGATCAGGGAGCAGTCGGACGGAGCGATCACTGTGACAGAGGGCGCGTTGTACCCGATTCTTTATAAACTGTCGGATAAGGGATATGTGAGCGATTATAAGAAGCTGGCGGGGAAACGGCTCACGAGGGTCTACTATCATCTGGAGCAGGCGGGCAGCGAGTATCTGGATTCTCTGCTGGAAGATTATCTGAGGGTGCAGGAGGGTGTTCGGAAGGTTTTGTCCGCAAATCATGTGGAGATCGCGCAAGACGGGTAGGTATAATGTCCGTCTGTCACAAAAATACCGAAAACAGTAAGAAAATATAACCGAAATTGTAGAGATATCGACAGACACATTTTGGCGATATCGAGATACAATAAAGAGGCGATGAAACCATAATGTATGGCTTGAAGAAAGTGAGGTAGGGCTTATGAAATTGCTTTTAAAGATTGTGGCGGGAGCCTCTGTGATAGGGTTAGTTGCGTATTGTGTAAAGATATTTATGCAAGAGGACGAGCCGGAAATCTATTATTAATAATCTGATGGCGGCATCCGGAGAGAATCCGGGTGCTTTTCTTATTTAATATTTTAAAGAATTCAGGAAAATAAAAAAGAAAAGGAAAAGGTTACAAAACCATACTAAAATGGTAGAATAAATATGATTGCAGCTCATAAACCCCTTGGATGTATGATCAGATAGTATCTGTACAACTAATTGAGAGAAGGGAGGAAGGCAGACCTCTGTTATGAATGAAAAGTTAAAAGAAAAAATCAGAGAATCTTTGTCGAGTGTATTGCCAATAACAATCATTGTACTATTTTTGAGTGTGACGCTGGTTCCCATGGAAATTGGGACGCTGGCGCTGTTTCTGACAGGAGCGGTGCTGTTGATCGTCGGTATGGGTTTCTTTCAGCTGGGAGCCGAAATGTCAATGACTCCGCTTGGCCAGGGTGTCGGTGGCAGGCTGGTGAAAGGAAGACGGCTGTCTGTGATTGTTGTGGTATGTTTTCTGATGGGAGCGATTATTACGATTTCCGAGCCGGATCTGCAGGTACTGGCCAATCAGGTGGCTTCCATCCCCAATAACGTGTTGATCTGGACGGTTGCTGTGGGCGTCGGTATCTTTCTTGCCGCAGCGGTACTTCGTATTTTATTTCAGGTCGGTCTTTCCGGACTGCTGATGATTCTGTATGTTCTGTTATTTATTTTATCGTTTTTTTCTCCATCTGAATTTACTGCGGTAGCCTTTGACGCCGGCGGTGTAACCACAGGTCCCATGACGGTTCCATTTATCATGGCGGTCGGTATCGGTTTATCTGCGGCCAGAAGCGATAAGGAAGGCGAGGGAGACAGTTTTGGACTGATTGCCCTCTGCAGTATCGGACCGATCATGATGGTGCTTCTCTTAGGAATCTTTTATCATCCTACAGAGGCAGTGTATACAGCAGTGGAGATTACGCCGGTCATTACCACGAGGGATGTGGTCTACCAGTTTGTGGAAGCATTTCCGGACTATACAAAAGAGGTAATTCGTAGTATGCTTCCGGTAATAGGCGTGCTGGTGGTATTTCAGATACTGACAAAAAATTACAGAAAGAGACAATTGCTTCGTATGGGTATCGGTTTTGTGTATACGATTGTCGGACTGATTCTGTTTCTGACCGGAGTAAATATTGGGTTTGCCCCGGTTGGTAATCTTCTTGGAACCGGTTTGTCAGGAAGCGCGTTTAAATGGATTCTGATTCCGATCGGAATTATCATTGGCTACTATATCGTAAAGGCGGAGCCGGCGGTACAGGTGCTTAATGAGCAGGTGGAGGATCTCACGGGAGGCGCGGTTTCCCGAAATATGATGAATACAGCGCTGTCTGTCGGTGTGGCCGGTGCAGTGGCGCTTGCCATGGTGCGGGTACTGACGGGAATTAATATTTACTGGGTAATTATTCCCGGCTATATGATCGCTCTGCTGCTCAGCAGGTTTGTGCCGAAGGTCTTTGTCGGTATTGCCTTTGACTCCGGCGGCGTTGCCAGCGGTCCCATGACTTCCACCTTTTTACTGCCCCTGGCTATGGGCGCCAGCACTGCCATCGGAGGAAATGTGGTGACAGACGCCTTTGGAATTGTCGCTCTGGTAGCCCTGGCGCCGCTGATCGCGGTACAGCTGATGGGTGTGATTTATGCACATAAATCCAGAACAGTGCCGGCACTGCCGGAAGATTTATCGGATGATATTGTTGTAGAGTTTGAGGAGGAAAAAGAATGAGTAGGTTACAGGAAGGCAGACATTTTTTTCCGCGTATGCTGATTTCCATTACGGATGTTAAGGATGGAAAAAAGCTGGAGAAAATATTGGATGAGCTGCATTTGCCGATATTTTATCAGTGCCGCGGTAAGGGTACCGCTCCTTCTGAGATTATGGATATATTCGGACTGGGAGGTTCGACCCGTCTGATCACCCTTGCTGTTCTTCCGAAAGACAAGGTGCGGGAAGTGTTTTCCCATATGAACAGCCGCATGTATTATAAGCGAAAAGGCGGCGGCATTGCTGTCAGTCTGCCGGTGACCGGACTGCAGAGTTGTGTCAGCAAGATTCTGGACAAAGAGGTGGGAGATGTCGAACCGGAACAAATAGGAGAAAGGGTGAGAAAAGATATGAGTGAGATACATCAAAAGGCAAGATATACAATGATATGGGTTTCTGTGGCGGGCGGCTACAGCGATGACGTGATTGATGTGGCCAGAGACGCCGGAGCCAGAGGAGGAACCGTCATGAAAGGAAGAAGAAGAAGTTCGGAGCGAGCCAGCCAGCACCTGGGTATTGCCATGCAGGATGAACAGGAATTTGTGATGATCATTGTTCCAACAGAGAAAAAACAGGAAGTGATGGCGGCCATAACTAACTCCTGCGGGCTGCGTACGCCGGCTCACGGTATTCTCGTCTCTATCCCGATTGACGAAGCGATAGGGCTGGAAGAGTAGAAAAACGGCAGAACACATTGATTTTTTGCCAAAAGCAGATATAATAGGAATGTGTTTCTGCCGATTCAGGGGGAACGCCGGAGACGGTGTTCCTTTTTTGATGTTATAGAGAAAGGAAATGTACCATGAATAAAATGATCACAGATGAGATAAAGAAACGGCGGACCTTCGCCATCATTTCCCACCCGGACGCCGGTAAGACGACGCTGACGGAGAAGTTCCTTCTGTATGGCGGCGCCATCAATCAGGCGGGTTCCGTCAAGGGTAAGGCGACGGCAAAGCATGCCGTATCCGACTGGATGGATATCGAGAAGGAGAGAGGTATCTCGGTCACTTCCTCGGTGCTGCAGTTTGAGTTTGGCGGCTGCTGTATCAACATTCTCGATACGCCGGGACATCAGGATTTCTCCGAGGATACGTACCGGACGCTGATGGCGGCGGATTCCGCCGTCATGGTCATCGACGCGTCGAAGGGTGTGGAGGCGCAGACGAGGAAGCTGTTTAAGGTCTGTGCCATGCGCCATATCCCGATCTTTACATTTATCAACAAAATGGACCGGGAGGCGAGGGATACCTTCGACCTGCTGGATGAGATCGAGAAGGAACTGGGAATCCCGACCTGTCCGGTCAACTGGCCGATCGGTTCCGGCAAAGAGTTTGCCGGCGTCTATGACAGGGAAAAGGGTGTGATTGACCTGTTCGAGGATACCATGAAGGGTACCCGCATGGGAACGATGAAAGAGGTGGCTCTCGATGCGCCGGATGTGACCTCTTATGTATCGGAGGATGCGCTGGATGTGCTTAAGGAGGAGATTGAACTTCTGGACGGCGCCAGCGCCGAGTTTGACCAGAGTGAAGTAGATGCGGGAAAACTGTCTCCTGTATTCTTTGGATCGGCGCTCATGAACTTTGGCGTGGAGACATTTTTAAATTACTTCCTCGCCATGACAACGCCGCCGCTGCCGAGGATGTCCGATCAGGGAATCATTGACCCTGCCGAAGAGGAAGAGTTCTCTGCTTTTGTGTTTAAGATTCAGGCAAATATGAACAAGGCTCACCGGGACCGTATCGCATTTATGCGTATCTGCTCCGGCAAGTTTGAGGCGGGTATGGACGCCTTCCATGTGCAGGGAGGCAAAAAGGTTCGGCTGGCGCAGCCGCAGCAGATGATGGCCAGCGAGAGAAAAATGATCGAGGAAGCTTACGCCGGGGATATCATCGGTATCTTTGATCCGGGCATTTTCTCCATTGGAGATACGCTCACTACTTCGGATAAAAAGTTTGCCTTTGAGGGCATCCCGACTTTCGCGCCGGAGCATTTCGCAAGGGTGCGGCAGGTCAACACCATGAAGCGAAAGCAGTTTATCAAGGGAATCAACCAGATCGCCCAGGAGGGAGCAATCCAGATCTTCCAGGAGTTTAACACCGGTATGGAGGAGATCATTGTCGGCGTGGTGGGAACCCTGCAGTTTGATGTGCTCAAATACCGTCTGAACCACGAGTACAATGTGGAGATCATCATGGAAGGACTTCCGTATGAATACATCCGCTGGATAGAAAATCCGGACATTGACCTTGATAAGCTGAAAGGAACTTCTGATATGAAGAAGATCAAAGACCTGAAAGGCCGTCCGCTGCTTCTGTTTATCAACAGCTGGAGCATCGGCATGACGCTCGAGAGAAACGAAGGACTGGAACTGGCGGAATTTGGACGGGCATAGCGCACGGCAGCGGGGCGCCGTCCCGGGACAGATGAAAGCGGATGCACAGGTTGTAGTCCTGGGACGGATAAAGGCGAGTGTCATCCGAGCAGCGCTGCCCTCACAATGGGAGAAGGAGATGGGAATTATGAATGACAAAAATAATAAGATAAACATCTGGATAGACTGCGACCCGGGCATTGACGACGCCGTTGCCCTCGCCATGACGGCAGCCAGCAGAGATGCGTTGCATCTCCTTGGCGTCTCCACGGTGGCGGGTAATCAGACCAGCGACCGGGTGACAGGAAATGCATTGAAGCTGACGGCGTTTTTTGGCATGGATGATGTGCCGGTGGTTCGCGGCGCGAGAGGTCCGCTGGTACGTCCGGTGGAGCCGGCGGAGGATATTCACGGAGCGGACGGTCTCGGTAACTGCGCATTGCCGGAAACGGGAAAAAATGTCACTTCCGAAAGCGGAATCTTCTATATGTATACCCGCATGATGGCATTGCCGGATGGGGAGAGAGTGACCCTCGTTCCCACCGGACCGCTGACCAATATCGCCCTCCTGCTTCGTACATTTCCGGAGGTGAAGAAAAAGATCGCACGCATTGTCCTGATGGGCGGTTCTTCCTCGGGAGGAAATGTGACGCCTGCCGCGGAGTTTAACATCTGGGCGGATCCGGAAGCGGCGCAGATGGTCTTTGCCGCAGGGCTTCCCATCGTCATGTGCGGCCTCGATGTAACCTTGAAAAGCGGTCTCTACGGCAGCCAGATTGAAACACTCTGCCGCAGCAGCCGCCGGGCGGAGCGCGCCTGCGGTCAGATGCTTCGCTTTTATCTGGACGCCACCCGCCACGAAGGCGAGGAAGATATGGTTGCCATCCACGATGCGGTAACGATTCTCTATCTTACCAACCCGGAGCTTTTTGGCGGAAGAAATGTGACGGTAAACGTGGACTGCGACTGGGGAGCAGAGAGAGGGAGGACCATCTGTACGGATGAAAGCAATCGGCAGTCCGTTTATCTGCTTGATCAGGTCAACCTGCCGGAATTTCAGCGAATCCTGCTGGCAAAGCTGAAAAGCTTATAATGTACTGAGTTGACGGGGTTTTTGTATTGGCTGCGCCGAAGAGGAAGAGGCATCGGTGAAACTTCGGATGATAAACCAAATGGAGCCGCCATCCGGGATACTCTATCCGGGATGACGGCTCCACAACAAAAGAGAGAAAAGTATGAAAAAATTTATGAGTCCAAAACGTTTTTCGTTTTGTGATTTATACTATACAGGAAGTGTATGAACAACCTGTGAACGTTCTTTCAAGATTCCGTGACGGAATTCTGACAAACTTCTGTCGGCGGCAGGGCGAGAACCCGGAAAACCGACCAAATCCATTTCTAACGGCAATGTATCGTCAGATACTCAAAAAATGATATTTTTTGACAAAAAAGTAAAAAAACATAGCTTTTTCCTCTCTGCTGTGCTATGATACAAATGTAATGCATGCAGGGAGTTCTGTAAGGATTTCCTCCTGATCTTCACGGGACATTTACGGAAGGGGGAATGAATATGGGACAAAAAGATTTATCTGAAAAGATACTTGCAGATTACAATGATGTATTTGCGGACATCATCAATGTTTTGATTCTCGGAGGGCAGCGTAAGATTCAGGGGAAGGATCTGATCCCCGACGCCGTACATTCCCAGTACAAGGCGGATGACGGCATGCTCCACGAGCAGGAAAGAGATGTCTCAAAATACTGGAAGAAACAAAAGATTCATCTGGCGTTGTTCGGCATGGAGAATCAGACAGCCATCGAGAGAAATATGCCATTTCGCATCATCGGATACGATGGGGCGGCCTATCGACAGCAGCTGCAGAAGCAGGAGAATAGCAGGAAAAGAAAGAAGGGGAAGAAGAAAAAACCGGCGCAAAAACCGGTACCGGTCATCACTCTTGTGCTCCACTTTGGAACAAAGAAACGATGGGACCAGCCCCTTTCCATCAAGGAACTGCTGGATATCCCGGACTATCTGGACGCCTATGTCAGTGATTATCGTATCCATGTGTTTGACATTGCATGGCTGACGGAAGAACAGCTGGCGCAGTTTGAAAGTGACTTTGGCATCGTGGCGAACTTCTTTGTCCAAAAACGAAAGAACAAAGACTACATACCGGAGGACGCCCGCATGATCCGACACGTGGATGAAGTATTAAAGTTATTATCAGTGATGACCGGGGACAGCAGATACGAGAGTATCCTGTCCGACGGTGTAAAGGAGGGGATAAGTATGTGTGATGTCGCGGAAAGATTAGAGCAAAGAGGAATAAGACGCGGCATAGAGCAAGGCCTTGGTCTTGGAAGGGAGCAGGGAATAAAGCAAGGCATAGAGCAAGGGCTCATACAAGGCAGAGAGCAAGGGCTCATACAAGGCAGAGAGCAAGGACTCATACAAGGCAGAGAGCAAACACTATATCATCTGGTTTCCACCGGTAATCTTTCTGTTGCCATAGGAGCGCAGGAGATGCAGGTGACAGAGGATAGATTCCTCGCAGGTATGAAAGAAGCCGGTTACAAGATGCCGGACGAGGCTGTGTAGATATAATGGAATAAAAAAGCAGAATCGCTGGTCGTTTTGGCCAGCGATTTGTTGTAATAAGATAGTTCGTTTTTATTCGTTGATGATCCTTCCGGCTCTCAGATTCGGTTCAATAAAATTCTCGCGGGCATACTCCCACAGACGGGAGGAACCTTTATCTGTTTCCTGATTCCGATTTAAGATTTGCGACAGATGAATCCCGTGTTCCTCCCAGCTCTTTCCGTTGGTGGCGGCATTAAGCATTAACGGTTGAATATGATCCATGGCGCGGGCAAACCGGGCTTCCGGGCTGTCGCCGGAATCAAACTCTTCCCACCAGGAGCGGAGCTGACTGCCCTGATCTTCCGGCAGCATACCGAAAAGCCTCTGGGCTGCGGCTTCCTCCCGGGCGCGCTGCGTTTTCTTTCCTTCTTCATCATAAGCATAGGTATCACCGGCATCAATCTCTACCAGATCATGAATCAGAAGCATTCCCATCGTTTTCAGTACATCAATTTTTTCATTGGCATATTCGCTCAACAAGAGCGTCATGATCGCCATATGCCAGGCGTGTTCCGCGTCATTTTCTTTTCGTTCTCCGTCAGACAGATAGGTCTGACGTCCGATAAATTTTTCTTTGTCAATTTCCAGACAGAAAGCCATCTGGCGGCGAAGCCGCTCTGCAGCGTCCATAGAGGTATCGGTGTATATCTTTTCCATGAGGTATAACCTTCCTTCCTGTTTTGTATCATTCAGAGTCGACCATGAGTCCGCAGGCAAAATTCGGACCTGCATAACATTTCTCCGAATCTGTAGCTGTTACGTCCATTATATAGGAAATCTCTATATTTATGAAGGATTTTTTTAAAGCATAAAATGTAAAAAAATTCCGATTCAGTTTATAACTGATTGGCGAGTGTGTTTTAAACATATAGCATAGATAAAAAATGTTTGTTGTCTGGTAAATGATGATTCATGTAAGCGTAGCGGCTGCTTGTCGGGCGTATCACGCAAAAAAAAACAGCAGATACGAAATGTTGTATCTGCTGTGGTTTAAAAAATGAAAATTGTAAGAAACTGGACTGAGTTTTTCGCGGATTTTGATACTCTATGTATACGATACTAGCACTTTTTTATGAATAATACAAGCGCTTTTTCAAATAATTATACAGTTTTTACTATTTCTTTACCGACTTGAATTTGCTTTATCAGGGATACAAGTCACTTCGTCAGGACGCAAAAAAAGAAGGAAAAGATTTTCGCCGTCAAAATCACCGTCAAGTCTGTCATCAGTTTTTGGACGTCAGCAAATACATTTCAACAATCAGGAAGGAGACGACGTTATGGGTAAAAAAGGAGAAAATATTTACAAGAGGAAAGATGGACGCTGGGAAGCGAGATACGTAAGAGGATATAAGCCGGACGGAGCAATTCGTTACGGCTATTGTTATGGAAAGACTTATTATGAAGCGAAGGAAAAAGTGAATCGGGCGAAAGCGGCGATCATCAATCATTTGCCGTTTCAGGAGACGGGGAAAAGGAAACGTTTTGCCACTTACTGTGAGGAGTGGCTTCGTTTGAAGAGGAGCAGTGTCAAGGAATCCACTTATGTAAAATACAGTACGATGTTGGAGAAACATATCAGACCTCGTCTTGGACGATATTATGTGGAAACATTTTCAGAGATTTTGGTTGAACAGTTCAGCTATGATTTGCTTCATGAAATGTATTTATCGCCGAAGACGGTGCGTGATATTCTGGCGCTGCTTCATTCTGTGCTCAAATATGCGGCGAAGCAGAATCCTTCTATGCCGTCGGTGGAGATTGTTTATCCAAAAGAGGACAGGAAGGAAATACGTGTGCTGTCGTGGGAGGAGCAACAGCGTTTTATACAGTATTTGTTTGAAGAGATGGATGCATGTAAACTTGGAGTGATGCTGGATTTGATGACAGGAATCCGTATTGGGGAAATCTGCGCGCTGCGCTGGTCGGATATTTCTCTGTGCAACCGGACTGTTACGGTGCGCCAGACGATGCAGAGATTGAAGGATACCAGTGATCTTAAGGGAAGGAAGACGAAGATCGTTGTCAGTGACCCGAAAAGCAGTATGTCTGCACGAATCATTCCTCTGAGTGACAGTATGACAGCATTATGCAGAAAATGTAAAGTGGGGAATTCGTCGGCGTATGTTCTGACAGGAAACGAGAAACATTATATGGAACCGCGCACGCTTCAGTATCGTCTGGAAAAATATACGACAGATTGTGGTCTTTGTGGAGTGCATTTTCACACATTGCGGCATAGTTTTGCTACGCGTTGTGTGGAAGCCGGTTTTGAAATTAAGAGTCTGTCGGAAATTCTCGGGCATTCCAGCCCGAAGATCACTTTGGAGCGTTATGTACATTCTTCTTTGGAATTGAAGCGGGAGAATATGGAAAAACTGGATAGAATGCAAAAGTATACGCCGTCAGAGTTCGCCGTCGAAATATAGAAAGAGTCTGATATATAAAGGGAAAATTTATTTAGATTCACGGAGTATCAAACTCTGCGAAAAACTATTTGGAGGCTCCGTATCTTATTATAGCCAAAACTCAGCTTTTTAAATACGAGAAAATGAAACGCTGGCATTTTTGGCAGGGCAGCCCCCATGTACAAAACGATAAGGAGGGTTAGAGGTATGATTCATTCATCTGGAAAACGCGGACGGTATAAGCGATATCTGTCAATGCTCATCGCTTTTATCATGGTCTGCACCGTCTTCCTCCCCGCCTTTGCGGAAAATGCGGGAGGAAAGACAGATGGTGAAGCGTCAGGCAAAGCGGTGGCAGTCGCCACCTATGAATTCTACGCAGACGGCAGCCTGCACGACAGCCAGACCGTAAAAGACGGCGAGACGCTCAAAGAACCATCAGAGCCCCAAAAAGACGGAAGTACTTTTAAGGGCTGGTACACAGAAAAGGACGGCGGCTCCAAATTCACAGACTTCTCCCGGCAGTCAGTGACGGAAGATAAGACCGTAAAACTGTATGCGGGCTGGCAGGAGAACGAAGAGCCAGAGGAAGCGAAGCAGCCGGACGAGAAATCCGATGAGACCAAAGAGACCGATATCGAAGAGACGGAGACGGTGGAATCGGAAGACCAAAGTGAAACCGAAGATCAGGATGGTAGCGACACCGACGAGGAGACAGCATCAGAAGAAAGTGATTCGTCCAAGAAAGAAGACACTGATCAGGAAGAGGAAACCGAGGATGAGACATCCGAGGAAGACAGCGAGGAAGCGGACGAGACAGAAAATGTATCGGAAGCGGATCAGGACGAGACGGAAGATGCGGATAAGACCGATACGGTGTCGACAGATAAACAGGATGACGAGACTGATAAAGAAGACGGAAAAAACAGCATTGATATATCTGAGAGCAAGCTGACTCAGTCCGATGAACAGTCAGAAGATGAAGACAAAGATGATTCCCAATCTGACAGCGAGGACAAAGACGCTGCTGATGACGAAGAAAATATACAGAGTTATGAGCAGGCAGCGAGAAAAGCGTTATCACGGATGGGAGCGGCAGAAGCTTTTGACGCGAATGAAGAGATTTCATCAGCCTACTTTACAATTTCAGGGGTAGATACCGAAGATATTCCTCGAACTTATACTGTGCAGACTGGAAATATCAGCGCAGCGACAGTTCCAAATATTACCGGATATGATTTTGTCAATGCAACTGTCAGCACAGAGGGAGGAGATATCGAAATAGAGTCAGTGGGTATGCTGCCCCATGAAGATAAAACGTACATTTTCTACACCACAGAAGGTTCCTCCACTGGTCTTGCGGCCATGGTTTTAGGTGAAAATGAAAAAATCACACTGCACTATGAAGTGTCTCGGGGTACATACGAGATTGAGTATCAGGTGCAGGGAGGAGAACCGGGTGATGCGACAGATGTCGATGACATTTACGGCACCGACCACCCGACGACCGTAAAAGAGGGGGACGACTACGCATTCCGTGTAAATATTCCGAGAGGATATACAGCGACGGTGTTGGTAAATGGAGTTGAACAGGGAAAACTGGGTGTTGAGCCGACGTATGGCATCAAAGAGGATAGTGCGAATGTAATTGAAACCAAAGGGGAGCCGTCAACACTGACTTTGAGTGGAATTTATGAGATAAAAAATGTCAAGGCAGCACAGACAGTCAAGGTAGTATTGACAAAGCGTACAGCTTATTCTTTTAAAGCAAGTTTATGGATAGAGACTGAATATGCAAGGGGAAGGGCAGACTTTGGAAGAGATTTATCAAACATTCAGGCAGATCAAATAGAAGGTGCCGAATCACATGAAATCTGGAGGTTTACAACAAATACGGGATCTGGAAGTGATAGACGAAGCTGGATTTTGGACAGTCTTCAGATTAATGGGACAAAGCTGAATCTTCCTTATGGAAATTACAGATCGGATTTTCAACCGGTCAGTGCGGAAACCATATTGCCAAGCGGAACGGTAGTAACAGTGACACTAGAAGACATAGTTAAAGAAACGGGTAGTTATGATAGAAGAACCTATTCTCTTTCTGTTTCTAATTGCTATGAAGATATCACAATTACCGGTGGAAACCTGTTTTCCAGCACCACATGGCAGGAAATTATTGCTGACCGGCTGACTGGTGTGGAATTCCAGATTAATGATAGACAGGTAGCTGATGGTGAATCTTGGAAAGAGCCGGACGAAGAGGATTGGACTACCATGGAACAGTCACAGCCGTTTGGAGTGGGTGAACCCGGAAAAACAGAATGGATTTCAACGGGAATGTTTCCATGGCAAGGATATGAGGATTGGACCTACGAAAAAGGCAAAAACTACTTATTAGGCGAGGATATGCGTTTCAGGCTGGATACAGGTTATGTGAATCCTAAGGTATCGTATGGAACGGCAGGCGGTATTGGGGAAGGAAGTAATGGTGATTTATCTGAATATCTCAGCGAGGTGAGTGGACCGGATAATGAAGGCTGGTATAAGTTCAGTGTCAGCAGTCAGGATGGAAATTCTATTACGTTGCTCCGTATCGAAGCGGAACTTGGGGAATATAACGTAGCCTATGATAAAGGAAATATTCCTTCAGAGTCAGTAAGTGAGACAAACCCGACTCTCCCGGATCCCGATAACGGTCAGTACAACATCGTCGACAAGAACCAGATCATCGTTTCCAGCACCATTCCGACAGACAGTACAGATAAATATGCATTCCAATACTGGACGTTAGACGGATATGTTGACAGAGACGGAAATTCCATTCAGATTCGTCCGAATCAGGTACTGGATTTAAAAACGGTATTGGAGACGATGGAACAGAACGGTCAGACCCCAGGAGAGACTTTAACGCTGAAAGCTCATTGGGAAGAAGTTGCAGATGCAGATCAGATCACTTATACCGTTCAATTTATCAAAGATGATGATGAAACAGATCCTGCATGGAGTGAGAGTTATCAGGCGCCGTCCGGTACTACGATTATTTTGGACTTGGATTCTGACGAAGTGAACACATTCCTGGATAATAATCCGGGATATGTGGTGGATGAAACTAGAACCGAGCTAGTTTATGAAAATATCGGGTCGGGAGCTGAGCTTAAAGTTTACTTTATCAAAAACACCACGACCGTAACCCTCAAGAAGGTTGTCACCGGAAATATGGGAGATAAAGATCAACAATTTGATTTTGATGTCTCTATTGATGATGCAGATCAGGGCGAGATTAAATTATCAAATAACCAGACAAAAACCTTCACCGCAACCATCGGCTCCACCTTCAAATTTAAAGAAACCGATGCGCAGGGCTACGACACAACAGTTACCTATACGGACAGTAAAAATACCACACCACAGTCACTGACTGATACTGACGGTGACGACTATTATACAGTCACCGTAACAGACGGTATGTATATCACTGTCACCAATGAGAAACAGGTCAACCCACCGATGGGACTTTCCGGCGGCAGTGATTCCTGGATGATTCTTCTGGGAGCGGCAGCGATTCTGGCGGTGACATCCGGCGGATTCTATCTGAGACGCAGAAAGACAGGAGCCCATGATTAGGCGAAAGTCCCGAAAACAGACGCAGAAAACAGAGCAGACAGTCTCCGCTGCCGCCGGGCAGTCGGCAGGGCAGCAGACGCCGCCGATGCGGGAACTCTCCCCGGAGGAGAGAAGACGGCGGAGAAATAAGGAAGAGATAAAATCCTTCTTCTTCCGGCTCATCATTCTGATTCTGTTCCTGTGGCTCATGTTCGGCGTATGTTTCGGCATCGCCCCGGTCAAAAACGGAGACATGTTTCCGCGCATCAATGCGGGAGACCTGATGCTCTACTACCGGCTGGAGCGCGATTACAACAGTCAGGATGTCATCGTCTACGAAGCAGACAGAGAACAGCGGGTTGGCAGAGTCATCGCTCATGAGGGTGACACGGTGGAGATCACCGGAGATGGCGAACTGCACATCAACGACAGCATCGTCATGGAAAACAATATTTTCTACGACACGTATCCCTATGAGGGAGAAAATGTGACGTATCCCCTCACCCTCGCTGATGGAGAGGTCTTCGTCCTGGGAGACTTCCGGCAGGGCGCACGGGACAGCCGTTACTACGGAGCCATCGCGTCCGGCGAGATAAAAGGGAAGGTCATTACCATCCTGCGGCGTTCTGAACTGTAAACGCAGCCGAATCGGAACACACATACTACATAACGTTATCTGGCGAAACCGGATAAAACAAAACACAACCATCCGGTTTCGCTTGATAGGGGAGACAACCATCCCCAGGCTATAAAACACACAAACAAAACACAAGAAAGAGAGGACAAATTCATGAAGAAAAATGCAGGAAGATTATCCAAAAAGTTATTTGCAGCCATGATGGCAGGAACAATGATGACCGCAATGATCGGCGCAAACGTGTATGCGACAGGTGGCGGAAGCACGGCAAATCCCCAGCAGAATGTCACTATCACTAAGAAGATCACTAAGGAAGCAAATGTATATACTCCAAGTACATCATTTACTTTTACAGTAGAACCGGCAACAGGAACATTACCGGAAGGAATTACGGCAGGACCAGAAGGTGGTGTTACATTTGCCAGTGGTGCGGGTACAATCACATCAACCCCAATCTTAACAGACGGAACCAGTAATATAAATACAACGGTAGGAACAACGAATCTTACTGTCCATGAAGATGCATTTAGCAAAGATAATCCTGGCGTATATCGTTATGTGGTAACAGAGACAGAGGGTGACTATGAAGGTATCACATATGATACGAGTGAGAAATATTTTGATGTCTTTGTAAATAATACAACAGGTGTATATGCTTATACATTTACCAATGCAAACGGAACAGAAAAGGCAGACGGTACATTCACCAACGACTATACAAATAATGGTGCAGGCAGTGCAACTCATGATATCACTCTGGAAAAAATAGTAAAAGGTGATCAGGGTGATTTGGATGCTGACTTTGAGTTTCAGATTACAATTAATGGAGCAACAGGTGAACAGTATCAGGTAGTATTTAGTGATCCTACAAAAAAAGCTATTACTTTAACAAGCGGTACACAGGCTACCATCGCTTTAGGACATAATGATACAGCTACCATCTACGGTTTATCTGCAAGTGATACATATACAATCACCGAGACTGCTGCAAACCAGGATGGTTATGATACTGAAATCGTAGTTGGAAGTGGTACTGCAGATAAAGATGGTACTGTATCTGGAACTATCTCTGCTGATACAAACATCACAGTAACAAACACCAGAAACGCTTCCGCTCCTACCGGTATTGCTATGACCTACGGCCCTTATGCTCTGATGGTTGCTTTAGCAGGCGGCATGGCGGTTCTCTTCCTTCGCAGAAGAAATCGTGAGGATTACTAAAAAACAGTGACTGACAGGTTAACTGAACTTTTGACAGTGAATACAAACTGTAGATATACGTAAGCAGCATCCTGCCCGGATGGCGGGATGCGTTACACAAAGGAGGAACCTCATTTGGAGATAGCAGCACAGGCCGCTCGTGTCGGCAATCGGATTTTGAACATCATCGTAGGCATCCTGACATTGATTCTGTTCCTTTACGGAGCGTACTGTCTCTGGGATACCTATGTGACTGCCCGCGGCGCTTTTATCTCCGATGACCTCCTGGAGTATAAGCCCATCCCCGGGCAGGAGGAGAATCCGACTCTCGATGAGCTCATGGCGATCAATCTGGATGTGGTGGGCTGGTTGACGGTCGATGACACGCACATTGACTATCCGGTCGTGCAGGGCGAGAACGACATGGAATACATTAACAAAGATGTATACGGAGAATTTGCTCTCCCCGGTTCCATCTTCCTTTCCTGCGTCAACAGCCGGGATTTCTCCGACCCGTACAGCCTTGTGTACGGGCATCACATGGCAAATGGCGCCATGTTTGGGGATATTGTCGAGTTTGTCAATAAAGACTATTTTGATACGCATACCACGGGCACACTGTATCTTCCGGATGAGACATAGGGGATTACCCTCTTTGCCTGCATGCAGACTTCCGCCACAGACACGGTAGTTTACAATCCGAAAGCGCAGCAGGAGGATGTGTCAGGACTTTTATCCTATCTGGAAGAAAATGCAGTGCAGTACCGGGATATAGGCGTGAAAAAAAGTGACCGGATCATTGGTCTGTCCACCTGTGCGGAAGCAGAGACGAATGGACGGGTCATTGTGTTCGGGAGATTAGAATAACACACATCATTGGAAAAAGTGTCTGGACATGAAGGAGGCCGGACAGAAGAAGGAGGTGTCTTGATAAGAAATGAATAGAAAGAAACGCAGATGGGAGAACCTGCTGGCGGCTCCTCTTCTGACGCTCATATTGCTGGCAGTGACATTTCTGCCGGTAGGAAATGTACAGGCAGCGGAAACGGCGGATGCTTACCGCTGTTCCATCACCATTCCGATGCAGGTAAATGTAACGGGAGACACGGCGCCGCAGGAAAACTATACATTTACAATAGAAGCAGAGACAGCAGGCGCTCCGTTGCCTGCAGATCAGTCCCTCGTCATAACCGGCAGCGGAAGTGCATCCTTCGGAACCATAGAATACACAGAGCCGGATGACTATGTTTACCGAATTCGCCAGACAGCAGGCCAGACCAAAGGAATGACCTACGACAGCGCTTCCTATCAGGTGACAGTCCGCGTTGTCAACGCGGGAGAACCCTGGCGGCTGAGATCTGGGCGGTAAAAAATGATTCCAATCAGAAAGTAGATTCCATCAGTTTTAATAACCAGTATGACAACGGACAGGCTCCGGCTGTCACGCCGACAGCGCCGGGAAGCGGCGCCGACAACAATGTCGACAACAATGCCGGCAATACGGTGGATACAGGCAGAGGAAATGATGGCAAGAGCGGCGGCGACACCGGTTCCGGCACCGGCTCTGACAGAGCCGGCAGAAGTGATCGCAACAGTAGTTCTGACCCGGGTTCTTCCGGAAGCAGCAGTTCCTCCAGAGCAGCCAAAACCGGAGATACCAGCCAGATTTACCTGTACAGTGGTCTGATGGCAGCATCTCTTCTGTGCTGCGCTCTGTTCCTGTTGGCAGGACGCAGAAAAAGAAGAAAATCAGCATAAAAAAGAAATATCATAACCGGCAGGTCGGGCTACGTTCTGACCGCCGGTTTTTTTGAAAGGAAAAAATCCAATGATAAAAACACAGACAACAAAAGAACAGCCGAAAAGTTTCACCCACCCCGTCTACAGCCGCACCTGGCGCACCTCCGTCCTCATCATCACCTTCCGGAAATATGACCTGGTCCCGGAAGGAGAGATCTTTAACATCCACATCCCCCACGGCATCTCCTTTTGTGGCCTCGGCGACCTGATGATGAAGATGGACCGCATCTACGACCTGCTGGACTACCCCCAGGCAGAGCTCCGGATCCGCTGCTGGAACGACGTAGAACACTGGAAAGGTACCCCGCTGGAGAGCGATGCGGGCTGGAACTACAGCGAGGACGCCGCACAGCAGTTCCATGACAAGATTGCTACCGGCGGCAGCCCGTCCGTCTACGTGGAGACCCGCTTCCGCCGCTACGGGAGCTGGCAGGGCATCCTGCAGGCAGGAAAGAAAAAAGCCTCCTACCGGAGCGCACTGGAATTCCTCCACTACCTCACGGAGTATATTTCCGACAAAAAAACGAAAAATAGAACAAATTTCTATTTTTATCTTGAAATATGACATTATTTTACATATAATAGAATTACAATTGCAATTGTGATCTTATATGATGTGAGGTGATGCTCTTGACTCAGCGGCGTTCCCGAAAGAACAGCCACGAGAAAAAAGAATCCCAAAACACCACATCGATAAAAATGGAAAAAGAAGCGACATCAAAGCACGTTACCACAGGCGGCGAAGAGCCGTCCGGACCTGCGGATCTCGAAGATGAGGCGACGCCAAAACATACGATCAAAGACAGCGTGTTCCGGCATCTGTTCTCTGACCCCCGGTACGGGCTGCAGCTCTACCGGGTCCTGCACCCGGAAGACACAGAGACCACCGAAAAAGATATCACATACCTGACGATCATCCGGGAAATCACCAACGGGATCCGGAACGACCTGGGGATGTACATAGGAGGGCGGTACCTGATCCTTATCGAGGCCCAGACGACCTGGAGCGTGAACATCCTCGTCCGCATGTTCATCTATCTGGCGGAGACCTGGAAGAATTATATCGCACGGGAAGAACTGGACGTATTTTCCAGCAGAGAACTGAACCTGCCGGTACCGGAATTCTATGTCGTATATACCGGCAGCCGGAAGAAAAGACCGGAGATCCTGCGCCTGTCGGAAGATCTTTTCCACGGCAGGTGCAAAAACATTGAACTGGTCATCCGGATGCTCTATAATGGAGAAAACGAAGGAGATATCCTGAGCCAGTACGTAGCCTTTACGGAACAGGCCAGCCACTTTTACAAGACATACGGCAGGACAAGAGAGACAGCGGAAAAACTGCTGGCATACTGTATAGAACACGACATACTAAAAGAATACCTGAGCAGCAGGAAGGAGGAAGTGATGAGCATGCAGGGAGTGATCTTTGACGATACCATTCACAGAAAGAAAATAATGGAGAAAGTAGAAGCCCGGGGGAGAATCAAAGGTGAACTTAAGCAAGCACAGGAGACAGCGTTGCGTCTGTATCATATGGGATATGATGCAGCAACCATATCTGAAATTGTGGATATACCAGTAGAGAAAGTAGAAAAATGGTTGTCGAAAGTGTAATCAAAAGAAAAGGTATAGCTATAACACGTACAGATTAAATTTATATAAGTAAAAAATCAGCCAGTTAGCAAGAGATAAAGTCTTGTTAGCTGGCTTTTTTTTTGCGAAAAAGTATAATGAAATATATAAATATTTCGTAGAGCTGAAAGCTCTATGCAGATAATTTTATCACTATTTTATTAATTATACAAGTAAAAAAATAGATAAATATACAGCTTCACAATAAATATTCAGTTGAAAATGCATTTAAAGACAAATTTAAATGAAAAACAAAAGAATAGTATTTCCGTCGGAATATCATTGCCGTCAAAATTGCCGTCAGAAGAGTTTTTGGCGCGAGGGCAAAAAGGATATCGCGGCGGCCAAAAAGGAGGTACGTGCTATGAGCAAAAAAGGAGAAAATATTTACAAAAGAAAAGATGGACGGTGGGAAGCCAGGTATATCCGAAGTTATGGCGCTGAGGGGACTGCCCGGTATGGATATTGTTATGGAAAGACTTATCAAGAGGCAAAAGAAAAAGTGACAAGAGCCCGGGCGGCTATGATTTTTCAGATTCCAACGGAAGAAACAGGAAGAAAAAAGAGATTTGCCCTGTATTGTGACGAATGGCTCTTATTGAAGAGAAGCCAGGTAAAAGAATCTACTTATATGAAATATGAAACAATTTTAAATAAGCATATGAAACTTGCATTGGGAGGATATGCGGTAGATGCGCTCACGGAAATAAAAGTGGAAGAATTCAGTTTTTCGCTTCTGCATAAAGAGAAACTTTCTCCGAAAACGGTAAAAGATATTCTTTCGGTATTGCGTGCTGTTCTGAATTATACGCTAAAGCAAAATCCATCCCTCCGCTCGATAGAAGTGATCTATCCAAAAACAGAAAAAAAGGAAATGCGAGTGCTCTCATGGGAAGAGCAGAAACATTTTACAGAATATCTTTTTGAGGAAATGGATGCATGTAAATTTGGTGTGCTGCTGGCTCTCCTAACGGGATTGCGGATTGGGGAGATCTGTGCTCTCCGCTGGGCAGATATTTCCGAACAAAAAAAGGTCATTTATGTCAGGCAGACTATGCAGCGCCTTCAGGATAAGAATAATACGGAGGGCAGGAAAACAAAAATACTGATCAGTTACCCGAAGAGTAACAAATCTGCCCGCATAATCCCTCTGAATGAAGAGACAGCACAACTTTGTGAACAATGGAGAAAGCCTGATCCGGATGCGTACATTTTAACAGGAAGAGCAAACCGATATATGGAGCCACGTACACTGCAGTATCGTATGGAGCGCTATACGCGGGAATGTGGTCTGACCGGTGTGCATTTCCATACACTGCGGCATAGTTTTGCTACACGCTGTGTGGAGGTGGGTTTTGAGATAAAAAGCCTGTCGGAAATTCTTGGGCATTCCAGCCCAAAGATTACCCTGGAACGTTATGTACATTCTTCTTTAGAACTCAAACGCAAAAATATGGAAAAGCTCCCTGTGAGATATTAAAACTATTTGATGAACAAATAGTAGAGCGTTATCGCCGTCAAATGATAGAAAAATGAGTATGCCTTAGGGAAATGAAAAGATATTTCGCAGAGCTTTCAGCTCTGTGAAAAGCCATTTGGAGGCGCCGTATTCTTATCATAACCAAAAATCAGAAAATTATTGCTAAGAAACAGGAAAAGATTTGAACATTTTCCAACAGGCAGCCCCCATGTACAAAACGATAAGGAGGGTTAGAGGTATGATTCATTCATCTGGAAAACGCAGACGGTATAAGCGATATCTGTCAATGCTCATCGCTTTTATCATGGTTTGCAGCGTCTTCCTCCCCGCCTTTGCGGAAAATGCGGGAGGAAAGGCAGATGGTGAAGCGTCAGGCAAAGCGGTGGCAGTCACCACCTATGAATTCTACGCAGACGGCAGCCTGCACGACAGCCAGACCGTAAAAGACGGCGAGACGCTCAAAGAACCATCAGAGCCCAAAAAAGACGGAAGTACTTTTAAGGGCTGGTACACAGAAAAGGACGGCGGCTCCAAATTTACAGACTTCTCCAGGCAGACAGTGACGGAAGATAAGACCGTAAAACTGTATGCAGGCTGGCAGGAGAACGAAGAGCCAGAGGAAGCGAAGCAGCTGGACGAGAAATCCGATGAGACCAAAGAGACCGATATCGAAGAGACGGAGACGGTGGAATCGGAAGAACAGGGCAAAGCCGATGATCAGAACAGCGGCGACATCGGAGAAGACACAGAAGAGACTGTGCCAGACGAAAACGATTCATCCGAAAAAGAGGACGTTGTCAACGAGGAAGAAACTGACGCGGAAACCTCAGTGGAAGACAGCGAGGAAGCGGACGAGACAGATACCGACAAAGAAAATGTATCTGCCGACCAGTCAGAAAATGTTGCTTCTGAAACGGACAAGACAGAGGTATCAGAAACGTCAGAATCTTCCGACGTGAAAAAAGAAGATGTAGCGGAAGACGATACGGAAAAGTCAGAAGAGGAATCTGACAAGGAGAAGAATGACACAGAAAATGTGACAGACGAAAAGTCAGAAGCTGCGGACTCTTCCGACATTGCCGACACTTCGGACGACGTAGCGCAGAAAAAAGAAAATGTTACAAATGTACAGCCGCAGCTTTCACTCAATACCGGAATCTCACCGTTGGCTATCAGCGGGCCGGGAATAGTTAAAGTAGGCGAGACGATTGAATTAGTGGGAGGCGGGAATATTTTCAATTCCCATTCGTGGTCTGTTATATCAGGAGACGGAAGAGTTACTCTGACAAGTCAAAATAGTCAGTCAGTAACTGTGATAGGTGAAAAAGCGGGAGAAATAAGATTACAACATATATATTCCGGAATGTTTTGGACGGAGATAGAATACTACACCATCACTGTCACCGAGGCTTCTTCTTCTCAATGCTATGACCTGTACATGTATACCCTGATTCCGGGAAAAACGTTGAATTCAACGGGAACTCCGGATCAGACTTGGAACGGTATGGGTGTTGGAACCATTTCCAATGTTCTTCCGCCATCTTCCTATAATAATTCAGAAATTATAGATCCTGGAGATGGCAGTACCGGTGCTGTAATTGTTGATACAGACAAAAATAATAGACCATATCCAGATATCCGTGTCGTAGAGGGCGGTGTAGAAAAAATATACCAATACGCAGAGACAGAAGAGGAGAAAATGAAGGAAGGCTACTACACCATAGACTGGATACGAGTTATTGTTGCTTCTGGAGCCAATGCGGGCAATAATCAGTGGAACCCGACAGTTTCTGATAAAACACCTACATTCCATCTGGACGGCATAGTGACTTTAAATGAAGAGAATGTTTACACGGTAAACTTTGCTTTGAAAGATGCAGGGGAAGAATGGTTTATTCCAGATGAACATTTTGCTACTCGGGTAAACGCCGGATACAAGGCAAGTGATCTTAAACGTCCGGATAAAGATAAAGCCCTGGATACAAGCGGAAAACCTATAGAAGGATATCCTTATTCAGAGAATAAAGTAGTAAACGGCATCACCTACACTTTCGATGGCTGGTATACGGATGAAACCTGTACAACAAAGGTAGATTTTAACGACGAAAACTATAAGATCAATGAAAATACCACCTTCTACGCCCGGTATATTCCGGAAACACAGGATATCACGGTTGAAAAACAGGTAATAGGAACTACTCAGGAAGATGCCACGAGGGAGTTTACATTTAACTGTGAGTATACAGATGCCTCGGGAGAGTCTCAGACGACAACACTGAATCTGAGTGACGATGAAACAGGAACCATAGCAAATGTCCCGGTCGGCGCAGAGCTTACACTGACAGAGACGAATGCCAGTGGTTATGATACATCAGCGGAATATAGTGGCGAAACCATTGAAGCGACTGAGACAACCGGTGACACAAGAACGATGACTGTCCAAACAACGAACGACAACCGTACAATTGTTGTCACCAATCGCAAGCAGGCTCCTACGATTGGAGAGGATGAGAACTTTATCATCGTTGAGAAGAAGTTCACTGGTATCACTGAAGAACAGATTCCGGATAATTTCCAGATTACGGTGTCGGGCAGTGGACAGAATTATACATTAACGAAGAGCAACTACAATTGGAGCGAGACGATCAATGACGATGGTTCCATTGTCTGGCGTTGGAAGATCAGTGGAGTTGGAACTGGCCAATATACCGTCAGCGAAGATAATCAAGAGATTGCTGACTACACTGTTACAACGACAGGCATCGGTGACAATGTTACCGTAAAAGCTTCGGATGTAACGATTAATGAAGAAGAGTATGAAAACACATGCAGTAAAACAGAGTGGCCGGTTGGCGTAGAAGGAAATAAGAATTTTCTGTTCGCAGCGGCGCTGACGGGATCGAGTGGATGCATTGTGATTTCCTCAGAACCATTATCTGCGTCTGTGAGAGCTGCGGTAACAGCCAAAGTGACGACATATGGAAGTTGGCATGAACCGGTACAGTTTTATAGCGTTTCAGAAGATGGCCAGGAATATTCCATTGATGGGAAGATATTTAGATATGATGAAGCAAACGGTCAAATCATCATTGGTCAAACAAGCGATTGGAAGCATGTCGCTTCTCTGAGCTACGATGTCACCGAGGCCAGCAACCCGGAGATTGCCATTACCAACTCTTACGAGAAGAACACTTCCAGCATTGAGGTTAAGAAGCTTGTCACCGGTAACCTGAGCGATTACGATAAAAAATTTGCATTTACCGCCAGCTGGCTGAGCAGCGATGGAACACAGAAAACTGAGAACTTTTCATTAAGCCATAACGACAGTAAAACATTAAATGACTTACCAGTCGGCACGCAGGTAACCATCAGCGAGAACCGGGATGATTATGATTTGGTAAGCATTAAGCAGGGAAGTGCTGAACTGTCAGACAGTGAGATAACCTCAGATGGCACAAACAGTTCCTGCACCGTGACCGTCATAAATGAGCCGATGACGATTACATTTACCAATGAGAAAGAAGCCATCGTTGACGTTGGTATCCGTATGGACAACCTGCCGTACATCCTTATGCTTGCCCTTGTGGCGGGAGGCGCAGCAGCGGCAGTGATTCTTCGCCGTCGCCGTGGCTAAAAAAATGTGCAGGCTCCCTTACTGACAGCGACAGACAACAGAAATAAAGAGAAACGAAAGAGACAACATGTCAGGAAAACATATGGAAAAAACACAAAAAAAGCGAAATTCTCAGGCAGAGACAAAACAGGGTTCGCCGGATGCCAGCAGGAAAGCGATAGCGGAAACGCCATCGGTAAATGCGGAGCATGACAAATTACTCGCATGGTTCCGGACAGTACGCTTTCAGAAAAAGATGTTTGGCGGAGTAGATGAAGTTCATCTCTGGCGCAAGCTGGAAGAACTGAATCGGCTTTATGAATCAGCCCTTACCGCCGAGCGGGCGAGATACGATGCTTTGCTGGAAATGTACCGGGAAAAAGAGGTGGAGCAGTGAAAGCGACAGAAAAAATACCTGCCGGTCAAGCTCCGGCAGAGGAGCTTCCGTCCTGCTCCCATATTATCCGCCGGCGGAGGAACGCCGCAGAGATTAAAAGCGGCTACATTCGGCTTGCCGCAGATATCGCAGCTCTGGCTGTCATTGGAATCCTGCTTTTCACCCAGGTATTTCTGGTCATGCAGGCGCCCGGCAACGGCATGTTTCCGGCCATAAAAGACGGCGACCTGATTATCGGTTTCCGTATGCAGGGAGAATATGTCAAAGATGATGTGGTTGTTTATGAAGCGGACGGTAAGACCCATGTGGGACGGATTATGGGACGCGAGACGGATGTGATCACTATGGATGACACAGGAACGCTCTTTGTGAACGGGACGGTACAGGGCGGAGAGATTCTGTTCCCCACCTATCCGGAAGACGGCATCGAATATCCATACACCGTACCGGAAGGATGTGTGTTCATTCTGGGGGACTACCGGACACAGGCTACAGACAGCCGGGAATACGGCAGTATCTCCCTTGAAAATGTAAAGGCCAAAGTCATCACCATCCTTCGCCGCAGGCAGCTGTAGACGGTGAACGAAAAAGCAGATAATCCGTGACAGGCACATTTGCTAAAAAAGAATCTGCTCAGACACAGTATGGTGCGCTTAAAAAGCGTTTATGACCATAAATAAAAACAAGAAAAAACACAAAACAGGAGGAAAGACTATGAGAACAATGAAAAAAATGTTAGCAGGCGCGGTAGCGCTCACCATGGCACTGACAATGAACGTAGCAGTATTTGCACAGGGAACGCCAGGAAAAGTAACAGAAGGAACTACAAAGACTACAATTACTAAAAAATATCAGACTACGAAAGGTGTAGACGCCACAGTTACACCGGCAGAAGCACTGACATTTACAGTGACACCAGGAGCGAATCCAGGTACGGATACTATCACTGTTTCCAAAGCAGCAGGCAGTAACAACATTGTGATAGATTATAGTGATTTGTCTGATGCAAAAGTTGGTCTGTATACTTATACCGTAACAGAAAAAGTTGGAACTACTCAGGGTGTTACCTATAACACAGAAACTTATACAGTAAATGCTATGGTTTCCTGGGCAGATGAATCTCATACACAGAAACGGGTAACTTCTGAGATTGAAAATTCCAATGGAGATAAGATTGGTGGCTCCGACGCTCCAATTATCAATACCTTCGATTATGGTTCTCTTGCAGTATCCAAACAGGTTACCGGTAATCTGAGCGATAAGACAGATGAATTCGATGTTATCGTGACTTTCACAAGCGAAGAAGGCAAGGTAGTAAACAATGTGATTTCCTATACGGATGGCACAGCACAGAAAACAATTGCAGCAACAGACTGGAGTAATGGTACAGCTACAGCAACGATTACTCTGACAAACGATGAAACTGTTACATTTACTGGCATTCCGTCAGGCGTTACATACACAGTTGTTGAGTCTGATTATACTACTGGTGATGTAAATACCGATAATTACGGATATGATGATCCAACCTATACATATTCTGATGAAACGAATAAGAAAATCTCCGCAGATGACACTGATACAGTACAGATTACCAATAATAAAGGTTCTGAAATCGACACCGGTATCACCACCGACAGCCTGCCATACTTCTTGATTGCAGCAGGCGTTGTAGCCGGAGCAGCTGTTCTTGTTACAAGAAGACGCAGATTCGACGACTAATTGATATTAGCGTAGTTACAAAAGAAAAGAACAAAAACATTTCGAAGAAGCAACATATAGATTCTAATAAGCAATAAGCATTTAGAATTTCCGCCGGGTGACAGTATTCTGTGCGTGGTAAATAAGAATATCCATCCGGCGGAACAGTTGACAGAAGGGAGGCAGCAGCATGAATTTTTCCAGACGATTCTTAAAAGCCGCCAATTCCCTCATGACGTTCGTTGTTGTTGTGTTTCTGGCTGTTGCCGGCATTTATTCAGCCTATGCCCTGTGGGATAACGCGCAGGTTTACGCCGCTGTGGATGATGTGCAGGATGAATTGCTGAAATTGAAACCGGTTGTGGAAGAAGACGGCGGCGCGTCTTTTGATGAATTGCGTGCAATCAATCCAGATGTGTGCGCATGGCTGACACTGGACAATACGGAGATTGACTATCCGGTGCTGCAGGGAGAGGATAACCTGACTTATATCAATACAGACGTCTATGGTAACTTTGCCCTGGCGGGAAGTATTTTCCTGGACTCTCATTGTGATAATACCTTTCACGATCAGTACAGCCTGATCTATGGACATCACATGGCCAACAGTAAAATGTTCGGAGATTTGGACTTGTACGAAGATCAGCAGTTTTTTGAGGAGAACAGAACAGGAACTCTGATATTACCGGATCGTTCTTACAACCTTGAGATTCTTGCTTGTCTGCGTGTCTCTGCATCGGAGGATGCCATTTTCTCACCGGAACAGTGGGAAGAGAATGTGGGAGGACTTTTGACCTTTGCCAAAGAAAATGCATTGTATTTCCACAAAGATATCATGAAAAAGGCTTCGACGGAAGAAAATGAGGGACAGCATCCTCAGATTCTGGCAATGACCACCTGTTCTTCAGAGTTCACAGATGCACGAACCGTTCTTCTGGCAGTGATGGAACCGAATACAGCAGCAGAAATACATCAATGAACTTGCAGTAAAAAGAAACCTTATACCTATATGTCTGGGAGGAGGGGATGAAAACGAAAATAAAAAAGACAGCGGCAGCGTTTCTGTTCGCACTTCTGTGTCTGACGGTTTTTCCAGCGTCGGTTTCGGCAGCAGACAGTGCGGAGAGGACAGCAAGTGTGGCGATTCCGGTCAGTGTGAATCTGTCAGGAGAAGTACCTTCTCCTGCGGAAACATATACGGTGACGATGCAGGCGGCAGAAGAAGGTACCCCGATGCCATCGGAGAACACGCTGACGATCACGGGAGCCGGAACAGCAGCTTTTCCGGCAGTCACCTATACGCAGCCCGGTATATATTGTTACACCGTTACACAGCAGGCGGGCAGTCATGCACGCGGACATTATGATAACACGGTATATTATGTCCGCATCTCCGTGACCAATGGAGAAAACGGCGGACTGGAAGCCGTGGCGGCGGTACATACAGACGCACAGATGACCAGCGTCAAGCAGGAGCTTACATTTACGAATACGTATGATCCTGTGCCGCAGCCGTCTACGCAGACCCCTGCGGATACGACGAAAACGGATTCGTCTGATTCCGATACATCGTCGGGGAATCAATCTGATTCCAACATATCGCCGGATAATAAAGCGAATTCTGATGCAAGATCGGATAATCAATCTGACCCCGGGACAGATACGGGGAAGACCGATTCCGGTACCCGCTCAGCAAAGACCGGAGACAGTAATAATCCGATGTTATGGATGGGGATGCTCATCATTGCAGGAAGCGGTCTGGCAGCTGTAGCAGGAGATTATTGCCGGAAGAAACGCAGGAAACAGAATGGCTGAATATAACAGATCATTTTGTAAAGTATACAACTGATAACACAAAGAAAGCCAGCAGACCAGGTAATTCCGGGAGCTGGCTTTTTGTACGAAGATAATACAGAGGAAAATATATGCTGAAAAACAAAGTAGATAAAAGAAAAAAGTCCGCATCAGAGATACACCCTCTCCACCCCGTCTACAACCGCACCTGGCGCACTTCCGTCCTCATCGTCACCTTCCGGAAATGCGACCTGGTCCCGGAAGGAGAGATCTTCAACATCCACATCCCCCACGGCATCTCCTTTTATGGCCTCGGCGACCTGATGATGAAGATGGACCGCATCTACGACCTGCTGGACTACCCCCAGGCAGAGCTCCAGACCCGCTGCTGGAACGACGTAGAACACTGGAAAGGAACCCCGCTGGAGAGCGATGCGGGCTGGAACTACAGCGAAGACGCCGCACAGCAGTTCCATGACAAGATTGCTACCGGCGGCAGCCCGTCCGTCTACGTGGAGACCCGCTTCCGCCGCTACGGGAGCTGGCAGGGCATCCTGCAGGCAGGAAAGAAAAAAGCTTCCTACCGGAGCGCACTGGAATTCCTCCACTACCTCACGGAGTATATTTCCGACAAAAAAACTGAAAAATAGAATAAATTTCCATTTTTATCTTGAAATATGATAAGAATACCTGAGCAGCAGGAAGGAGGAAGTGATGAGCATGCAGGGAGTGATCTTTGACGATACCATTCACAGAAAGAAGATAATGGAGAAAGTAGAAGCCCGGGCAGAACGCAGAGGAGAGCGCAGAGGAGAAGCCCGAGGGAGAATCAAAGGTGAACTTAAGCAAGCACAGGAGACAGCATTGCGTCTGTATCATAGGGGATACGACACAGCCACCATTGCTGAAATCGTAGATATGCCTGCGGAAAAGGTGGACGAATGGCTGTCGGGAGTTTTGGAGAAGGAAAAGGTATAAAACAGGTCTGGTAAGACCGGAATAAGCTGTCATTATGTTCGGGGAACATAGTGGCAGCTTATTTTTGTTTTACAGGAAATTTTGCTGGAAAATGTGTCAAAAAACCGTATATTTCTTCTCGTAATTTTTACACAAAATTTCCATAGAAAATGAATGAAATTTACATTGACTAGCTATACTATTGCCATCCGGTAGAGATTTGAGTGGTATTTCACGAAGAAATTTCAGAGAAAACAACAGGATTCGTAGAAAATGTACAAAACAGATGAAACCAGTCAGAAAATCTGCCGGAGACAGGAAAGTCAGAGACAACAGACAAAGAGAAAAATACACGAGAGAGGGAGGAATGCAGGTTAGTGAGGGAAGATTCTTTTGAACAAAAGAGACGACAGCTGGAGCAGGAGCTGGAGGAAAGTGGTCTGAAAAAGATATATTCGGAGGTGATCTGGGATATCATCCCGGAGATCAACGAGATCAGCCAGCGTCTGTCCATGGAATACGGAAGACAGATCATGGATAATATCTCCTGGCGGATCAAGTCGCCGGAGAGCATTGCTTTCAAATTAAAGAGGAAAAACAGGGAGATTTCTCTGGAATGTGCGGTCAGCACCCTCAATGATATGGCGGGGATCCGGGTGGTCTGCCCGTTTCAGGACGATGTGTATCGGATGGCAAAGGAGATCCGCAGGATACCGGGGCTTACTATTATTAAAGTAAAGAATTACATTTCCCATCCGAAGAGCAGCGGGTACCGCAGTATTCATGTGATCGCCGAGGCGCTGCACGGTGAAGAAAAGGTGCGGGTGGAGATTCAGGTCCGCTCCGTTGCCATGAATTACTGGGCAATCCTGGATCATCAGCTCTGTTATAAAAATGAGCGAAAGGAGACGGAGAAGCTCAGGAAAGAACTGAAGGCCTGCGCCATCGACATTGCGGAGATTGACAAGCGGTTTCTGAAATTGCGGAAGCAGATTGAAAAACTGTGAGAATCTGGTATGTGACATTCCGGCGGGGATGTCCGGCCGAATTCTTTTTTTCTTTTATCATAAAGTGATGTCCGCGCAGGTATGGCGCTTTTACAGGCAGAGTGCTCTTTTGTATAATTTTAAATTCTCTCCATATAATAGGATTGTGCTGTGAAATGTACTTTCCGGTCGAAATTCTCTTTTTTCTGCCCGGAACAGGGCGCCGATCTCCTTCAAGATCACATTGTTCCTGTAGAAATACAAAAATGTAGAGAATGTAAAATGTTATACAAAAACTTTTCACAGATTTTACATAACTCGGGTTTTGGACTTTACAAAAGGGTAATAATCTATGGGGGAAGCGCGAGGGAAGCGCTAAGAACAAAGAAAACAAAACAAACAAGTGTAGAAAGAAAGAAGAGAAAGGAAATATCATCATGAGAAAGTTTTTAAGCACAGCATTAGTAGTAGCATTATCAGCAGCATGCCTGGCAGGCTGTGGCGGAAATAGCAGCGAGGGAAATACTGAGGGCGGCGAAAGCGGCAGCGCAGGTGCAGGCGGAGCAATCACCGTATTATCCAGAGAAGACGGTTCAGGAACAAGAGGAGCATTTATCGAGCTGTTCGGTATCGAGCAGGAAGATGAGAGCGGCGAGAAAGTGGATATGACCACAGTTGACGCAACCATCACAAACAGCACAGCCGTTATGATGTCTTCCGTAGCAAACGATACAAACGCAATCGGATACATCTCCCTTGGTTCTTTAAATGATACAGTAAAAGCAGTCAACATTGACGGTGCTGCAGCATCTGTAGAGAACGTAGAGAATGGTTCCTACAAAGTAGTAAGACCTTTCAACATCGTTGTAAAAGAAGGTAACACCAATCCGGCAATCACCGATTTCACAAACTACATCATGAGCTCTGAAGGACAGGCAGTTGTTGAAGAGCAGGGATACATCCCGATCGCAGATGCTCCGGCATACGCAGCAGACCCGGCAGCAAGTGGTAACGTTGTTGTAGGTGGTTCTTCCTCCGTATCTCCTGTTATGGAAGCAATCATCGAAGCTTACGGCGAGGCTAACCCGAACGTAACCGTTGAACTTCAGACAACAGACAGTACCACAGGCGTTTCCTCCACAGTAGAGGGCAGCTACGACATCGGTATGGCATCCAGAGAGATCAAAGATGATGAGCTGGCACAGGGTGTGACTCCTACAATGATCGCACAGGATGGTATCGCAGTGATCGTAAACAATGACAACGCAGTAAGTGATCTGACCAGCGATCAGGTTAAGAGCATCTTCACCGGCGAGACTACAGACTGGGCAGATGTTTCCACTGGAGCAGCCGCTGAGACAACTACAGCAGCACAGTAAGATAAAAAGGAGCTAACGACACATGGCAAAGTATAAAGAGAGAATAATGGAAGTTGTCTTCCTCGTTGCTGCCTGTGTCTCTATCCTTGCTGTCGCATTAATTTGTATATTCTTATTTGCAAATGGTGTTCCGGCTATGAAGGAAATCGGCTTTGCCGATTTCCTTTTAGGTAGAGAATGGAGACCGGGAAATGATATCTACGGTATCTTCCCGATGATCATCGGCAGTATTTATGTAACGGCAGGAGCAATCGTGATCGGTGTGCCGATTGGACTTCTCACAGCAGTTTTTCTTGCGAAATATTGTCCGGCAGGCATTTATAAAGTAGTAAAACCGGGTGTGGAATTGCTGGCAGGTATCCCGTCCGTTGTCTATGGATTTTTCGGTATGGTCGTGATCGTACCGATGATCAGAAATACATTTGGAGGAACAGGAAGCAGTATTTTAGCGGCATCCATCCTTCTTGGAATGATGATTCTCCCGACCATCATCAGTCAGTCCGAGGCGTCCATTCGTGCCGTGCCGGACAGTTATTACGAAGGTTCTCTGGCATTGGGAGCCACCCACGAAAGAAGCGTATTCTGCGCGATTCTTCCGGCAGCGAAATCCGGTATTCTCGCTGCGGTCATCCTGGGTGTCGGACGTGCCATCGGTGAGACCATGGCGGTGATCATGGTAGCCGGAAACCAGGCGAGAATGCCGGGAAGCATTTTCGAGGGCGTTCGTACCATGACTGCAAATATCGTTATTGAGATGGGATATGCGGAGGGTCTTCACAGAGAGGCTCTGATCGCGACAGGCGTTGTGCTTTTCGTATTCATCCTGCTTATCAACCTGGCATTTTCCGTTGTGAAGATGCGTGGAGAAAGGAATTAGGACATGGCTGTTTTAGATAATGTTGAAGAAAATGTAAAAGAAGTGAATACAGATAATATCGTAGCCATGAACCGTCAGAGTTTAAAGGACCGTCTTGTTTCCTATACAAGAACACCGGGCTCTCTGATCGTGATGATCCTGGTTCTTCTGGCAGCGGTGATAACGATTGCCGCTCTGTTGTTCCTTCTGGTATATATATTAGTAAATGGTATTCCGTATCTGAATGCGGACTTATTCTCCTGGGAATATACCTCAGAAAATGTATCGGTAGTTCCCGCTATGATCAATACGGTCATCATGGCTGTAATCTCCCTGATTTTTGCGATTCCTTTCGGAATCGGTTCTGCCATCTATCTGGTAGAGTACGCGAAAAAGGGAAACAAACTGGTAAAGGTAGTCCGTGTGACTGCCGAGACACTGACAGGTATTCCGTCCATCGTTTACGGTCTGTTCGGTATGCTGTTTTTCGTAACGGCGCTCCACTGGAGATTCTCCATTCTGGCCGGCGCCTGTACACTGGCGATCATGGTTCTGCCGGTAATCCTGCGAACCACAGAGGAAGCGCTTATGGCAGTGCCGGATTCCTTCCGTGAAGGAAGCTTCGGTCTTGGAGCCGGAAAGCTCCGTACGATCTTTAAGATCATTCTTCCGTCTGCCGTACCGGGCATCCTCTCCGGCGTGATCCTTTCGATCGGAAGAATCGTAGGCGAGACAGCGGCGCTGATGTATACAGCAGGTACTGTTGCGGATATTCCGAAGAGTGTGTTCTCTTCAGGAAGAACGCTTGCCGTTCACATGTACGTACTTGCCAGCGAAGGTCTCCATGTAGACCAGGCGTATGCAACGGCTGTCGTGTTACTTATACTTGTTGTTGTGATAAATGCGTTATCCTCTTTCCTGGCAAAGAAGATCCAGAAGTCATAAAGGTAACGTAAGAATTTGGAAGGAGTAGAACTTTGAGCACTGCAAAAATGGCGATTGAAGGTCTTGACTTATATTACGGCCAGTTTCATGCGTTAAAAGATATGTCTTTGGATATCTACGCCAATGAGATCACGGCATTTATCGGACCTTCCGGATGCGGAAAATCTACATTATTAAAATCTTTAAACAGAATGAACGACCTGGTGGAAGGTTGTAAGATTACGGGTAAAGTTACCCTTGATGATACAGACATTTACAGAGATATGGACGTAAACCTTTTAAGAAAAAGAGTCGGTATGGTATTCCAGAAACCGAATCCATTCCCGATGAGCGTTTACGATAATATCGCTTACGGGCCAAGAACTCACGGTATCCGTTCCAAAGCAAAACTGGATACCATCGTGGAGGATTCCCTCCGTAAAGCGGCCATCTGGGATGAGTTAAAGGACAGACTGAAAAAGAGCGCGCTGGGATTATCCGGTGGACAGCAGCAGAGACTCTGTATCGCCCGCGCCCTGGCCGTACAGCCGGAAGTCCTTCTGATGGACGAGCCTACATCCGCTCTCGACCCGATCTCCACGATCAAGATCGAAGAGCTTGCCATGGAACTGAAAAAAGATTACACCATCGTTATGGTTACACATAATATGCAGCAGGCAACCCGTGTTTCCGACAAAACGGTATTCTTCCTGCTGGGAGAGATTATCGAAACCGGAAAAACAGACGAACTGTTCTCCATGCCGAAAGACAAGAGAACAGAAGACTATATTACAGGAAGGTTTGGTTGATTATGCGTATTCATTTTGATGAACAGTTAGAGTTATTAAATAAAGAAATTATCAGTATGGGAACCCTGGTCGAGCAGGCCATCGGCAAAGCGATCGAGGCTCTGATCCAGAGAGATGTGGATAAAGCGCATGACGCAATGGAATCCGATGAAGAGATTGATACAAAGGAGAGAACGATCGAGAGTCTCTGCCTCCATCTTCTTCTGCAGCAGCAGCCAGTCGCAAGAGATCTTCGCACGATTTCCGCAGCGCTTAAGATGATTACAGATATGGAAAGAATCGGCGATCATGCGACAGATATCTCCGAGCTTGCCATTGTGCTGACAGATATGCCGAATATCGAGCAGCTCACACACATCGAGCGTATGGCAAAAGAGACTATGGTCATGCTGATTCAGGGTCTGGAAGCTTATGTGGAGAAAAATTATGACAAGGCAGAAGCGGTTATCGCTCACGATGATATCATCGACAATCTGTTCCTGCAGGTAAAGGGAGAATTGATTGATATCATTCAGAAAGATTCCAATTGTGCCAACCAGGCGGCAGACCTTTTGATGGTTGCCAAATACTTCGAGAGAATCGGCGACCATGCCACCAACATTGCTGAGTGGGCGATCTTCTCTATCACCGGCAAACATGAAAACTAAAAGGATTTCACGCAGACCCTGTAAAGGGCTGCGGCGATATTGCGGGGGACTGATGTGACTGCGGTCATTCAGTCTTCTTGTGTTATAATGAGAAAAAAGGCGGTCTGGCAAAGATTCTTGCCATGGCGCATTTATCAGGATATAATGAGCAAAGAAAACCGGTATGGAAGAGGGATGAGATTATGGCAATCATTTATGTAGTGGAAGATGATACAAATATTCAGGAGATTGAGGCGATCGCATTAAAAAACAGCGGTCATAAAGTATACACGTTTGATGACGCGGCACATTTTTATAAAAAGATCAAAGAGAAGGTGCCGGATCTGGCGATTCTTGACGTCATGCTGCCGGACGAGGACGGCTACGAGATCGTGAAGAAGATCCGGCAGAACCCGATCACAAAGAAGATGCCGGTCATCATGGTGACGGCGAAGACGTCGGAGATCGACATGGTAAGAGGGCTCGATATCGGCGCCGACGACTATATCAAGAAACCGTTCTCCATCATCGAGTTTATCACCCGGGTGAAGGCGGTGCTGCGCCGTACCGTGGAACAGTCGGAGAATAAGTTCCTCACGATCGGGGACGTCTTCTTAGATGATGAGCGTCACATGGCCTACTCCCAGAATGAGGCGGTGGAGCTTACCTATAAAGAATATGAACTGTTAAAGCTTCTCATGCGAAACGCCGGCATCGTCATGACAAGAGAGATGATCATGCAGCGGGTGTGGGATACGGAGTTTGAGGGCGAGTCCCGGACGGTGGACATGCACATCAAGACTCTCAGGAAGAAGCTTGGAGAAAACGGCGCGCATATCAAGACGGTCCGCAACGTCGGGTATGTCATGGAATAAGTAGCTGAATAAAAAGAAAAAGTCGGACAGGCGGGGAAAGGCGTCCCCTAAAAATAACATGTATGGAGTAGTTGTATGAAAAGAAAGATTAATCTGCAGCTCATCGGCATCTCTGTCATGGCGATCGTCGCCACGGTGCTGGTGATGTTTACGATATTTTATGATGTGTACCGGGGACAGGTGAAAGAAGACCTGGAGACGGTGGCGGATACGTTAAAAGATACGCACATTTTCCAGGAAGGAAATCAGACCGGTTACTATTTTGATTCGGATAATCTCCGCGTCACCTGGGTGGGCGCGGACGGAAAGGTGCTTTACGACAACAGTGCGGACGAGACGAATATGGAAAATCACGCGCAGCGCCCGGAGATCCAGGAGGCCTTCCGCACCGGCCACGGCGAATCCATCCGGGAGTCGGAGACGCTCAATCAGAGCACGTATTATTACGCCCTGCGGCTGGATGACGGTTCCGTGCTCCGGGTGTCAAAAGACGAAGAAAATGTCTGGAGTATCGCCAACAGCATGATCCCCGCCGTGGCGGGCATGATGGTACTCATGGTAGTGGTCTGCATCATTCTGGCGAGATTCCTCACAAAGAGCATCATCGGGCCGATCGAGGAGATGGCGGTAAATATTGACGACTACAGCGTGGTGCCGGCCTACAAGGAGCTGGTGCCTTTTGCGAACCTCATACGGAAGCAGCACACGGACATACTGGGAGCCGCCAAGATGCGGCAGGACTTTACCGCCAATGTATCCCATGAATTAAAGACGCCGTTGACCGCCATTTCCGGCTACGCAGAACTGATAGAAAACGGTATGGTGGGACAGGACGAGATCGTTTCCTTTTCCGCAAAAATCCGCGAAAATGTGGAGAGACTGCTCTCCCTCATCAATGATACCATCCGGCTTTCCGAGCTGGACAACGGCGCGGCGCAGGATAACACCATGGAAACCTTTGACTTAAATGAGATGGCGGAGAGATGTGTGGAGAATCTGAAAATGTACGCCCGCAAGCATGAGGTGAACATCGCCTGCATCGGCGTCTCCACCTGCATCACCGCCAACCGGGGAATGATCAGCGAGCTGATCGACAACCTCTGCAACAACGCCATCCGCTACAACAACAAAATCGGAAGCGTTCTGGTGGAAGTCGGCGCGAGAGAAGGCCACGCCTTCCTGCGCGTAAAAGACACGGGCATCGGCATCCCGAAAGAACATCAGGAGAGAGTGTTCGAGAGGTTTTATCGGGTGGATAAGAGCCGTTCCAAGCAGACCGGCGGCACCGGCCTCGGCCTGGCCATCGTGAAACATATCGTGGCCATCCACGGCGCCACCCTCCACCTCGAGAGTGAGGAAGGAAAGGGAACGGAGATTACGGTGACGTTCTGAAGGTAACGGAGATATTGGTCTATCCCCGATTACCCAGACGGAAACACAGTGTAAGATGATTTACAAGTTACACGGCTATCCTCTGTTTGCAGCAGAGGATAGCCCTTTTTTTATTGCCGAAAATGGATTTTGCAACTTTTCGCTGTTTATCCTGCAAAAATGTTTGCTTTGTATGTGGAAATCTGTTAGTATAAACCCATATATGTTCTGTTTTCTGCTCTGTTACGCAGAAAACAGGGGAAAAACAGATATATACAAAGATGAGAAGCAATCAACCATTAGATTTACACAAGAAGGAGAAGAGGTATGAAGAAGAAATTATTAAGTTTGGTTCTTGCAGCTTCCATGGTCATTGGCCTTGCAGGCTGCGGTGGTTCCGGGGACAATGCGGCAGAATCCACAGGAGAGGATGGAAGCAAAACGCTCACGGTTGCCATGGAGTGTGGCTACGCTCCGTATAACTGGACACAGTCCGATGATTCCAACGGTGCGGTTCCGATCAAGGACAGCAACGATTATGCATACGGGTACGATGTTATGATGGCAAAGAAGATCGCCGAGGAGCTGGGATATGATCTGGAGATCGTGAAGCTTGACTGGGATTCCCTGGTTCCGGCTGTGCAGTCCGGCAGCGTGGACTGTGTCATCGCGGGACAGTCCATCACATCCGAGCGTCTGCAGATGGTGGATTTCACGGAGCCATATTATTACGCATCTATTATTACTCTCGTAAAGAATGACGGTCCGTATGCCAATGCACAGGGAGTGGCTGATCTTGCCGGAGCGACCTGTACCTCCCAGCTTGGGACGATCTGGTATGACGTATGTCTTCCGCAGATTCCGGATGCCAACATCCAGCCGGCGCAGGAGTCCGCGCCATCCATGCTTGTCGCACTGGACAGCGGACGTACCGACGTTGTTGTCACCGATATGCCGACCGGTATGGCGGCCCTCGTCGCTTACCCGGATTTTAAAATGCTGGATTTCGCGGGAACAGACGATGATTTCCAGGTTTCCGAGGAGGAGATCAATATCGGTATCTCCGTACAGAAAGGTAATACGGAGCTGTTAGATCAGATTAATTCTGTACTTGATAACATGACGACAGAAGATTTTGACACAATGATGCAGGAGGCCATCTCCGTGCAGCCATTGTCTGAGTAAGTAATCTGTCAGTAGCTTGCTTCACGGAAGAAGAAACCGCAAAGCGGCGGGTGATCCGTGAAAAGGTACGGGATGCATGTCAGGTATCGGGGGCAGCGGATTTTGCCCCCGCATTTTGTGTAAGAGAAAGGACGAAAGCATGATTTCCGAAATGAACTTTCTGGAGAGGATCCTCTATCTTCTCCAGAATTATGGTATGTCGTTTCTGCAGGGAGCCGGCACAACGCTGGCAATCGCCATCGTGTCCACTATCATCGGATGCGTCATCGGCTTTGCCGTGGGTGTGGTTCAGACGATTCCCGTGGATAAAAAGAGAGACGGTCTGCCAAAGCGATTTATTTTAAAACTGGTAAAGATTATATTGAAGGCTTATGTGGAACTGTTCCGCGGCACGCCGATGATCGTGCAGGCGGTATTTATCTATTACGGCGCGGCGCAGGTGTTTAATATCCATCTGGGTATGTGGCAGTCGGCGTTCCTTGTTGTCTCCATCAACACCGGAGCGTATATGGCGGAATCCGTCCGGGGTGGTATCATTTCCGTGGACCCGGGGCAGATGGAAGGCGCGAAAGCCATCGGTATGACTCATGTGCAGGCGATGCTGTATGTGATCCTGCCGCAGGCGATCCGAAATATCATCCCGCAGATCGGGAACAACTTTATCATCAATATCAAGGACTCTTCCGTGTTGTCCGTGATCGGCATCGTGGATCTGTTCTTCGTACATAAGAGTGTGGCGGGCGCGCTGTATACGTTCTTTGAATCGGCGACCATCGTCATGTGTATCTATCTGGTGATGACCGTCATTTCTTCCCGGCTTCTGCTGTTGTGGGAGAAAAAGATGGACGGCAGCGATAACTATGAACTGGTGGACGCCATGGGCGTGGGAACTCAGTTCGGACAGGAAGGAAAGGGGAGATTATAAATGGATCAGACAAACAATATTCTGGAGGTCTCCCATCTGATGAAAAGTTTCGGCTCCCATGAGGTGCTCAAGGATATCGACTTTTCTGTGAAGAAGGGAGACGTCATCTCCATTATCGGCGCTTCCGGCTCCGGTAAATCCACGATGCTTCGCTGTATCAATCTGCTGGAGACGCCGACCGGCGGCAGCATCTATTATCACGGCGAAGATATCACCGATCCGAAGATGTCCGTGCCGGCATACCGGGAGAAGGTTGGCATGGTGTTCCAGAGCTTTAACCTGTTTAATAATCTGACCGTGCTGGAAAACTGTATGATCGGTCCGGAAAAGGTGGCAAAGAAAGATAAGGAGACTGCCCGCAGCCTTGCTATGCAGTTTCTTGAAAAAGTCGGCATGGAGCAGTTTATCAACGCCAAACCGCGGCAGCTTTCCGGCGGTCAGAAACAGAGGGTGGCAATCGCCAGAGCCCTTGCCATGGAACCGGAGGTTCTGCTTTTTGACGAGCCGACATCCGCTCTTGACCCGCAGATGGTCGGCGAGGTGTTAAATGTCATGAGCAAGCTTGCCGAGGAAGGCATGACCATGCTCATCGTGACGCACGAGATGGCCTTTGCCAGAGATATTTCCAGCCACATCATTTTCATGGCGGACGGCGTCATTGAGGAAGAAGGCACCAGCGAGGAGATCTTCGGCAATCCGAAGAAAGAGAAAACAAAAGAATTCCTGAGTCGTTTCAGGAATCTGTGATAGATGACGGCGGCGCATCGGTATTTTGTCCGGCAACCATTCCGGCGGTGCGCTGCCGTTGTTTTTTATTGTATAGGAAAAAAGCTGCCGCATCCGTCGATGCCGCAGCTCTTTTTGAAGAGAGAAAAGTATGAAAAAATCTATGACTATCAAAAACAGCTTTTGCTGTTTTGACGATGTCAGTATACACTATGTTTGTATAATCTGTGTCAAATTTTCCGCACGATATTCTGACGATTGCCGTAAGAATTTCGTAAGATTTATCGGGTGAGGAAAGATGCCCGGGCGAGGTTTAGCGGAGCTGTGAGAATAAAAAATCATAATAACGTGCTGATAAGGTGAATGAGCATGCAGCAGAGGATGCCAAGGGAAGTCGGAAGGATGGCGGAGAGAGCGGTCCATCGCCAGCTTCCCGTTTCTTTTCGGATAGTCAGCAGGGTTGTGGAGCAGGGCCAGTGCATGAGGGAGAAGGCCATCGTGCAGAGCGCAGTGCTCAGGCTCCAGCCGTTGGCGGTAAAGAGCGTTTTCATTTCCATGAGACTTCCCGTCCCGGAGAGGCTGCCTTCTGCCAGGTAAGTCATGACGATGATGGGAAGGACAATCTCGTTGGCCGGGAATCCGAGGATGAAGGCCAGGAGGATGACGCCGTCAAGTCCCATGAGTCTCGCGAAAGGGTCCAGAAAATCAGAACAGAGGGCAAGAAGGCTTTCTCCTCCCGCCGTTACATTTGCCAGGAGCCAGAGCAACATGCCTGCCGGAGCGGCAACAGCGGCAGCCCGACCGAGGACAAACAGCGTGCGCTCCAGGATGGAGCGGAGGATGATCTTTCCAAACTGCGGGCGGCGGTAAGGCGGCAGTTCCAGCACAAAGGTGGAGGGAGCGCCTTTCAGAACGGTGGCTGACAGCAGGCGGGTCGCAAAAAAGGTGACGGCGATGCCGAAGAGGATGACGCCCGTAAGCAGAACTGCCGACAGAAGAGAAGCCGAAACAGTTCCCTCTGTCCCCACGAAAAACATGGTGATCAGTGCGATGAGAGTCGGAAATCGTCCGTTGCACGGTACGAAAGTATTTGTCAGGATGGCGAGCAGCCGTTCCCGCGGCGAGTCGATGATCCGGCAGCCGATGACTCCGGCGGCGTTGCATCCGAACCCCATGCACATGGGCTTCGGGTTATCTCAGAAAATGTCCCGGAGCAGGATGGTGATTTCCTCATCTTCCACGTAGATCCTGTCGACGAGGAGCGCCAGGCAGGCGCGCTGTCCGGAGAGAGGCGGCTGCGTCAGCAGGCGGCGTAGATCTGCGCCGGCAGAAGGAGCGTCTGTTGCCGAAGATTGCTGTGGCGCTGGCGGAGCCGAAGAACCTTCTGTGTGGAGCTTTTCAAACGGAATCTTGCAGAGGGCATCGATGACACAGGCATCAAGAAGCGTGATCTTCCATTTTTTATTTTGGCAGCGCGAAGAATCCGGGCCGCTTTTGTCACTGACGGGCGCTTTCCCGCTGCGACAGAAATGCTTGCTGCCGTGGATGGTCCCAACGCAGTGGGCATCTTTCCTGTCGCGGCCGTGGATTTTTCCGCTGCAGCTGTAGTTCCCGTGTCCTCCGTAGAACCGGGCGCCGCATTTGCCGCAGTACAGAAGACCGGAGAGCAGCGTCCGGGGAACGAACGGATGTCTTGCCGGAAGGCGGGGGTCCTGTGCGGCGGCCTGTTTTTTTGCGAGAGATTCCCTGCGTTTCCGGAAGATTTCCTGCACTTCATAGAATAACGATTCCGGTATGATGGGAGTGTGGCAGCCGGGATATGTCTGATTTTGAAACTTTACTTTTCCGATATACACTTCATTTTGGAGTACATTTCTTATGAGCGTATCGCTCTTCCAGTTTCCGTATTTGGTCGTATAGTGCGCCTGCATGTAGCGCTGGCAGTCGCAGACAGAATGTCCCTGACGGAACCGCTCGAAAAGTTCGCGTACCTGTGCGGCTTCCGATTCGTTGACGATGAGGCGGCCGTCCCTGTAATCGTAGCCGGTGGGAGCAGTGGGACCGCCGTGGTAATAGCCGTTTTTTGCCCGGGCAAGCCGTCCCATGGTGAAACGCTCGGTGATCTGCTCCTTTTCCAGCTGGGCAAACACTGAGAGCATGCCGATCATTGCGCGCCCCAGAGGGGTGGAAGTGTCAAAGTTTTCGCAGACGGAGATAAAATCCACCTGTTTTGCAAGAAAATAATCTTCAATGAGCAACAGCGTATCCTTCTGGCTCCGGGACAGACGGTCCAGCTTGTAGACGATGACGACGTCGTATTCCGGGAGATGGGACAGCATATCCTGCAGTGCCGGACGGCGCAGGGTGCCTCCGGAGTAGCCGCCATCGGTGTAAATGCGGCCGATGGTGATATCCTTTGCCGCACAGAAGGCGGTGAGGCGGTCGGTCTGCTCCGCGATACTGTAATTTTCTCTCTGATGTTCTGTGGAGACCCGTACATAGCAGGCGGCGGTAGGCATGAGAGGTTCCTCCCTGTCAGTAAAATGCAGTGTTCCTTATATGCCTATGTGCTGTTTTTGCATTTATGTGACAGAGCAGATGTCTGGTATCGGTTACATTTTTCATAAGAATCTGCCTGTGTTTCCGGCTGTCGCGGGAGAGTCGCGCGGACCGGGAGAGAACCGGGACAACCCTGCCTGCATAAGTATACAGGGAGGGGGGAGCAATATGAGTAAGGTGATCATCCGGCTGCCGGATCATACGGTGGTAAATCCGGAAGATATCACAGTCAGACGAAACTGGAAAAGTGAAGAGCTGTACCGGCTGTTGGAGGAAGCGGCGGCCGGGGAAGCTGTGAAGGAGGAAAATGATGCAGATAAGCAGTAAAACAAAAAATTGGCTGAAATGTGCCGGGATCCGCGCGGCGAGAACTGTGGCACAGACGGCGGTGGCGGCGATCGGTACGGCGACCGTGTTTGCCGAAGTGGATACGGTGATGACCATCTCGACGGCGCTTCTTGCCGGTGTGGTTTCTCTGCTCACGTCGATAGCGGGACTGCCGGAATGTAAGGAGGAGAGAGATGAGTGACTATTACCCGGATATTTCTCACCATCATACAGTGGCTGACTGGGCGAAGGTGGAGAAAAACTGTCCGTTTATGATCACAAAAGCGACGCAGGGAACTTCGTTTGTGGACAGCGCCATGGCGGGGATCGTAAAACAGTGTGAAAAAAGGGGGATCCCCTACTGGCTGTATGCCTATCTCAATAAGGGGGACGAACTGGCGCAGGCGAAGTTTCTGGTAAAGACCTGTAAAGATAGGATCGGAAAACATTTCATGGGATATGTGCTGGACGTGGAGGCGGGAAACGCTGCCTCCGGCGTGCAGAAAGCCATGGATTATCTGAAGACACTTGAGTATAAAATGATGTTGTACACCATGTACGCACAGTATGATAAGTATAAAAATATCATCGCCATGCGTCCGGGCAAATGTGCCTGGTGGGAGGCGCGGTATGGGCAAAACAACGGAAAATATGACCCGGATTATCCCTGCCACGTCGGCGCGGATCTGCATCAGTACACGTCCAATGGTTCCTGTCCGGGTTTTGATGAGAAGGTTGACCTGAACCGGATCACCGGCCAGGGCAAAAAGGAGAAATGGTTTATCACCCCGAAAAAGAAACCTCCGAAAGGGATCACAGAGTATCTGCACAATCTGGGAGTGGGTGCGGGGGAGAAAAATATGTCCAGAATCGCAGCGGCAAACTGTCAGGCGAAAGAAGTGCGAAAAGCGCTGTTTGCTCTGGCGGAAGAAGAGAAGCTGATTCTGCCGACGGATCTGAATCCGTGGGAAGAAACGGAACAGTAAACGCGACACCCGAAGCCCATGCACATGGTCAGCGCCTGTTTCCCGCAGGCGCGGCAGCATTGGAAGGGTTTATCTAGATTGTAGGCGATCCGGGGCAGAAAACCGATGTCCTCCAGGATAGTAAAAAGAGGAAAGAAGATCGCCATCGGCGGCAGCATGACGGAGACGACCCATGCCAGTACACGGTAAAGTCCCAGAACCAGAAGGCCGTGCAGCCAGGCGGGGGCGTGGAGCCGGAAAAAGAGGCTGGTCAGGCAGTCCTCGATATAGAACAGTCCGTCAGACAGAAGGGCAGACGGATAGTTTGCGCCGCTGATCGTGATCCAGAAGATCACTGCCAGCAACAGAAGCATCAGCGGAAAGCCGGTGATCCGGCTGGTAAGAAGGCGGTCTATCTTAAAATCGGTCCTGCGGTAAGAAGGATTTTCCAGGGTGATGACGCCCCGGCAGAGCCTCTCCGCTGTGGAGACGATGGAACTGACGACAGCGTCCTCCCACTGTCCGGTATCCGGATACTCCCGCAGGAGTTGTTTTTTTGCCAGAGCGAGACCGCGCAGAAGTTCCGGATCCCTGAGAAAATCTTCTCCCAGACTGCCGGATAATTCCCGCAGCAGAGAGGAATCCTGATTCAGAAGCCGGAGGCTTAACCAGCGGCTGTCCGGCTGTCCGCCGGTTTTTTCTTCCAGAAGCGGCTCTACCATATGGATGGCGTACTCCATGGCTTCCGGGTAGCGGATCTTAACGGGAGTTGCCGGACAGGAGGAAGCTGTCACCTGATCTAAAGCGTTAAGAAGAGGCGCAAGCGTCTCTTTTTTGCGGGCGCAGACGCCGATGACCGGAACACCCAGCCGGCGGGACAGGAGAGGCAGGTCCAGCCGAATCTGTTTCTTTTCTGCCTCGTCCATCAGGTTGACGCAAACGATGACCCGGGAAGAGATCTCCATCGTCTGTAAGACCAGATTCAGATTTCTTTCCAGACAGGTGGCGTCGCAGACGACGACAACAGCGTCCGGTTTTCCGAAGCAGAGGAAGTTTCTGGCAATCTCCTCCTCCGCAGAGTGTGCCAGCAGAGAGTACGTGCCGGGAATGTCCACCAGCACGTAAGAGTTTTCGGAAGAATGACAATACCCCTGCGCGTTCGCCACGGTCTTGCCCGGCCAGTTTCCTGTGTGCTGATTCATGCCGGTCAGAGCGTTGAAAATGGTGCTTTTTCCCACGTTTGGATTGCCTGCGAGGGCGATGACCTTATCTTCGGGATGCTGGCGGATGATGTGCAGTCCGGAATCCAGAGCGTGGATGCCGACAGAACGGTTAGTCAGACCCATGGCAGTTCCTCCGACGTCTGTGGTTTTTGCTGTTCCCGTCTGTGCCGGCGATGGTTCCGATGGTTTTTGTTGTTTCTGTCTGTGCCGGCGATGGTTCCGATGGTTTTTGCTGTTTCTGTCTGTGCCGGTGATTGTTCCGATGGTTTGTCTGTGTCAGCACTTTCGCCCGTAATCAGAATCTGGCGACAGTCTTTGCGGCGCAGAGCGATTACAGCGCCCCGGACAAGATAGGCGGAAGGGTCGCCCAGAGGGCTTCTTCCGATACAGACCACTCTGGTGCCGGGAATCATGCCAAGGTCCAGAAGACGGCGGCGTATACTGCCGGAGCAAAGAAGAGCGGAGACGGCGGCGTGCCTCCCGGGCGTCATGGCGTCGAGCGTGTCGGTTTCTGTGCCGGTGCGGCGGGTTCTATGGAAACGGGCGCAATCCGCGCCGCAGTTTTTGTCCCTGTGCCTGAAAAAAGGATACATGTTTCTGCCTCCTCGTAGAAGTTTCCTGTTTTATGATATGATGTCAGGAGAAAAAGGTTAAAATGTCGTGCATGATCGCGGGACAGGTATGCGGCGTTTGTGAACCAGGGGGATATTTTGGAAACCTGGTGATTACAAAGCCGGTGGATTCATGTATAATAAAAGAAACAATATCACGCCGGCAGATATGGCGGGCAAAAGAAAGGGGTTTATACTATGGCACAGGAAACGATTACTTTGACGATTGAGAAACAAAAGAATATTGCGCTGATCGCCCATGACAATAAGAAAGAGGAGCTCATTCAGTGGTGCGATAAGAATCAGGAGATTCTGAAGAAACATTTTCTCTGCGGAACCGGAACCACTGCCCGGCTGATCACAGAGAGAACCTCGCTGCCGGTAAAAGGATATAACAGTGGTCCGCTGGGCGGAGACCAGCAGATCGGAGCGAAGATCGTGGAAGGAAAGGTAGACTTCCTTATCTTCTTTTCCGACCCGCTGACCGCACAGCCGCATGACCCGGACGTCAAGGCGCTTCTCCGTATCGCGCAGGTATATGACATCCCGATCGCCAACAATAAGGCAACGGCAGACTTTATGATTCATTCCACCCTGATGGATCAGACGTATGACCATGAAGTGATGAACTTTAAGAAAAATGTAGAGAGACGCGCCAACAAGTTTTAGGATTACCGGATCAGGATATCTCCGTCGTCACATTCCACAGTGAGGAGATCCTCCGGGGCTGTTCCGGTTCTCTGATAGCTTTGGACGTCCTCGTCCTCATATCCGATGGAAGCGCCGTCCGGAATATCCCGGTAGACAGAGATCTCTCCGTAGCTGGTCTTTAAGTCAAAGGAGAGGGCAGATTTCTGGCTGCCTTCCAGGCAGAAATCCGCATCCCCGTAGGAGAGAGTGAACTGACAGTCGCCGTGAAAGACCGTGTTATCGCAGGAGAAGTCTCCGTCCCCGGCGTGAAACGACACATTTTCCAGGGAGGAATCCCGCACGGAAACGTCTCCGTAGGAAGCGTCGAGATCCATCTGTTTCAGAGTGAGGCCATCCGCCTGGATATCGCCGTCGCCGAGCGTAAAGTTTCCGCTGTCCGCCTGTACGCCGGAGAGAGTCAGGTCACCGTAGGAAGCTTCCACAGAGAGCTGTCCGGCAGAAAGCCCGGAAAGGTCGATATCGCCGTCGCCGCCGGAGATGACCACGGAGGAAAGCATTTTGTCTGCCGGCATCCAGAGAGTCAGCTGGTCAGGTTCCATATGGTTGTCGGAAGTATCAGTGACGACACGGCCGTCGGCAAGTTCTGCAAGGAAGCTGTAGTCGATGCCGATAAAGAAGCCGGATTCCGCGGAGAGATCTTCCTTAACAGAAAGAACGCCGTTTTCGATATGATACTGAAACGGATTCTTCCGGTCATTTCCGGAAAGATTGTACGCCAGATAGCAGGCGTCGTCCTCTGACGGAAGGATATGGATATCCATATAGGACACATCAATGTTCAGACTGTCAAAGTCATCAAGTTTCGTCTTTTCCATCTGATATTCTTTCATGGAGCCGGAAGAAGGCAGGTTCTGCACCCCGGCGGAGGCGAGATCGCGGATACCTCCGGTACAGGCGCCGATGGCAAAAAGAATGATGCCGAGGACGCAGAGCGCCACTGCCAGCAGTAATGTACGTTTGGAAAGTTTATTCATCGTTTTTCCCTCCTTTCATCAATTCGCTTCTGGATAAAGCGTGCCAGCGCGACGACAAGCCATCTGCAGAAGAAAGCGCCGGCGACAAAAAACAGAATCCCAAATCCTGTGGAAAGCAGGCCGGCTCCGGCGATGACCAGAAAGCCGGAGACAGAAGCCGGCAGCAGATGAAAGGCGGTGAATACGGAATATACACCGGCGATCACTGCCGATATGCTGCACACAAAAATGCACAGGATCACGGCAAGGACCACGATGACGCCTGCCAGCAGCATCATAAGAGCGGCGATCGCCAGCGGAGCCGCGATGGGAGCGGCGCAGATGGATAAGATCACGATGAGCAGGATGGAAAGCGGCGAGCTTTTCTTTCCGTTTTCCGGAATGGGATCGCCGGCACGGTATCTTCTGCTCTGTGTTTTGCTGTTTTGGTGGTCTGCATCCCCGGCCACCTCACTGGAGAGAGCGGTGGACGCCGTCTTCTCGCGGAGAAGTGCCGACAAAAGTTCTGCAGCCGCTTCTTTTGGCGTGCCCAGTTCCCTGATCACTTCCGCCTCATGGTCTTCTCCGGCATCTTCAAAATATTCTGTAAAATATTCCATGGCATTTTCATAATCTTCTTTTGGCAGACGCCTCAGATAGCGCTGCAATTCTTTCAAATACTGTTCCCGGTTCATTTCTTCAACCTCCCCTCGATAATACCGTCTATGGTTTCCTTGTAGACATTCCATTCTTCTTTCAGATAAAGAAGCTGTTCTTTTCCCTGTTCTGTGATGGAATAATATTTGCGGTTTCTGCCCTGAAATTCCTGATTGTAGGTGCTCAGGTAGCCATTCTGTTCCAGCTTCCGGAGGATCGGATAGAGCGAGGACTCCTTGATGCTGGCGGCCAGCTTGACCGTCTGGCTGATCTCATATCCGTACGAATCCTGACAAGCGACGATGGAAAGAATCAGGCACTCGATCAATACCGATGAGACGGGGTAATACATGGCAGTCACTCCTTTCTGTGTTTTTTTGCATATATAAAATTTTTATATATCAAATATTACAGCATATATAAATAAATGTCAATACATTTTTTTCGAGGAGCGTTTTTTGTTTCACAGGAACGTAATTTCCCAGGAATGTTTTGCAGTAAACAAAAAGGGGGCTGACGCCTCTATGATGATATGTCCATAGAGGCGTCAGCCCCAAAGAAAGATGTTTATATATTTGTCAGTCATCCCTGTCTGAGAGTCGGGAAGATGCGAGTCGATAAATCAGGAGAAATCGGTGTCCGATCGCCGCCATCAGTCATCGTAAATGGATTCGCTGCTCCAGTCGATGATATCGCCGGTCTGCGCGTCGATCTCAAAGTCGTACTCCATTTCGTTGTATACGATGGTTCCTTCGTAAACCGTTCTGCCGTCATCGTTGTCCTGATGGATGCGGATGTCATTTTCCGTTGCGCCGGACACCTGGTCAAGGGCGATGTTTCTTGCTTTCTTCTCAGAAATCAGATCGCCGTTGTTGCCTGCGTTGCTGCTGCCATTGTTCCAGTCGTCGTCTTCCATCTCGCTGCTCCAGTCAATGATCGCGCCGCTTGCCGCGTCAATCTCAAAATCGTATTCCACACCGTCGTGGTAGATGGAACCTTCATAAATGTTTCTGCCGTCATCGTTATCTTTATGGATGCGAAGTTCCTCTGCGGTCGCTCCACTTACTTCTGCCAGAGCGATGGAGGAAGCTTCCTCCTCGGAGATATAACCATCGTCGTTGTTCTGTGCGCCGGAAGCGGTGGTCGCTGCCGCTGTGCTGCCGCCGTCATCCGCGTTGTCGTCGCCAGCCTGACCGGTGCCTACTACGGTGTTCACACTGCTCTCTGTGGCGCTTGCCGCGTTATCGTCCGCATTGTCGTCTGCAACATTCTGATTATCGGTCTGTGTTACCACATTGGCGTTGTCGTCAGACTGTGCTGTGCCGGAATTATCAGAACATCCGGTCATGATCCCGAGAGAGAGAATGGATGCGGTTAATAAAAACATAATTTTCTTTGTCATAGTAAAGTCCTCCTTTTTTAAATCCTGTATGTTGTTTTGCTCTGTTGTTTTGTCTATGGCTATATATTATCAGCCATTTTTAAATTAAAAATAAACATATCTTATGTTTTTTGAAAAATTTTTCTCAGCAAATCTTATATTTCCGGGATTTTAAGAGAAAATATGGAAAAATGCGGAAAAAATGAAAGGCGAAAAAGAATCGGTTGACAAATCCGGGCGGAATAAGTATACTAAGTGTACTAATAGTGCTAATACACTTGTGGAACTGTGGACCGATATATGCATGTGTGTAACTATCTGGAGAGATCAATACAAGCGTATGTGCGGATCATGCATTTCTATCATATATTTTTATAAGGAGGCGGGCATGTGATTATCCTTGATTACAACGATAAGCGCCCCATCTATGAGCAGATTGTGGATAAGATGCAGAGGCTCATTGCCGGCGGCGCGCTGGAACCGGATGAGAAGCTTCCCTCGGTGCGCTCGCTGGCGGTGGAGCTGTCCATCAACCCCAATACCATACAGCGGGCGTACAGCGAACTGGAGAGAAGCGGATTCATTTATTCCGTAAAGGGCCGCGGCAATTTTGTCCGGGCCGATGAACATCTGAAAGAGAAACAGCAGCGAAAGCTCCTGGATGCGCTGGAGAAACAGTTGATATCCTGCCGGGAGCAGGGGATAACGAGGGAAAATATCCTCGCCAGTGTGGATAACATTTATCCGGCGGAAGAAGATTCCCGGGCGGGCGCCGCGCTCGACGGGGAAGAGAGGCAGGAGCCAAAAAGAGGAGGTGTCCAATGATCGAGATTAAAAATGTCAGCAAACGTTTTGGAGATATCGAGGCGGTCTCCAATGTCAGTCTGACATGGAAAGATAACAATGTATTCGGCCTGCTGGGGACGAACGGCGCGGGAAAAAGTACCCTGCTTCGGATGATGGCGGGCGTACTTGCGCCTGACGGGGGCGAGATTCTCATCGACGGAGAAAATGTGTGGGATAACCCGGAGGCAAAGAGGAAGATTTTTTACATTTCCGACGACCAGTTCTTCTTTCCGCACACCACGGCGGAAAAGATGGCGGAAGTGTACGGCGTCTACTATCCGGAGTTTGACCGGAGGAGGTTCCGGAAGTTTCTGCTGCGGTTCGGCCTTGATGGGGAGCGGAAGATCCAGACCTATTCCAAGGGAATGAAAAAACAGCTCTCCCTGATCTTAGGTCTCTGTGCCAACGTGCCGTATCTGCTCTGCGACGAGACATTTGACGGGCTTGACCCGGTGATGCGTCAGGGGATTAAGGGAATCCTGGCAAGAGAGATCGACGAGAAGGGGCTGACCCCGGTCATCGCCTCCCACAACCTGCGGGAGCTGGAGGATATCTGCGATCACATCGGTCTGCTCCACAGGGGCGGCGTTCTTCTCTCAAAAGATCTGGAAGATCTGAAATGGAATCTCCATAAGATCCAGTGTGTATTGCCGGAGGAGATGGACGGAGGACTGAAAGCTTCTCTGGACATTCTGACGATGGAGCGGAGAGGAAAGCTTCTCACTCTCACCGTGCGGGGCGGAGAGGAAGAGATCCTCGCGAAGATCGGGGAGCTGCAACCGGCCTTTATGGAAGTGCTCCCGCTTTCTCTGGAAGAAATCTTTATCAGCGAAACGGAGGTAGTCGGTTATGACATCAAAAATATCATTTTCTAAATGTATGAAGGAAAATATGCGCCACCGGCTTGCCATCAATGTGGTGACGCTGCTTTATTTTCTGTTCACCCTGCTTTACTTTGTAGTTGTGATCCAAAATGCCATGGCGTACGACGGATGGACCAGGCAGGAGGTGTACGGCTCCATCCTCTCCGCCGCGGGACCGAACGAATTATTATTCCTGTGCGCCGCGCTGGGGGCAGTCACCGCGTTTTGCGGATTTTCGTATCTGCATTCCCGGACGAAGACAGATTTTTATCACTCCCTGCCGGTGCGAAGAAGAGACCTCTTCTGGACGGTGACGGCCAACAGCTTTCTGGTGTTTGCGGTTCTGCTCCTGGCTGCCTCCGTGGTAGAAGCGGTGATCGCCGCCGTTCTTGGCTATGTTACTTTGGAATTACTGGGGTACCTGCTCTTAGCTGTTCTCTGCAACATGCTGGCGTTCGGTTCCGCCTTTTTTACGGCAGCCCTCGCCATGATCATGACGGGACACATCGTGGTGGGGATTCTCGGAACGGCGGTGTTTATCACCTGGGCGCCAATGATCATAAAATATATGTTCATTGAACTGCAGCAGATATTTTTTGCATCCTATGTGGAACCATCCGAAGTGTTTAAGCTCTTTGATTACGGCTCGCCGGTGTATCTTTCCGTCTGTCTGTGCCCGACGCAGGAAGGATGGCAGTGGGAGGACAAGGGGCCGGTGTTGCTTGCCGTCGTCATCTGGCTTGTTGTTCTGGCAGCGCTTTGTCAGTTCCTTTTTGACCGGCGGCCGTCGGAGGCTGCGGGAAAATCCATGGCGTTTCCGAAGATCAATCCGCTGATCAGGGTGCTTTTAGTCATCCCGGCGGCGGTCTATACCGGTTCCTACCTTTACAGCATCACGCTGGGCGCTTCCAGACTCTGGGTGTTCCTCGGCGCGATCCTCGGAACGATACTTTTCCACGGTATCATAGAATGTATCTACCAGTTTGATATCCGCGGCATGTGGAGCCACAAAAAACAGATGGCGCTGACTCTGGCGGCGGTGCTTTGTCTGACGCTGTCTTTCTATCTGGATGTATACGGCTATGATCGCTTTATCCCTTCCGCCGGCGGTGTGGAAAGCGTGGCAGTAAAAGATGATGTGGCGACCATGAGAGAAATCTATTACTGGGGCAAAGAAGAAAAAGGAGTCACCGGCGAACAGAAAGAAAAACTCCTTACTCTTTTAAAGACCGCGCTGCAGGAGAACGCCGGAGACAGCACGGCAGAAGAGAGCGGAACTTTTTCGGGATTCTATGATACCACGACCGGCCGCAGTATCTTTGAGGAAGGGAAAAAGAGTATCCAAGTCATTTATTATATGAAGAACGGGAGAGAGATCAAGAGAAACTTTGCCCTGGCAGAAGATCAGGCAGACGACATGATGGAGAAAGCCTATGCCATGAAAGACCAGCGGGCCAGCGTCTACTCCCTCTACACGGCGGACTGGGACGCCATATCGGATATCTCCTGTAATGATATGCTGGAAGACCAACCCCTGCGTCTGACCGAGGAAGAGAGGGATCAGTTCCTGACGACGTACCTCTCGGAGCTTGACACCCTGACATATGACGATATGCGAAATGTGATCCCGACAGCGGAACTTACCCTGAACCACGAAGATAAGAAAATCCAGGGATACATGGAAGACTATTATTACATTTACCCGTCCTTTACAAAGACGATCGCTTTCCTTCAAGGCAAAGGATATGACATCACGAAAACCCTTGCCGACGTCAACATCACAGGCGTCGAGATCGCCCGTTACGATGCCGACGGGGAGAAACACTGGACGGTGACGGACCCGGCAGTGATACAGCCGGTCAAAGAGAAACTTATCCTGAATGAGAGCAATTTCTCCTTTTACGCGACAGGATACGAGGGCGAGGCGGCGGCGTCCGACTATGATCTGATCGTCTATTTCAACGACGGGTACGGCGAGAAATCCGTGTACGCATGGGCCGACGACGAGACTATAAAAATGCTCACAGCCGAAGAATAACGGGAAACAGAAAATACAGTGCGCCCACTTCGACAAGCCGCCGCCTTTGAAAAATCTGCAGTTACCCGTGGCGAAGTATCCCCGGTTGTGCTACACTGTAAAGCAGCAGAGAAAAGAAAGGGAGGTATCTTTTTACCATGGACAGACTGAATGATTTTATGAGCGTGTTGACGGGTCATTTTAACAATAAAGAACAGTATGAGCGATTAAAAACGGAGAATGAAAAGTTCCCATATGCAAGACATGTCAACACCATCTGCAACGATAAGATTCGCAATCTTCCGGAAGACTTTGCCGGTTACTTTATGGTGGAAGAGAGTTATTACACGATCGGCGGCAAGACCCACGGTTCTCCGCACCTGTTTTTATTCACAGAAGAAAAAGAAGGAGTCAGACTGACTTCCTATGAGACGCCGGAAGGCTATGATCAGAATTCCTTTACTTATGACAATATGAAGGAGATTGATTATACCGCACTCAAACCGTCGGAAAAATTCGTTCCGGCCCTTTATGTAAAGAAAGATGGCGTCTGGGAGGGAGGCAGTGTGAGCATGTTTTCACCGGTGTTAAAATTCACCTTGTGGGAACGCTTTTCCGAAGAAGGTCTGGAAGTCACCGAGACGATGGAAGTCAATGGAAAGAGAACGTTTGGGTACGATGTGCCGATTCTGTACCGGAAAGAGGATAGAAGATGAAATAATATCACACAGCACGGGTCCGGATTTTTATCCGGACCCGAAGTATATTTAAGAAGTAAGAAGTACGTCCGGGAAATATGTCCAGGAAGTACGTACTCTATATTTATGCCAGTTGTGTTATCACGCCGAGGATGACACAGGCTGCCGCCACCGCCAGAGCAATCCCGATCTTCTTCCAGGAAAAGCTGTAGAGCATATCCGGTTTCAGGGCGTCATAGCGGATCGTGATCTTTGTTCCGACTTCCGCGCTCATGGGAACCTGAATCCGGTTATAGGAAATGTATCTTTTGCCGTTCACCTTGTAGGTGATTTTGGCCCACTTAGAATTGCGGAAACGCGTCTTCTCCGGTCCCGGCGTCCAGATGGAATACACGGTTCCTTCAGTGACGCTGCACCGGGCGCGCTTGACAAAGAAACCGTAGGCGTTGCCGAGGGCGTAGGCGACAGCAAGCGCGGCGATGATATAAAGGAAAATACTGTCATTATTCATAGTGAAAACCTCCGATATAATGTTTATAATGATACGGCCGGGTCTAAGGCGGCCTGTACCAGGATAACATGATAAATGTACCACAAATCGCTTGGTGTACGGCGCCAATGAGGCGATCATCTAAACTGTTCTTACATCTCGTAATCCATATAGTCCGCCAGATACCCTTTTGCCCGTAGCGCTTCCTCGATCTCATCGAGGATCTGTTCGCTGTCCGCGCGTATCGTGTGGTAGTGGTAGCCGGAGGTAGCGCTTGAGAGCAGAGAAGACTTGCTGGAAGCGAGTTCTTCCTTAAAGTTGTGGGTGTCCCGGCGGCTTTTGATATTTAAGGGGGCGGAAACTTTGCCGTAAACCCGGTGGTTGATACTCACGTCCACGATACAGCCACCCAGATCCACGATCGTCTGAAGTTCATCTTCCACCTGCGCGTCAGTGTGACAGACCTTGACGACCCGGGTACAGCCCGGCGTACCGTTTAACAGATATCCCCGCCCCGTGGAAAGGATGGGATAGCCGGCGGTGCGAAGGAGAGCGATATCCTGTACGACCACCTGGCGGCTGACACCGGTTTCCTTCCCCAGTCTGGTTCCGGAAAGGGGAACGTCAGACTGGGAAAGCAGGGTGAGCAGGGTTTTTCTTCTGCTGCTTCCGTCTGATTCTTTTTTCATAACAACTGTCTCCTTTTTGGACCGATTCATGTACATGAGGATCTGTCTCCCGGAAACAGTATCTGTCCGGGGAGAACAGGCTCGTTCGGAGTCTTACTATTCATCCAGAACCTTCAGATGCTTTAAGCTGATGTCCAGAATTGGCGCGGAGTGAGTCAGAGCGCCGCTGGAAATGTAATCCACACCGAGCGAGGTGATGGTCTCAATGTTCTCTTTTGTGATGTTGCCGGAACATTCGGTCTCGGCACGGCCGTCGATGATACGGATGGCTTCCGCCACCATTTCCGGACTCATATTGTCAAGCATGATGATGTCGGCGCCGGCTTCCACAGCCTCCCGTACCATGTCCAGATCCTCGGTTTCCACTTCGATCTTCAGAACAAACGGAGCGTAGGCCCGGGCAGCCTCGATGGCCTGCCGCACGCCTCCGGCAGCGTCAATGTGATTATCCTTTAAGAGAACGCCGTCGGAGAGATTGTAACGATGGTTATGACCGCCTCCGATGCGGACTGCATATTTTTCAAAAATACGCATGCCCGGCGAAGTTTTTCTCGTATCAAGAAGTTTGGTCTTGCTGCCCTTTAACATGTCGGCAAGATTGCGGGTGTAGGTGGCGATGCCGGAGAGACGCTGCAGATAGTTGAGCGCGGTGCGCTCTCCGGACAGCAGGACGCGGACGTCACCGGTGACGACAGCCAGTGCCTGTCCGGCTTCCACAGGATCTCCGTCCTGGATTGTCCGGCCGTTAGTCTCGATAAAAGTCACTTCTGTGTTTTCGTCGAGAAGTTTGAATACCCGCTCAAAAATCTGAAGACCGGCGATGATGCCGTCTTCTTTGGCAAAGAGGTAAACTTCTCCTTTTTTGTATTCCGGCATCACGGCGTTGGTGGAAACGTCTTCGCTGTGGATATCTTCTTCCAGTGCCAGTTTTATGTATTTATCGGCCACAAGCCGCAAAGTAATCGGATTCATGATGTGTTTCCTTTCTGTTGTTCTTGTCAGGTGTGCAGTGCCTGTCCGGATCGATCAGACATTCTGCTCCTGTTCTTTCGGGTTCTTTTGTTCTGATTCACAGGAAGCCGCGATGTGCTGTGCGGCCCGCTTTGCAAATACAAGACTTTCCAGCAGACTGTTGCTGGCAAGACGGTTTTTTCCGTGGACGCCGTTGCAGCTCGTCTCGCCCACAGCATACAGATGAGGCATGGTAGTCTCAGAATTACTGTCTACATGAATACCTCCCATAAAATAATGCTGTGCAGGGACGATCGGGATCGGTTCCTTTAATATGTCATATCCGTGTTCCAGGCAGAATTCGTAAATATGAGGGAAATGATGAAGAATCGTCTCCTTTGGTACATTTGCAAAGGAGAGAAACTCATATTCCACTCCCTCTTTTTTCATCTCCGCATGGATGGCGGCGGATACCACATCTCGCGGTTCCAGCTCGTTGGTGAAGCGCTCCCCCTTATGATTCAGGAGGACGGCGCCTTCCCCGCGCGCAGACTCGGAGATGAGAAACTGCCGGCCCGGCTCTTCCGTATAAAAGCTGGTCGGATGGATCTGCACATAATCCATATGCTCCAGCGCAACGCCGTGTTTCTCTGCAATCCGGCAGCCGTCTCCGGTGAGGATCGGGTAGTTGGTGGAGTGTTTGTACAGTCCGCCGATACCGCCGGTGGCGAAAACCGTATCCCTGCAGGAAATGTACAGGACATCCCCGTCCGCCGTCTCGGCGGTGATACCGGTGCAGACGCCGTCTTCAGTAAGAATATCGGTCATGGTGGTGTAATCCATGATGGTGACATTGGGAAGAGTCTGCACCGTGCGCAGAAGAACGGTGGTGATTTCCTTGCCGGTCACATCTTCATGGAAGCAGATGCGGGGCCGGGAGTGCGCGCCCTCCTTTGTATATAGAAGAGAGCCGTCCGGATTGGTGGCGAAGCGAACGCCGAGGGCGATCAGATGATTGATGACGGCGCGGCTTCCCCGGATCATGATGTCAACGCTCTCCCGCCGGTTCTCATAGTGGCCGGCCCGCATAGTATCTTCAAAATAAGAATCGTAGTCATCGTCATCCCGCAGGACGCAGATTCCTCCCTGCGCCAGCATGGAATCACAGGTTTCCAGACTGTCCTTGGAAAGCAGCAGGACCTTTTTGTCCGGCGGCAGATGAATCGCCGTGTATAATCCGGCGACGCCGCAGCCGGCGATGACCACATCATAGTATAAGTCTTTCATAAATCTTGTTCTCCATTGTAAATAGTTAGGACTGCCAAAGTAGAAGATGTCTGTCTGTGGCAGGTAAAGGATGCCGGCAGTTTTCCTGTCTTCTCCGGCTGCCTATTGCGCCAGTTTAAGCATCTGTTCCAGCGTATGTTTCGCCTGTGCGCTTACCGTTTCCGGCGGCAGAGCCACTGCATTTTCTCCGGTCTCAAGAACGTGAGCAACCTGTTCCAGCGTGATCTGCTCCATGTCCTGACAGGACGGACGTGTTTTCGGGAAATAGAACTGCGCGTCCGGGCGACTTTCTTTCAGCTTGTAGATGACGCCGGAAACGGTGCCGATGATGAACTCCCGGCAGTCGGTATGTTCTCCGGCATAATGGATGATACCGCTGGTGGAACCGATGTAATCGGCCATAGCAGTGATCGCGCTGTTGCATTCCGGATGGACGAGAATCTGTGCCGCCGGATGTTCCTCTTTCAGGGCGGCAATCTCCTCTGCGGACATGAATTCATGGCGCGGGCAGTATCCTTCATTATAGAGGAAATGTTTCTCCGGCACCTGCTCTGCCACAAAATGTCCCAGGTTACGGTCCGGGATAAATAAAATATGCTGATTCGGCAGCCGGCGTACGATCTTTACCGCGTTGGCGGAGGTGACACAGACGTCAGACCAGGACTTGATCTGCGCGGTGGAGTTCACATAGCAGACAACAGCCAGATCATCGTACTGCGCCCGGGCGGCGTCGATCACGGACTTGTCCACCATATGCGCCATCGGGCAGTCGGCGGAGGCGTCCGGCATGAGAACGGTTTTCTCCGGATTCAGGAGTTTGGCGCTCTCGCCCATGAAAGATACCCCGCAGAACACGAGAACCGGATTGTCAAGCTTCACCGCCAGCTTGCTTAGATAAAAGGAGTCGCCGATATAATCGGCAATCTCCTGGACTTCCGGCGGCGCGTAGTAATGTGCCAGGATAACGGCATTTTTTTCTTCTTTTAACTGTTGGATTCGTTCTTTTAATGTATTCATAATTCCTTCCCCATATAAATGTACTGATCACGGGTTTCTTTTCCGTGAAAGACCGCCGGATATATTTTCCGCCTGACTGCGGGCAAAATCCGGCGCGTCCTATCGCAATCTTTAAGAGTATACCATGTGTTTTGGCAGGTGACAAGACATATGTAAAGAAAAATGTAGAGATACACGAAGGAAATTTTTTTGGGAGGATGAGTGTGAATGCACTGGAATTTAATTCTTATCCGTAAATGGCCGGATGATAAAAATTCGGGAATGAGGGATAGTACCATAGGTTATATATTGACAGGAAGTAAGACTGTGTTGTAGACTGGGGGGGGGTAAGACGGACGCCGGCAAACGGCGTCTGCACAGGGAGGATTAAAAAAATGTACACAAAAACGGAAAAGAAACAGTTCATCATTTTCCTGCTGCTGGCCTATGGCCTTACCTATGTGATGGGTCTTCTGATGTGGTATGGCAACGCATCCGGCATGGATGTCAGCGCCTTTCCCAACGCGCAGATGATGTACCCGGCGGCGGGCGTGGCGCTGGCTTACCTTATCACAGGTAAGAAAGAGCAGAAACTGCCGAAGGGATTTTATGCCGTATTTTTTATATTGACGGTCATCATGGCAGCGATCGCGGTGGTTTCCACTTTTGTGAAGCTGCCGACTATGGGAACAGCGGAAGCGTCCATTTCCGCCTGGACATTACTCATACAGGGTATGCTGATCATCGGCAGCATCCTCTGCTGGATCGCCTTGATCGCTTCGGGGAAAGAAAGACGGAAGAATGGCGGCCTGCGGTGGAAGAACACCGGGGCTTCCGTTGTCTGCGTGCTGCTGTTTTTTATCATCTACATGCTGCGCAACGCCATTTCCTATGCGCTCAGCGGACAGATCGGAACCTTGCTTAACGTATTTGCTCAGCCATATACCTGGATCAATCTGGCGGCGCTCATTCCGAACTTTTTCCTCGTCTTCATCGCATTTTTCGGCGAGGAATACGGATGGAGATATTATATGCAGCCATACCTTCAAAGGAAGTTCGGTCTGCGGGGCGGCGTGATTCTCCTGGGCATTGTGTGGGGACTCTGGCATCTGCCTGTAGATTTCTTCTATTATACGACGCCGGATATGGGGCTGATTATGGCGGCTTCCCAGCAGGTGACCTGTATTTTCCTTGGCATCTTTCTGGCGTACGCCTACATGAAGACCAACAATATCTGGGTGCCGGTCATCATTCATTTTTTGAATAACAACCTGATACCGATCCTCTCCGCCGACTACTCCGCGGATGTGCTGGAGAATCAGCAGGTGACCTGGGCCGGCGTATTTTTCAGCCTGATCCTGAACGCGCTCTGTTTCGGCTGGTTCCTGCTGTCAAAGCAGTTTAGCCAAAAACAAATACATATCTAAAGACAAAAACCCCCGGTTTCCTGAGAGTATCTTATAATCTTACTCATGGAAACCAGGGGATTTTTTATGTGTGTCCTGCATCCTGCCTTAGATTTTTGCAGTGAGGAAATGAACAAAATCCGAAAAATGAACCAGTTTCTTCAATGCTTCGATGACCATGGAAAGAAGAACAGTGATCACCAGAAGCACCAGCACATTTAACCAGGCGTTGCCGAAGCTGTAGGAGAAATCCTGGAAAAATGTCGTGCGTATCAGCGTGTGGGTCAGGAACATGTTCATGGAGTGTTTGCCCAGGAACATAAGTACCTGACACAGTCCCCGGAGCCGGAACAGGTAGAGGCGCCCGAAGTAAGCAATGTAAACCGGAATGATGCCGTCAAAAACTTCCAGCAGCCCCTGTCCGGCGTCGCTCTGTCGGAATACGACGAGGGCGGCGAGCAGCAGAAGGTGGAAGAGGAAGAGAAGGATCTTCGGTATTTTGCGAAGTCTTGTCTCCTCAAAGTTCTTCCATCGGCTGAAAAGGTCGCTCTCGGCGCAGTACATGCCAAGCGCCATGGCAAGGGTGTAGTGGAGCAGGTTGGTATTTACGACCCGCAGATTGAGAAAACGGGGCAGGAGCATCACCGCGAACAAGAACGCCCAGCGGTACTCCCGGTACAGTTTCACAAACAGCGGGAACAGGACGACCAGTACGATGGCAAGGCTCATGTACCACCAGGTGCCCACATAAGACGGCGTTTTAAACAATTTTGCCAGTCCGAACATATCCACCAGCACATAGAGGATGGAGGAGCCGGAGCGACCGTAGATCTCAAAAAAGCGGCCCGTTGGAAAGCTGACGAGGATGACCAGCAGATACACAAATATAAAGTTGGACAGCAGAGAGACAAGCCGGTGTCTCGTGTAGGAGAGCATGTCTGTGGAAGAAGGACGGAGATTCGGGTGCTTCTGCTTTAAAGACTGTGTCATACCATATCCGGTGATAAAGACGAAGACGCAGACGCAGGTCTTTAAAAATTCGGCCAGATAGACAGTCATGCTCTCTGTCAGAGGAAAAAAGTCCACGGTGTAACCGGCCCAGCGTTCGGGACTTAAATAAAAATGATGGACGTACATCATGAGAATCGCGATTCCCTTCAGGGCGAGGGAATCTTTTTTTGTAAAATCCATAAGTGTTCTCTCCTTTGCTATAGTATTATTAAGTGTAGCAACAGAGAAACGATTTTACAAGAGATTTTGACAGGAAAAATGGCCCCGGCCCGACATTTCCGGTTAGACATTTCCGGGAAGATAGGATATAATCAGCAATAGTAAACGACAAGAAAGCAGGAGGTAAGAGATGAAAGGTCTTGCGAAACAGGCTCCGGGAAAGAGAGCCCGGAAAGGAAACGGCCCTGTCAGTGGAAAAGTGGATTATCCGGACACGGCGGCTTCCCTTTTTATGAAACTGATGCTGCTGGTGGCGCTGTTTTGTCCTGCCAGCACAACAATGGCGGGAAACCGGCATCCGCAGTATTATCAGGAATTTCTGCTGGTAAATGCGGCGGCTGTCCTCTTTTTATTTTTCTATATGCTCACAACCATCTGGCACAGGAGATGGAACAGGGAGAATCTTGTATTTTGTATCAAGTTTCTTTTTGTGATGGTCTGCTATGTGCTTTTTTATTATCTGATGCTGGATGCGATCCAGTGGAAATGGCAGGGGATCAACTGTGTCATCAGCTTCGGCTTTTTCCTGCTGCTGATGTGCGGAAGGAATCAGGAGTGGTTTGAGAGACATCACATCATCGAGTTTGCCAACCGCAGCATCGTCATCTCCAATCTGGTTGGGATCGTCGTATATCTGCTTGGTTATGCTTCTGTGTACTGGTATGATTTTCAGCTCAAGTTTATGCCTCCGCAGGATTTTTACGGGGAGAAACGGTTTGAGTGGATCTATTATCATAAGTCCCAGTATGCGTTTATGCTGCTCTTGAGTCTTGCGTTCATCCTCGTGTACCGGAAAAAGTTTAAAAATAAACTGACTTTCGGGATAAGCCTGGTCATTCTCGTGGCCTGTCTGTACATTTCCCACGTCAATACAGCCATCGTGGGCGGCGGACTGATTCTCGGAAGTTTCTGTGTGGACTGGCTTGTCCGGAACTTTAAGAAGATCAAGCTGTGGATCCGTGTGGTGGTCATTCCTCTGTTCAGTGTGGGAGTCATCGGCGCCTGCGTGATTGCTTTTCGAAAAATAGCGGCGGAGCGCTCCGTCCTGACGCTGGGACACCGGACATACATCTGGCAGGAGGCTGTCAACCTGATCCTGGACCGGCCGGAAGGTCTCGGACTGCGCTTTTCCTTTAAGAAGCTGCACCTGGAGGCGCTGGGTGATGTGACGACCAACAACGGGCATAACATTTTCCTGAATGAGATCCTGCGGCTGTCCATTCCGGTGGGCATCTGTTTTATCATTCTTTTTGTGCTGATCATCGTCTATGCGATGGAAAAGAAGTTTTCGTTCTTTACCCTGGGTATCTGGGGCGCTCTGTTCATGTCCATGATGATGGATTATGCGGTGATGAGTGCCGGCTGGACGCTGATGGTATTTTTCTTCTATATGATCTTCTTCCTTGACGTGGGTACGCAAAAGCGGGAACTGGCGGCCGGCGCAGGAGGAGAACCCGGAGAGCCGGGCAGTGACGCCGCAGTCCCGCCGGAACCGGCAGAGGGGGAGAATGCGGCAGAATGACAGCACGGCAAGTCCGGACAGTGCGGCAGTTCTGGCGATGACAAGAGATGTTTATGAAAAGTATATGTTAAGTGAGAAGAATAAAGTATGTATGATATAGAAAGAAGACGGGGAGAAAAGTGAAATGTCAATAGAACGGGTAAAAGCATATTTTCGTCAGTATGGGATGGAAGATAAGATTCTGGAATTTGACGTGTCGAGCGCCACAGTAGAGCTGGCGGCGCAGGCGCTGCACTGTGAGCCGAAACGAATCGCGAAGACGCTGTCGTTTAAGGTGGGCGACGGGGCAATCCTCGTGGTGGCAGCTGGTGACGCCAAGGTCAATAACGGCAAGTACAAGGCGCAGTTTGGCACAAAAGCGAAGATGCTCTCTCCGGACGAGGTGGAGGAGATGGTCGGCCATGCGGTGGGCGGCGTCTGTCCGTTTGGGATCAATGAGGGCGTGAAGGTGTATCTGGATGAGTCCCTGAAACGTTTTGAGACTGTTTTCCCGGCCTGCGGGAGCAGCAACAGCGCCATTGAGATGACCATGGAAGATCTGGAAAAGTATTCCGGGTATGAGCAGTGGGTGGATGTGTGCAAGCTGCCGGAAGTGTGAGGCGGGCGACAGGTTCCCTTGCCCCGGCCGACCTGATCTGTCGTCGGATATGTTTTGATTTTTGCAGAAAATCTTTATTTATTTTTGTATAAAATGTCACAAAATGAATCAATCGGGCAAAATGACTTGTGATTTTTTTATTTTCCGATATAATTATTTATCAGAAATGCAGGAATAAGAGGGGAAGGTTCCCGTCTTTTTTAACACACAAAAAGTAACAGGAGGGTGAATTTATGCCAAAGAGAACAGATATCCATAAGGTATTAATTATCGGATCAGGTCCGATCATCATCGGGCAGGCCTGCGAGTTTGACTATTCCGGTACGCAGGCATGTAAGGCGCTTCGGAAGCTGGGATATGAGATCGTGCTGGTCAATTCCAACCCGGCGACGATCATGACAGACCCGGAGACAGCGGACGTTACCTACATTGAGCCTTTGAACGCGGAGCGTCTGGAACAGATCATCGCGAAGGAGCGCCCGGATGCCCTCCTGCCGAATCTGGGCGGACAGTCCGGACTGAATCTCTGTGAGGAGCTTTACAAAAAAGGAATCCTGGACAAGTATAATGTAAAAGTCATCGGCGTGCAGGTGGACGCCATCGAGCGCGGCGAAGACCGGATCGAGTTTAAGAAGACGATGAACAAGCTTGGCATTGAGATGGCGAGAAGCGAGGTTGCCTACAGCGTGGAGGACGGTCTTGCCATCGCGGAGAAGCTGGGTTATCCGGTGGTTCTGCGTCCGGCTTACACCATGGGCGGCGCCGGCGGCGGTCTTGTATATAACAAGGAAGAGTTAAAGACCGTCATGGCGAGGGGCCTGCAGGCCAGCCTGGTGGGACAGGTTCTTGTGGAGGAGTCCATCCTCGGCTGGGAAGAGCTGGAGCTGGAAGTGGTCCGCGACGTGGAAGGCAACATGATCACGGTCTGCTTTATCGAGAATATCGACCCGCTGGGCGTGCACACCGGAGACTCTTTCTGTTCCGCTCCGATGCTGACCATCTCGGAGGAATGTCAGAAGCGGATGCAGGAACAGGCGTACAAGATCGTGGAATCCGTGCAAGTGATCGGTGGAACTAACGTACAGTTCGCCCACGACCCGGTTTCCGACCGTATTGTGGTGATCGAGATCAATCCGCGTACTTCCCGTTCTTCTGCCCTGGCGTCCAAGGCGACCGGTTTTCCGATCGCGCTGGTATCCGCCATGCTGGCGACCGGTCTTACGCTCAAAGATATCCCGTGCGGCAAGTACGGAACCCTCGATAAATATGTGCCGGACGGCGACTATGTGGTCATTAAGTTTGCCCGCTGGGCTTTTGAGAAGTTCAAAGGCGTGGAAGATAAACTGGGAACGCAGATGCGTGCCGTCGGTGAAGTCATGAGTATCGGCAAGACCTACAAGGAAGCGTTCCAGAAGGCCATCCGCAGTCTGGAGATCGGACGCTACGGTCTGGGCAATGCGAAGAATTTCGGTTCCATGACAAAAGAACAGCTCCTACAGCTTTTAGTCACTCCGTCCAGTGAGAGACATTTCATCATGTACGAAGCGCTCAGAAAAGGAGCGACCGTGGAGGAGATTTTTGAGATTACCAAAGTAAAAACGTACTTTATCGAGCAGATGAAAGAACTGGTGGAAGAGGAAGAAGCGATTCTTGCCTGCAAGGGCGGCCTGCCTTCCGACGAGCTGCTGATCGCTACCAAGAAGGACGGTTTCTCGGATAAGTATTTAAGCCAGCTTCTGGAGATTCCGGAAGATGAGGTGCGGGACAGAAGAATTGCCCTCGGCGTGGAAGAAGCCTGGGAGGGCGTGCATGTCAGCGGCACCGAGGACAGCGCTTATTATTACTCCACGTACAATGCGCCGGATAAGAATCCGGTATCCAATGACAAGCCGAAGATCATGATCCTCGGCGGCGGCCCGAACCGGATCGGTCAGGGTATTGAGTTTGACTACTGTTGTGTTCATGCGTCCCAGGCTTTGAAGAAGATGGGCTTTGAGACAATCATCGTAAACTGTAATCCGGAGACGGTATCCACCGACTACGATACTTCGGATAAATTATATTTTGAGCCGCTCACACTGGAAGATGTGCTGAGCATTTACAAGAAAGAAAAACCGCTCGGCGTCATCGCGCAGTTTGGCGGACAGACACCGCTTAATCTGGCGGCAGACCTGGAGAAGAACGGCGTGAAGATTCTCGGCACTTCCCCTTCTGTCATTGACCTGGCGGAAGACAGAGATTTATTCCGCGAGATGATGGAGAAGCTGGAGATTCCGATGCCGGAGTCCGGCATGGCTTCCACTGTGGAAGAGGCGCTGGCTGTGGCTGAAAAGATCGGTTATCCGGTCATGGTTCGCCCGTCCTATGTGCTGGGCGGCCGCGGCATGGAGGTCGTTTACGACGAAGAATCCATGGTCGGCTACATGAAGGCGGCTGTCGGCGTGACACCGGACCGTCCGATCCTCATCGACCGTTTCTTAAATCATGCCATGGAATGTGAGGCAGACGCCATCAGCGACGGTACCCACGCTTTTGTTCCGGCTGTGATGGAGCACATCGAGCTGGCCGGCGTACATTCCGGCGACTCGGCATGTATCCTGCCGTCCGTGCACATTTCCGAGAAAAATGTGGAGACGATCAAAGAGTACACGAGAAAGATCGCGGAAGAAATGCATGTCAAAGGTCTGATGAACATGCAGTACGCCATCGAGAACGACAAAGTATATGTGCTGGAAGCAAACCCTCGTGCGTCCCGTACCGTGCCGCTGGTATCCAAGGTATGTAACATCCGTATGGTGCCGCTGGCGACGGAGATCATCACGGCGGAGATCACCGGCAAAGAATCCCCGATTCCTTCTCTGAAGGAGAAGAATATCCCGTATTACGGTGTGAAAGAGGCGGCCTTCCCGTTCAACATGTTCCAGGAAGTCGACCCGGTTCTGGGACCGGAGATGCGTTCCACCGGAGAGGTTCTGGGATTATCCCACTCCTATGGCGAGGCATTTATCAAGGCGCAGGAGGCAGTGCAGGCGAAACCGCCGCTGTCCGGAACCGTTCTGATCTCTGTCAACAGAAAGGATAAAGACGAGGTAGTCGACGTGGCGAAGATGTTTGCGGATAACGGTTTTCACATCCTTGCCACCAAACATACCTGCGAGCTGATCAAGAGCGCCGGCATCCCGGCAGAGCAGGTGAAGAAGCTCTACGAGGGCCGTCCGAATATCCTTGACCTGATCACCAACGGAAAGATCGACATCGTCGTGAACTCTCCGGTCGGAAAAGACAGCGTGCATGACGACAGCTACCTGCGTAAAGCGGCGATCAAAGCGAGAGTGCCGTATTACACCACCATCGCGGCGGCGAAGGCGGCAGTGGAAGGAATCCACTATATCAAGACACACAGCAGCAGCGAAGTGGAATCCCTGCAGGACTACCACGCAGAGATCACAGACAAATAGATTTTGGAGAGAACACGAAAAAGGGTATTGCGTTACGCGATGCCCTTTTTCTTAAAGGGAATAAATCAGTTTTTCTACAGATCATGACGTGCAAAATCTGTATGGAGAAACTGTGTTGACGGAATACTCTTCCGTACAGTACCGATAAGAGAAACAGGAGAAAAAATATGACATGGCTTATTAATATAGATGCATCCATTCTGCTCTGGATACAGGAAAATCTGCGGGCAGATTTCTGGACACCGTTCTGGAAGGCGGTGACCGCGCTGGGGAACGGGGGCTGGTTCTGGGTTGTGCTGGCAATCAGTCTGCTCTGTTTTAAAAGTACCAGGAAAGCCGGACTGATGAGTCTTCTTTCCATGGGGCTGGGAGCGCTCATCACCAACCTGATCCTGAAACCGGGAATCGCGCGCATCCGACCCTACGAGGTAGTGGACGGGCTCACCCGGCTGATCGGGAAACCTTCTGATTATTCCTTCCCGTCGGGACATACCTGCGCAGCCTTTGCCTGCGCCCTGATCTTGTGGAGAGTGCTGCCGGGAAGAAAAGGGCTGCCCGCTCTGATCCTGGCGGTGCTTGTGGCATTTTCCAGACTGTATCTGGGTGTGCATTATCCGAGCGATGTGCTGGGAGGATTTCTGGTGGCATGGTTTAGCAGCACGGTTGTCTGCCTGGCAGTGCGGTATTACGAGAGAGAAAAGAGGTGACAATATGATCGTATCGTCGAGAGGAAGATACGCTCTGCGCGTGATGATCGACCTGGCGCAGCATAACGATGGAGAGCTGATCTCGTTAAAGGATATCGCCGAACGGCAGGGCATCTCCATGAAATATCTGGAACTGATCGTTGGGACACTGAATAAGGGTGGAATGCTTATAAGCGGCAGAGGAAAGAAGGGCGGCTACCGCTTAAAATACCGTCCGGAAGAGTATTCCATCGGCTCTATTTTGAAACTGACTGAAAAGACACTGGCGCCGGTGTCCTGCCCGGAGCTGGAAAAAGAATGTTGTGAGCGGGCAGGGCAGTGTATCACGCTGCCGCTGTGGAAAAAACTGGATGAGATGATCGGGCAATATCTGGACAAAGTCACTCTGAAAGATCTGATGGACGGAAATATATAAATTCCTATTGACAAAATAGGAATTTGTGATTATAATCCATATTATAAAGATAGGAATTAAAAAGAAAAAAATAGATATACTATTTCCGGAACACTGGCAAAACTGAAAATCAGACAGACGATACATGACAGACAATGCCATGGAAGATGATACCATGGATGGAAATGCAGGCAGGTCATTGGAAGAAGGTCAGTGTATGGATAGAATAAGAAAAGAGGGTGACGAAATGTACATTTATGCAGATAACGCGGCAACGACAAAAATACATCCGGCGGCTCTGGAAGCCATGACAAAGTGCATGGAGGAGGCATACGGCAACCCGTCCAGCCTTCACAGTGTCGGGCAGAAGGCGGCGGAAGTGATGCAGAAGGCGCGGGAGGAGATTGCCGGGCTGATCGGTGCGGATTTCCGGGAGATTTATTTTACCTCCGGGGGAACGGAGGCGGATAATCAGGCGATCCGCTCTGCGGCGGACTTCGGAGCCAGAAAAGGGAAAAAGCATATCATCTCTTCTGCCATTGAGCATCACGCGGTGCTCCATACGTTGGAGCGGCTGGAAAAGGAAGGCTTCGAGATCACTCTTCTTCCGGTGGGTGAGAAGGGGATCGTCAACCCGGAAGATCTGCGGCAGGCAATCCGGGAGGACACGGCGCTGGTGACGATCATGTACGCCAACAATGAGATTGGGACGATGCAGCCGGTGGACGAGATCGCAGCCATCTGCCGGGAGAAGAAGGCCATCTTCCACACGGACGCCGTGCAGGCAGTGGGACATGTGCCGATTCATGTGCATGAGCAGAACATTGACATGCTCTCTCTTTCCGCCCACAAGTTCCACGGACCGCGGGGCATCGGCGTCCTGTATGTGAGAAAAGGGGTACCGCTCTTTAATCTGATGGAGGGTGGCGCTCAGGAGAGGGGCAGAAGACCGGGAACGGAAAACCTGCCGGCCATCGTCGGCATGGCAGCGGCGCTCCGGGAAGCCGTCGCCCATATGAACGCGTCCGGAAAAAAGGTGAGCGTCCTTCGGGATATGCTCATAGAAGGACTGTCAAAGATTCCGCACGCCAGACTGAACGGCGATGCAAGGAAGAGACTGCCGGGAAATGTGAATTTCTGTTTTGAGGGCATAGAGGGAGAATCCCTGCTTTTGCTCCTTGACCACAGAGGAATCGCCGCTTCCTCGGGAAGCGCCTGCACCTCCGGCTCCCTGGACCCGAGTCATGTGCTGCTGGCGCTGGGACTGCCTCATGAGGTGGCGCACGGCTCCCTGCGTCTGTCTTTGAGCGAAGAAAATACAGAAGAAGAAATGAAGCATATCATAGATTCGGTCCGGGAGGTTGTGGAGTACCTTCGCAACATGTCCCCGGTCTGGGAAGATCTTGAGAAAGGAGAAAAAGAACATGTTATATAGTGAGAAAGTGATGGATCATTTCCAGAATCCGAGAAATCTCGGAAAGATGGAAGACGCCGACGGTATCGGCGAGGTTGGCAACGCAAAATGCGGCGATATTATGAAAATGTATATAAAAGTGAAGGACGGCGTCATCTCCGATGTGAAGTTTAATACCTTCGGCTGTGGCTCCGCCATTGCCACCAGCTCCATGGCGACAGAGATGATCAAGGGCAAGCCGGTCGAAGAAGCGCTCAAGCTGTCCAATCAGGCGGTGGTGGAAGCCCTCGACGGCCTTCCGACCCACAAGATTCACTGCTCTGTGCTGGCGGAAGAGGCGGTCAGGGCAGCAGTAAAAGACTACTACGATAAAAATAACATTTCCTATGACCCGGCACTCTTCGCGGAGGGAGACTGCCCGCACTGTCACGCGTAAGATTTTGTATGGCAAAGCTCTTTTCCAGAGAGAGTATCACAAAAAGAATATTTCACAAAAAGAATATCGGAAAAGAAACTGATCTCAAAAAGTCAGAACAGAAAAACTGATTTTTGGAGGTCAGTTTTTTCTTTACATTTTCCCGAAGCGTATTATAATAGGAGAGACTTTGGAAACATACGCAAAAGACGAAAGGGAGGATGTGGAAAATGACAGAAATACAGACATCGGAAACCTTGAAGATCGGAATTCTGCTTGCCTTAAGCGGCGGTTTCATGGACGCCTATTCTTATCTCTGCCGGGGAGAAGTATTCGCCAACGCGCAGACGGGAAATATGCTCCTGCTCGGAGTCAACCTTTCCTCCGGCCAGTGGCAGGCGGCGGCCCGCTATGCGCTGCCGGTCTGTGCCTTTGCCACAGGGATTGCGCTGGCGGAGTTTATCCGCTTTGGGATGAAAGATAAAAATACACTGCACTGGAGACAGATGACCGTATTTCTGGAGGCGCTCATCCTGTTTGGAGTGGCATTCATTCCACTCACACAGAATCTGCTCGCCAACTCCCTCACCTCCCTCGCCTGCGGAATGCAGGTGGAGAGTTTCAGAAAGATACACGGTAACGGCATTGCCACGACCATGTGCATCGGTAATCTGCGGACCGGCACACAGAATTTCTGCGAGTTTGTGGAAAAAAGAGAGTGGAAACACCTGAAAAAGAGCTTTTTATATTACGGTATCATCTTGTTCTTCGTCATCGGCGCCATCATCGGCAATCAGGTCATTCAGTGGCAGGGACAGATGGCGATCATCGTATCGTCCTTCCTCCTTGCCGTTGCATTTCTTCTGATGTTTGCCGACGGGAGCCGGGAACAGCAGAGCGAAGAATAAGAGAAAGTGACAAAAGATGGGGAGCGCACAGAGAACAATGAAAACGGATAGAACTATAAGAAGAGAGAGAGAACAAAGAAACGGCAGAAATGCCTTTGCAAAAAACGAACCGCCACGGACGTACAATAAACCGTCTCAGACGAAAAAAGCAAAAGAAAACATTGAAGCGAAAACTGCCGGAAAGACAGAATTAAAATGCACAGTAAAGAAAAAAGAAGAAACCGGTAAAAAGATAGTAACAGGTGAACAGGCAGAAAAGAAAAGAAGAGTCTGCCCGTATGAGAAAAAATGCGGCGGCTGCCAGTACGTCCACCTTCCGTATAAAAAGCAGCTGGAGAGGAAGCAGCAGCGGGAAAAAGCGCTTCTTGGTTCCTTTGGGAAGGTACAGCCGATCATCGGCATGAAAGACCCGTTTCACTATCGCAACAAAGTACACGGCGTGGTGGCGACGGACCGGAAGGGCAACGGCTACACGGGCATCTACGAGGAAAAAAGCCACAGGATCGTCCGGGTGGATTCCTGTCTCATAGAAAATGAGAAGGCAGACGCCATCATGCAGTCGGTGGCCGGACTGATGAAGTCCTTTAAGATGCGAGCGTATAACGAGGATACCGGGTACGGATTTCTGCGTCATATCCTGATTCGGACGGGATATCATACGGGACAGATCATGGTAGTCCTCGTGACCGCTTCCCCGGTCTTTCCATCGAAAAACAACTTTGTGAAAGCACTCCGAAAACTGCACCCGGAGATTACCACCATCGTCGCCAATGTCAACGACCGGAACACCAGCATGATTCTCGGCGATAAACAGCAGGTGCTCTACGGCAAAGGATATATCGAGGATATTTTGTGTGGAAAGCGATTCCGGATCTCACCGAAATCCTTCTATCAGGTGAACCCGGTGCAGACCGAGATCCTCTATGACAAAGCGATGGAATACGCGGAACTGACCGGAAAAGAAACTGTCATCGACGCCTACAGCGGCATCGGAACCATAGGAATGGTCGCCAGTGACAGAGCAAAAGAAGTCATCAGTGTGGAAGTCAACGGCGACGCCGTCCGGGACGCCATCGCCAACGCGAAAATGAACAAAATCAAAAACGTACATTTTTATAAAGCCGACGCCGGAGAGTTTATGGTAAAAATGGCAGCGGCCGGCCAGAAAGCCGACGTTGTCTTCATGGACCCGCCCCGCGCCGGTAGCGACCGGAAGTTCTTAAACTCCCTGCTGCGCCTGAAACCCCGGAAAGTGGTGTACATTTCCTGCAACCCGGAGACGCTGAAACGCGACCTCGGCTACCTGACAGGAAACGGCTACCGGGTAAAAAAGATACAGCCGGTTGACATGTTCCCGATGACAGAGGGGATAGAAACCGTGAGCCTCTTAAGCAGGTGAGAAACCATCTTATTCTCCTGAAAGAAAATGGGGATTTGTAAAGGTGACAACAGATTTCTCATATAACAGACGATGCCATTCACTCTCATACAGTTCCTCCCGATTCGACCCTCACTCGGACTACTGACGTTTTTGATCGGCAGGGAGAAACCGCAAAGCGGTTTCAGCTACGCTTTACATTTCATGAAGAAGGTGTAAGCAGAATGAATATTTTGATATACAAGGCAGTCTAAGTTCCCTGTATGTTACCCGTCGAAGCAAAATCGGCGGGTTATTTTTTGCTTTTTTGAAGGAGGATAAAATATCAGAGCTTTTTTTACCTGTGATATGAGTTGGGAGATACTCACCAGAAAACAGGTCTGGGAATTTCCTCTGGAATTTGGTAAGATATACGGAAGATAAATAATGATTTTCCAAACAGCAGGGAATCTCACAGAGAAATGTGAGAAAATACGGGAGAGAAAGGGAGAAAAATCATGCATACAGAATCCTGTATACAAACAGAGAAGAGATCCGCCGTGATGAAAAAAGCGTTCGCAGCGGCATTTCCGTATACGATACCGATTTTTGCCGGTTTCTGGTTTCTGGGGCTGACCTATGGCATTTATATGAATGTTTCTGGGTTCAGCTTCTGGTATCCGATGCTCATGAGCATCACGATCTTTGCCGGTTCCGTGGAATTTGTCACCGTCAATATGTTACTGGGGGCGTTTAATCCCCTGCAGGCGTTGGTCATGACGTTGATGATCAACGCCCGTCATCTGTTTTACGGCATTTCCATGCTGGAAAAGTACCGGGGAACCGGATGGAAGAAAGTCTATCTGATCTTTGGCATGTGCGATGAGAGCTTTTCCATCAATTATACCGCTGATATCCCGGAGGATGTGGACCGGGGATGGTTCATGTTTTTTGTGACGCTGCTCAACCATTTTTACTGGTTCTTCGGAGCGACCCTTGGCGGAATCTTCGGTTCTCTTATTCATTTTAATACGGAAGGACTTGATTTTGTCATGACTGCCATGTTTGTGGTCATTTTCCTGGAACAGTGGCTGAAAGAAAAACAGCACACCAGCGCGTTCGTGGGGATTGGACTGTCGCTGCTCTGCCTGTTGGCCTTTGGCGCAGATAATTTCATCATTCCGTCGATGTTCGCCATGCTTGGCGTATTGACTCTCCTGCGCGGTTCCATAGAGAGGAAGCAGGATGAGACAGAGATGACCGACAGAGAAGAGGAACCGTTGCCGGAGGGCAGGATTGCAGAGAAAGGGGGAAGCCAGCTATGACGCTTTTACAGCAGATCATTACCATCGCCATGGTCGTTCTCGGAACAGCCATCACACGATTTTTGCCGTTTCTTATTTTTCCGGCGGATAAGCCGGTGCCAAAATATGTGCAGTATCTGGGAAAGGCGCTGCCGTCCGCGGTCTTTGGGCTTCTGGTCATCTACTGTCTGCGGAATGTGAGCATCTTCAGTGGCAGTCATGGAATCCCGGAACTGATCTCCATTGTTCTGGTCATCGGACTCCATCTCTGGAAAAGGCAGATGCTCTTGTCCATAGCGGGCGGGACTATCTGTTATATGCTGCTGGTACAGATGGTGTTTTAAGTTAAAAATAGTAAGATGTAATCCGTAAAATAGTGGAAAATCCGTAAAAAATTGATATAATGTGTAAAAATGAGCATATAATATATAAGGGGGTGCCATAATCATGTTAGTACAATTTATGTTAAAAAATGTTTTGTCTTTTAAAGAGGAAACAAGATTGGATTTGACAGCCATCAATGCTTATAAAGAGCACCGGGAGAATCTGATTGATATAGGGATGAAAGAGAAATTTGTTAAGGTGGCAGCGATTTATGGCGCCAATGCCAGTGGAAAGTCAAATTTGCATCTGGCAATGTATTATTTTCAGAGAATTGTTGCGGAATCCATGAACAATGTTGACGAAAATCATCAGACTGCCATTAGAGAGTATTTGCAGAGTCAGAAGGAACACTTAGAAGCATTTTAATTTATATTAATGCCAGAAGTGCGGTTCTGTTGAATAAATGTATGTTTGTGGATGAACTTAATATTAAACTGCACCCATTACTTCTGAAGTTTATTATTGATTTGTTTTATGAGAAAGAATCGGCATCTCAGTTAATTTATACAACTCACGATACAACATTGATGGATAAAAAGTTCTTCCGCAGAGACCAAATCTGGTTTGTCCAAAAGGATGAATTTGGATATTCGGAATTATTTGCTTTATCTGATTTTAAAGTACGCTCCGATGCTTCTTTTGAAAAAGATTATCTGGCCGGGGTGTACGGTGGAATACCACTTCTTAAGGAATTTGAAATCGGGGGACGAACAAATGGGAACGGATGATCTTTTTAAAAAACGAAGAGCAGCGAGGAAGCAGCGCAGATATGAATATAAAACACCCAGAGCCAATTCTTTTCTTATTGTTACAGAAGGGGAGAGGACAGAACCGTTATATTTTCAGGATTTTGATATGGCAATCAGCGAAGGTGAAAAAAGAGGCTATCAGATTGCGTGGAGCAATCAAACATGCAAAACGTCGCATGGCAGAGTTTAATTCTGATAAAGATAAACATATGTTTTAATTATACCGGGTAGAAAATGTTCACATATGTGCGGATATGAAAATGTATTCGCTGCCCTCTTGATTATTTTCTTCATCTGTGCCATAATATTATCGACATATGTCGTAAATAAAGCGAACGGAGGTGACCGGATGGCAAGACCCAGCCGCTGTCGGCGTGTGTGCGAGGAACCGGTTTATGACAGCTTTGCCCCCTGTGGAAGAGCTCAGACGGAGACCGTTACGCTGACGGTAGATGAATACGAGGTCATACGCCTGGTGGATTATGAGAAGAAGACCCACGGGCAGTGTGCCTCGCAGATGGATATTTCCCGGACGACGGTGACGGAGATGTATGAGAGAGCCCGCTATAAGATTGCGGACTGTCTGATCAACGGAAAATTGCTGCGCATCAGCGGCGGCAACTATCAGGTCTGTCGGGGCCGGGCGGCCGGAGAGCGGGGCTGCGGACGGCGCTGCCGGTGGATGCAGCCAAAGTTCCCGGATGGAGAGACGGAAACAGCGAAGAGAGAGAAAGGAGCGCATACTATGAGAATCGCAGTAACTTATGAAGATGGAAATGTATATCAGCATTTTGGTCACACCAGCCAGATGAAGCTGTACGATGTGGAAGATAATAAAGTAGTGCATGAGGAAGTGGTGGATACTGCCGGAAACGGCCACGGCGCGCTGGCAGGATTTCTTGCCGGTCTGAAAGTGGATATGCTGATCTGCGGCGGGATCGGAGGCGGCGCACGAACAGCTCTTGCCGAAGCAGGCATCGAACTGTATCCGGGCGTGAGTGGAAATGCAGACGCCGCAGTGGAAGCATTTCTTGCCGGAAACCTCGATTATGACCCGGACACCCTTTGCAGCCATCACGGCCATGAGCACCACGGAGAAGGCGGTCATTGCGGCGATCACGAGCATCACGGGGAAGGCGGCAGCTGTGGCGGACATGGGCATCATGGCGGAGAAAGTCACTGCGGCAGTCATGGATGCCACTAGTGTACTGACCCGTTCATTTTCGCTATCATGCGAAATGTGTGCAGGTCAGTACACCAGGAGAGCGGCGGATTTATTTTATTGAGTGAAGACCGTCGGCGTCGTAGGAACCTTCTGCGTAGAAACAGCAGGTATTTTGCGCATCTTCAAAAATCAGATGCAGATGACGGTTGCCGGACTCTGCGGCGGAGAAATCACGGATCTCGCCTCTGACGAGATAGGAGGAGCCTGTCTGACCGGACAATTGAAGCTCAAGGAGAGCAAAGGCGCCCTGTTCATGGTGAATCGTTCCGTGGGCGCGGTATTGATCTTCTCCGTTTATGGCTTCCACGGACAGATTCAACTGGATAACGCTTTCCTGTGAATCGGAAGTTTCCCAGCCGGTTCCGCTGATCTGGTAGGCATGTGCTGGCGTCAGCCGGCTTTTCAGATAAAGGTTTACGGAGCAGGAGCCGTTTTGCATACTGCCGTTCCAGCTGATATGGCCGCTCAGATCATAGCCGTATTTTTCGTAGAGACTGTCCGGCACAGAGGTTCTGTCAGGAAGATTGTCTGTCTTCCGGTTGTCGACAGGTGTCACTTCGGCATCGACGGCTTTTGTTGTGTCGCTTTGTTCCACAGAGGGCTGTGCCGTATCGGTATCTACAGAGTGCTCCGTCACAGAAGACACCTTCTTATGGATGATGGAGTGACGATGTTTTCCTTTCCGGGTTTTGACGACTTTCTTTTTCCGGTATCTGGCATTGCGGGTGAAGACAAAAGCTGTGCCGATGGACAGGACGATCGCTGTCACCACAGAAAGAATGAGATAAATGCCATGAGGGAAAGGCAGCTGCTGAAGAACCCAGTTCACGATCATCCAGAGAACCGTCGGAATCACACCGAGAACGGCCTGGATGGCCATGGTGAGCAGGGGCAGTGCGATGCCCGGGATCTCATTCCCGAAAATGAACCGGTACAATATAAAGGAAAGCAGAGGAAGAAGGATCATGACAACCGGTCTGCTTCCATTTCGGACACGCACAAAAAACAGGCTGACGTAGGTGATGCCGCCCAGCAGTATCATGAATGAGAGGATGGAACGCAGACTGTCGCCGTTCAGAGAGAGATTACTGATGGACAGGCTGTTAATGGAAAAACTGTAAAAGAGTTCAAAAAAGTGCATGTCATATATGGCAAAATAAAAGTTAAGAAAGACAATGACAGCAGTCAGTGCTGTCAGAACTGCTGCTGTGCTGCCGCCGGCGGCAGTTTTTTTCGTATTCATAAGATTCATATCATTACCTCCATTCGGTGAAAGATGTTGAAGTATCTCATTCATCGTAAAGTGCATTTCTGTGCGGTGCGCACAATTATATTCATTATATCGGGTTCGGAGGCGTCTGTAAATACGCGGCTTTTCAGAAAATTACCAAATGGTGTGGAGATGCCGATGGAAGGATTTGGCGTATTTCAGGTGCCGGAAGCAATCTGTGAGCAGACGGTGATGGATGCTTTGCAGGCGGGATACCGTCTGATCGACACGGCAAGTTCCTATCAGAATGAAGAGGCGGTGGGAAGAGCCATAAGGAACAGCGGCATACCGCGGGAGGAGTTATTTGTCACGACAAAGGCATATATCCAGCAGATGGGGTATGAGAATACAAGGAAAGCATTTGAGGAGTCTCTTGAGAAACTGGGGCTTTCCTATCTTGATCTGTATCTGATCCATATGCCATTCGGAGATTATTATGGTTCCTGGAGAGCGCTGGAAGATCTGTACAGAGAGGGAAGCGTCCGCGCGATCGGCGTCTGTAATTTTCTGCCGGACCGCCTGCTTGACCTGTGCTATAATGTGGATATCCAGCCGCAGATCAATCAGATCGAAAGACATCCGCATTACCAGCGAAAGGAAGACCTTGCGCTTATGAAAGAGCTGGGCGTGCAGCCGCAGGCGTGGGCGCCATTTGCGGAAGGATTAAAAGGAATGTTTACAGAGCCGGTGCTGGCAGAGATTGCAAAAAAACATGGCAAAACAGTCGCGCAGGTGATTCTCCGGTGGAATGTGCAGCAGGGAGTCATCGTGATTCCGAAATCGGTACACAGAGAACGCATGGAGGAGAATCTTAATATCTGGGATTTCTCACTGGATGAGGAAGATATGGCTGCCATCGCCACATTGGATAAGAACTGTCCGTCCATGCTGGATACGAGAAAGATCAGCGAAGTGAAACGGGTGTACGATTATCTCAGGAATCCGGTTTTGACGAGTCTGTAAAATATAAAATTTTTTCTCATTTTCTCCCTCATTAATGGTATGATAAAAATAGCTGATGAAAGCGAAGGGGGAAGATCATGAGAGGAGAGAACCGATTATACAGGCAAAAGTTTTTTGAGCGGGTGACGCCGACCACGCTGGATGCCTTATGGGAGGCAGGCAAGGTGGGCGAGTATCCAAAGGGGCATATCCTCATTCGGGCAAAGGAGGATATCGACAGGCTCTGGGTGCAGCTTTCCGGCAAGTCCATGCTCTATAATCTCACGCACACCGGACGCAGGAAGATCATTTTTATTCTGGGAGGCGGTGCCATGTTAAATGAGCATGTCGTCCATGAGCATCCGGCGTCTCTTTACTGCGAGACGCTGGAAAAAAGCGAAGTGTTCAGCGTGCCGCTGTCGTTTGTGTTGTCCTGCATGGAGCGGGATTTCACGCTGACAAAGGCAGTGCTGGAGATTCAGGAATCGAGGATCTGGCGGCTGGGACATCAGCTCAAAAACACCCAGGGCGGCATCCATATGGAGCGAAAGCTGGCGGCAAAGCTCTGGAAGCTGTCGAGGGACTTCGGCGTGCCGTCGAAGGACGGGCTGGAGATCGACATTGATATGCCGGTAGCGCTGCTGGCGGACCTGCTCGGGACGTCCCGGGAGACTACCTCGCGGATGTGCAGTTTTCTGGCGGAAAAAGGACTCATGAAGGTGAGAAAAAAGCGGATCACGATCACGGACTCCGGGAAAATGTCCGCGTTCTATAAGACGGGAAAGATTGATTAGAAAAACGTCGTTCTTTTTTACAAAAACACAGGGAAAATACGAAAGAAAAAAGGATTTTGTGACGAATATCACAGAATTCTTTTTTCTTTTTTTGTTACATTATTAACAACAAAATGATTACAGTTTTGCCAGGACATCCAAAATATCGCTGCTGTTTCGGATGTGTGGAAAACTGTATGTTGATTCTGCACCACGCAGAAACTGTGAGTCAGGGAAAGGAGACGCTATGGGCTATCAATTATCAAAGGCAGAGGCCGGGCAGATGTTTCAGAGATGGACAGAGAACTACGATGTGTTTGCCCCGAAGGTGATGGAGGGCGAGGGATGCTTTTCTGACACCGACATCATCCGGTACGACAGAGTTTCTTCTCTGGATGAAATTGAGTGGGAGAAGAAATCCGATTATTCCTTTAAGGAAGTACTGCTGGCCATCAATGAGACGCTGTTTTATTTTACCGAGGATCAGGCCACGGTGCCGAAGGGGCCGGAGAGAGATATCCTCATCTTCCTGCGGGCCTGCGACCTGCACGCCGTAAAACGGCTGGACGAGATCTATTTAAGGAACGGATTCGAGGATTTTTACTATGCGAGAGTGCGGGAACGGGCGAAGTTCATCCTCATGGGCTGCGAGACAAGCTGTGCGTCCGGTTTCTGTGTGAGCATGGGGACAAACCGGGCGGACAACTATGACGCCTACTTAAAAGTGGATGGGGAAACGGTCTGGCTGGATGTGAAATGTGAGGCGCTCGAAAAGACGCTGGAGACGTCCGGAAGCGTGGCAGAAGCCTCCGGGGAAGCGGATGGAAGCGCGGATGCGGCAGAAACTGCAGGCGCGTCGGTCCGTCTCGGACGCCCGGCGGAGGTGACGCCGGATTATGTCACGGAAAATGTGGAGAAGGTGACGCTGCCGAAGAAGCTGTCCAATGAGAGCTTTACGAAGGAGATCTGGCAGGAGTACGGGGAGCGATGCATTGGCTGCGGCCGCTGTAATTTTGTCTGTCCGACCTGCACCTGCTTTACCATGCAGGACATTTTCTATAAAGATAATCCGAAGGTGGGAGAGCGCCGCCGGGTGTGGGCTTCCTGCCAGGTGGACGGCTACACGGATATGGCGGGCGGTCATGGGTTCCGCCAGAAACAGGGCGACCGGATGCGCTTTAAGGTGATGCATAAGATTTATGACTATGAGAAACGGTTTGGATATCCGATGTGCGTGGGCTGCGGCCGCTGCGACGACGTCTGTCCGGAGTACATTTCCTATTCCAATTGTGTGAACCGTTTAGCGAAGGAGGAGAGTGAAGCATGAGAAACGAATATATTCCGCAGTTATCCACCATCCGCGAGGTCATAAAGCATACCGCGCTGGAGTACACCTTCCGCATGGAGTTTGACGGCGAGGTGAAGCCGGGACAGTTTTTTGAGATCTCTCTGCCAAAGTACGGGGAAGCGCCGATCTCGGTCAGCGGCATCGGCGACGGCACGGTGGATTTCACGATCCGCCGGGTGGGAAAGGTGACCAACGAGATCTTTGAGAATTATGTGGGTGACCGGCTGTTTATCCGTGGGCCGTATGGAAATGGTTTTGATGTGGAAAATTATAAGGGAAAAGAGCTGTTTGTGATCGCTGGGGGAACGGGACTGTCCCCGGTGCGGGGCGTGGTGGATTACTTTGCCCGCCACACGGACGAGGCGGCAAATGTGACGCTCATCGCCGGATTCAAGTCGCCGCAGGATGTTTTGTTTAAGGATGACTTTGCCTTCTGGAAGGAACACATTTCTGTCATTCAGACTGTGGACAGCGCGCCGGAAGGCTACGACGGCCCGGTGGGGATGGTGACGAAGTATATTCCGGAGCTTGCCATTTCGGACATGGCCAACACCGCCTTTATCTGTGTGGGCCCGCCGGTGATGATCAGGTTTACGGTGATGGAGATTCTCAAACTGGGCGTTCCGGAGGAGAATATCTGGATCTCTCACGAGAGGAAGATGTGCTGCGGCCTTGGCAAATGCGGACATTGCAAGATCGGTTCCACCTATGTCTGCCTGGACGGCCCGGTATTTAACTATGTGGACGGCAAAGAGCTGATTGATTAGGAGGTGGCGCAAATGGCATTGGATATCAATACGAAGAAGTTAAAAAAGAATGCGTTTCGCGTGTCGAAACAGAGAGGAATCGGCGCGTCGAGAATCCGTGTACCGGGCGGTTATCTGAATGCGGAAGTGCTCGGCATGGTGCAGGAGATCGCCGAGACGTACGGCAACGGCTATGTACATCTGACGACCAGACAGGGCTTTGAGATCGAGGGCATCCGTCTGGAAGATATGGACGAGATCAACAAGAAGCTGCAGCCGATCATTGAGAAGCTGGAGATCAATCAGACCGACCCGGATACCGGATATCCGGCGTCCGGCACGAGAAATATCAGCGCCTGCATCGGCAACAACGTCTGCCCGTTTGCCAACTATAACACGGCGGAGCTGGCAAAACGGATCGAGAAGGTGGTCTTCCCGAACGATCTGCATTTTAAGATCGCCCTCACCGGCTGCTCCAATGACTGTGCCAAGGCGAGGATGCATGATTTTGGCATCATCGGCATGACGATGCCGCAGTACGATCCGACCCGCTGCGTCAACTGCCAGGCCTGCGTGAAGGGCTGCAAGAAGCTGTCGGTGAACGCCCTGCGGGTGGAAAACTACAAGATCGTCCGGGACGAGGAGAAATGTATCGGCTGCGGCGTCTGCGTCACCAAATGTCCGACCCGGGCGCTGACCAGGAGCAAGAAGAAATATTATAAGCTGACGATCATGGGACGGACCGGAAAGAAGAATCCGCGTCTCGGCGAGGATTTCCTCATCTGGGCGGATGCGGAGAACATCATCAAGATCATCACCAACACGTATAAATTTGTGGAGAAGTACATTTCCCCGGACGCTCCGGCGAGAAAAGAGCACATCGGCTACATCATCGACCGGGTGGGGTTCGAGGAATACAAGAAGTGGGCGCTGGACGGCGTGGAGCTGATGCCGGAGACGATCATGAAGGACTGCGTCTACTGGAGCGGCATCCATTTTGACCGGTAGAAGTATTGTGTGAGGGAATACATTATGAAAAAGATACAATCAACCTGTAATTACTGTGCCATAGACTGTAACCTGGATTTTTATGTGGAGGATAATCGTGTCATTAAGACCGTGCCGACCAAAGGGTATCCGGTCAACGACGGATTCTGCTGCATCAAGGGCTTATCTCTCGATAAACAGCAGCAGACGGTGAAGCCCAACAGTCTGCCGAAGATCCGGCAGGCGGACGGAAGTTTCCGCCAGGTATCCTGGGAGGAGGGCTTTCAGTATGTGGCGGATAAGTTAAAGGAATTACAGGAAAAGTATGGAAGAGAGAGCGTGGCGGGGATCAGCACCGGACAGCTTACCATGGAGGAGTTTGCCATCTTCGGTCATGTGATGCGCAACTACCTTCAGACCAACGTGGACGGCAATACCCGTCTGTGCATGGCGACGGCGGTGGTGGCGCACAAGCAGAGCTACGGTTTTGACGCGCCGGGGTTTACCCTGAAAGATCTGGAACTGTCCGACCGGATCATTTTTATCGGGGCGAACCCGGTGGTGGCGCATCCGATTCTCTGGGGCAGGGTGCGGCAGAATCAGGTGCCGGGTCACAAGATCATCGTCATTGACCCGAGACGCTCAGAAACGGCCATGAACGCCGATCACTGGTACGGGCTTAAGTGGAGAAGCGATCTTCTTCTCCTGTACACCATCGCCCATCTTCTGATCGAGAAAGATTATCTGGACCACCGGTTCATCGAGGAGCACACGGAGCATTTCGAGGAGTTTAAAGAGTTTGTGAAAGCCTACACGCTGGAGCGGGGCGCGAAGGGCACAGGATTGTCCGAAGAACAGATTCTGGAACTGGTCGAACTCATCCACAGCGGAAAGCGGGTATCCTTCTGGTGGACCATGGGCGTCAATCAGGGCTATGAGGCGGTGCGGACCGCCCAGGCGATCATCAATCTGGCGCTGATGACCGGCAACATCGGTAAACCGGGTACCGGAGCCAACTCCATCACAGGACAGTGTAACGCCATGGGCTCCCGCTCATTCAGCAACACCACGGTATTTTACGGCGGCGGGGACTTTGCTGACCCGGCGCGCCGGGCACGGATCGCCGAGGTGCTTCATGTGCCGGAGGAGATGCTGGCAAAGAAACCGACCATCACCTACAACAAGATCATCGAGGGCATCAACGCCGGAGAGATCAAGGGACTGTGGATTCTGTGCACAAATCCGAGACACAGCTGGACCAATAATGAAACCTTTGCCGAGGCGGCAAAGAAGCTGGAGCTTTTCGTGGTGCAGGATATTTACGATACCATCGAGAGCGCCGAGGACTGTACGGTCTTCTTCCCGGTGGTGCCGGGACTGAAAAAAGAAGGGACGTATATCAATCTGGAACGCCGTCTGGCGGCCATGCGCCCGGTGCTGGAGCGGGGCGAAAATGAGATCTCCGATTATGAGGCGGTGCTGGGCGTCGGTAAGGCTCTCGGCATGGGCGACGCGCTAAAAGGCTGGGAGACGCCGAAGGATTGCTTCGCTCTCATGCGGGAATGTTCCAGAGGGATGCCTTGTGACTTTACCGGGGTAACCTGGGAAGGACTGGAAAACTCCCACGGCATCCAGTGGCCGTACCCGGAGGGAAAAGAAGAAGAGAACCGGGAAGAACAGCGGCGGCTCTATGAGGACGGCAGGTTCTTTACGCCGTCCGGAAAGGCGCAGTTTATCTTTGAGGAAGTCAGAGAGAACCCGCTGCCGACGACCGAAGAGTTCCCGTATGTATTAAACACCGGGCGGGGCAGCGTCGGTCAGTGGCATACCCAGAGCCGGACGAAGGAAGTGAAGTTCGTGGAGGACGTCTCCGTGAAGAAGGCGTATCTCTACATGAACACGAAGCTGGCGGAGGAAAAAGGCGTGAAAGAGCTGGACCGCATCCGGGTGTATTCCGCCAACGGACAGAACGCGGTCTTTATGGTCAAGGTGACGGACAATGTGCAGCACGACGAGCTGTACGCCCCGATCCATTATATTGAGTGCAACAAGCTGACGCCGTCTGTGTATGACGCGTATTCCAAGGAGCCGTCCTATAAGGCGACCCCGGTACGTTTTGAGAAGGAGAGGTAGGAAATGTATCGAATCAAAATAGACAGAAGCCGCTGCATCGGCTGTCTCACCTGCGTCACCGCCTGCGTGGTCAGCCATGAGACAGAGAGCGGCGACGCGAGAAACCGGGTGACCATCGACAGCGATACGAAACCGGCGCCGATCTTCTGCCGGCACTGCGAGCGGCCGGAGTGCGTCTACACCTGCATGACGGGGGCGATGAAGAAGAATCCGGTCACCGGCTATGTGGAGTATGATAAGGAGCAGTGCGCCAGCTGTTATATGTGTATCATGTCCTGCCCGTATGGGATTCTCAAATATGACAGCATTCATCACAAAGAGATCATGAAATGTAATATGTGCGTCCATCGGAGCGAGGACGGCACGCCGAAACCGATGTGCGTGGAAAAATGTCCGATGCAGGCGATCACGTTAGTGGAGGTGTAAGTTCAGAAGAATTTCTGAATCTACCAGGATGGACACGGCAGAATGTGTCAGAAGGAGGTAATGATGAGATATGTAGTTCTTGGTTCCTCCGCGGCGGGGATCAACGGGGTGAGAGAATTAAGAAAACTGGATAAGGACAGCGAGATCGTCCTCATATCCAAAGACAGAGCCATCTACTCCCGGTGTATCCTTCATCAGTATCTGAGCGGGCAGCGAACGCTCGGGAAACTGAACTTTGCGGAGAAGGATTTTGAGACGCTTTACCAGGTGCGGTGGATGAAGGGAAGAGAATGTGTGGGACTTGACCGGGAGAGACGACTGGTCTTCCTGGATGACGGCAGGGAAGTTTCCTATGACAAGCTGCTCATCGCCACCGGCTCCCACACCTTTGTGCCGCCGGTGAAGAATCTCAAGGAGGCGAAGAATGTCGTCGGTTTTCGGAATATAGAAGATATGGATGTCTTAAAAGAGGTGGCAAAGACCGCGAAGCATGTCATCGTCATGGGCGCGGGTCTTGTGGGCATCGACTGTACCGTGGGATTTCTGGAGCTTGGCGTGAAGGTGACGCTGGTGGAGATGGCCGGCTGGCTTTTGTCCAAACAGCTGGACGCGCGGGCGGCGCAGACCTATCAGGACGCCTTTTTCCGGGAGGGTGTCGCGCAATATTACGGCGTGGGCATCAGCGAAGTCGTGCTGGACGACGACGGTCGGATCACGGAAGCGGTGCTCTCTGATGGGACGAGGCTGCCCTGCGATTATGTGGTGGTCACCGCCGGTGTCCGTTCCAACGTGGAGTTTCTGGAAGGGACGGGCGTGGCGACCAGCCGCTTCGGACTTCTCTACGATGAGACGGGAAAGACGAATGATGCGAACATTTACGGTGCGGGCGATGTGTCCGGTTTAAGCCCGATCTGGCCGGTGGCGGTCAAGGAAGGCATGGTGGCAGCCAGCAACATGGCGGGTGTTCCGGCGAGGATGACCGATTTCTTTGCCAGCAAATCCACCATGAACTTTCTTGGCATCCCGAGCATGTCCCTCGGCGATGTGAACTGTGAGGAGGAGGGCGTTGTCGCCGAGATGAAAGAGACGAAAGATTCCTATAAGAAAATATTACACAAAAACGGAAGAATCGTGGGAGCGGTATTGCAGGGCGACCTGGCCTACAGCGGCATCCTGCAGCAGCTCATCGCCCGGAAGATTGATGTGAGCCGGGTGAAAAAGCCGCTGTTTGACATAGACTATTCGGATTTCTTCCACATGAAAGAGAACTTTGAGTTCTATTACGATTAAGGAGAGAGCGATGAATCGATTAGAGCGAATGCCGGTGCCGGTGCTGCCCACCTTTGTGGGCGCGCTGACGCTTAGTAATGTATACGCGGGGATAGGATACGCGTGGGTGCGCCATCTGACCATGTGGGCGGCGACGGTCATCATCCTTTTGTATCTGATCAAGATCGTACGGTTTCCGCAGGCCTGCCGCAAAGAATATGACACGGTGGTCCCGTGCAGCCTCTATGCCGGATTTACCATGGTGTTAATGATCCTCGGCAGCTACTATTATGACTATGTCCCGGCTTTTGGCAGAGGGATCTTTCTGGCAGCAGTTTTTATCCACGCGGTACATATCCTCGTGTTTACCTGTCGCAATGTCATAAAAAAACGGGAGATCAACACCTTTGTGCCCAGCTGGTATGTTACTTATAACGGAATTATGGTAAGCTGTGTGGTAGGAGGCGCCATGCAGGCGCAGCCGATCCTGAAAGTTGTGCTGTATTACGGTATCATCATCTACTTTGTGATCCTGCCGTTTATGCTCTGGCGCCTTATCACGGTGGAGGTGAAGCCGCCGGTGTATCACACCATGGCGGTGCTTCTGGCGCCGTGCAGTCTCTGTGTGGTCAGCTACTTAAATGTGGAGAAGAATCCGAACCAGGTTCTTCTGTATCTGTTATATATCTGCGTGCTGGCGTCCTTTGTCTTTATCCTGACCCGGCTGCCGAAGTTTTTCTCTTTTTCGTTCACGCCGGGCTTTGCGGGCATGACCTTCCCGATGTGTATCGGCATTGTGGCGACAGATAAGATGTCCGGATACTTTGCCGCAGCAGGAAATGAGATGCTGGCGGCGTGGACAGGGCAGCTCAAAGGCATCCAGATTTATCTGACGACGATGATCGTCGGCTATGTGCTGCTTCGGTTTTTGATGATGGCTCTCAGGACGGACCAGACGCAGAAATCGTAGCATATAGGATATGGGATACATTTTGGAAAGAGAGAAGATCGATGCGATGACGGAGAGTTGGGACGGCCTGATTCTGGCAGGAGGCAGAAACCGGCGGATGGGCGGACGGCCGAAGGGGGAGCTGACGCTCTGCCGGCATACCTTTACGGAAATCATCCGGGATGAATTACAAAAAGAAGCGCGGCAGATCCGGCTTTCTTACGGGACGGAAAAAAGGCAGGAGTATGCGGGCTGCGATATCGTGATGGATATTTATCCGGGCTGCGGTCCCATGGGAGGGCTGCACGCGGGACTTTCGGCGGTGGCAGAAGAAGGTCGTGACGGCGTGCTGGCTGCGGCCTGCGATATGCCCTTTCTCCGCATCGGATTGTACCGGTATCTGTTGGAACGGCTGATGGAAGAAGAAGCAAAGACGGGAGATCTTTTGGACGGGGCGGTGCCGGTGACAAAACAGCGGCGCGTAGTTTTGACAGGGGATCTGATGCCGGAGAGAAGAATCCATCCTCTGGCGGCTGTGTACCGGACGTCGATGCGAGAGGTTCTGGAGCGGAAGATTCGGGCGGGCCGGTACCGGCTGACGGACGCGTTGGCAGAGGCACGTATCCTCTATGTAAATGTGTCGGGGAATCCGCAGTTTGTGACAATGCTTCAAAATATCAATCATATTTCGGAGTATGAGGCTCTGCTTTCCGGAGAAAAGGAAAAAAATTAGCGGGAGTACAGAGAAGAGACGGGGAAGAGAGGCGAGAAGAATGGAAAGAATAACGCTTGCGCAGGCGGTAAAGATCATGCTTGCCCAGGTGAAAAAAATCGAGGAGAAGGAAACAGTCTCCCTGTGGGAGGCGGAAGGCAGGGTACTGGCGGAGGATATCACTGCCGGGAGAGATCAGCCGCCTTTTGCCCGTTCTCCTCTGGACGGTTACGCGGTGCGAAGCGCGGATATCCGGGGAGCAGACAGAGAGCATCCACAGAAACTCTGCGTCATTGATGAGGTGACGGCGGGACATGTCTCTGATAAGAAGGTGGAAAAAGGGACGGCGGTGCGCATTATGACCGGAGCGCCCATCCCGGAGGGAGCGGACTGTGTGATCAAACAGGAGGATACGGATTATGGAGAAGAGGAAGTCCTGATCTGGCGGGAGCTTAAGGCGTGGGAGAATTACTGCCCTGCCGGAGAAGATTACAGAGAGGGAGACCGGCTTCTGGAGGAAGGCAGGACGCTCGGTTTTGTGGAGGTTGGCGTTCTCGCAGGTCTTGGCCGGGAGAAGGTAACGGTATACCGGCGACCGGAAGCGTCGGTCATCACGACCGGGGATGAGCTGCTTCTTCCGGGAGAGCCGGCGGCGCCGGGAAAGATTTATGATTCGAATCTCTACACGTTAGTCACACGTCTGGAATCCCTGGGCGTTTCCGTGACAGACAAAGGCCGGGTGGAGGATGAGGCGGCGACCGTGGCCAAACGTCTGGCGGCAGCGGCAAAACAGGCGGATATCCTCATCACGACAGGAGGCGTTTCAGTGGGGAAAAAAGACATCATGCATGAGGTGATTCAGATTCTCGGCTGTGAGAGGCTGTTCTGGAAGATTGCCATAAAGCCGGGAATGCCAACGTTGTGCGCACGATATGGAGAGAAACTGCTTCTGTGTCTTTCGGGAAATCCTTACGGCGCGGCAGTGAATCTCGAACTGCTGGTGCGGCCGGTTCTTGCCAGACTGACCGGAAAGAAAGAACTGCTGCCGCAGAAAAAGCCGGCTGTTACTGACAGCGGTTATCCGAAAAGAAGCCCGGTGACCCGCTATGTCCGGTCAGTGTACGAGGACGGACATGTCCGGATCGCGAAAGGTTCCAATGATTCCGGGATTCTCAGCAATCTGTGCGGCTGCAACTGCCTGATGGAGATTCCGGCGGGGACGGAGGAAGTGAGAGAGGGAGAGATGGTATGGGTCGTCCTGTTATAGAAAGAGAAGAACATCCGGCAGCAGTTCCCCGGAAAAAACAGTGCGTTCTGGCGGTGTGCGGGGTGAAAAATTCCGGGAAGACGACGCTCATTGAGAAATTGGTGCGGAGATTTGCGGCACTTGGTTACAGTGTGGCAGTACTCAAACACGACGGGCATGAGTTTTCCTGCGATGTTCCGGGAACAGACAGTTACAGATTCTGGGAGGCAGGCGCCTGCGGGACGGCAGTTTTTTCCGGAAGCCAGTTCTTTATCCGTAAAAAATGGGAGAGAGAAGAGAAAAACGAAAAAGCATACACAGAAAGCGGAAAAGAAAAAGAGAGAAGAGAAAAAGAGCGTGCCAGAAGGCAGGCGGAGAAAATACTGTCCTTTTTCCCGGAAGCAGATATATTGCTGGTGGAAGGGATGAAGGACAGTACATTTCCGAAGATAGAAGTAATCCGCAGGGAGATCTCGGACGCACCGGCGTCCAATCCCTGCGGACGATTTTTGCTCGTTACAGACTGGGAGAAAGAGAAATTTGATGAAAACGTATTGCGTTTTGATGAAATAGAAGCACTTTCAGGTATCATTTTAGAACATTTGATGAATCTTTGAAAATTAATATTTTTCATGGAAAACAGGAATCATATATGATAAAATAAAAACGTTTTAACTTTTTTTAGATTCGTTGCGAGAAGTAAAGGACATCAGATATCGGAAGTGAGAGGTATGCAAAGGAAAAGTTATGGAAAGAAGCCGGAACTTTTGAATGCCGTTTTAAAATGTGGAGAGATGAAATTTTGTGAGTATCTGGTGGAGGAAGACCGGCTTATATTTTATGATGATACACTTGTTGTAAAGCAGGAGATTCCTGACTATATGGACTATCTGCAGAAACACTCCGCCATTCATCCGGACGACCGCTGGAAGATGCGGGATTTTTACCGGGGAAAGATACGGGGAGAGGCGGAAGTCCGCATCCTGCGTGGCAGAAAAACAATGCGCCTGCTGTTTCGGACGATTCCTGTGGAGGGAGTGGACGCAGCCATCCTTCTGTCCGTGATCGTGAAGGATGTCACAAAAGAGAAAAAGAGGGAGGCGCTTCTGGAAGAGAGGGCGATGAAGGACTCGCTCACCTCTCTTTACAATCATTTTTTTGGAAAAGAACTGATCAATGAATATTTAAAAGAAAAGGATCCCTATGCGACCTGCGGTATGATGGTGCTGGATGTGGATTATTTTAAACAGGCGAACGACAGATATGGACATCTGTTCGGAGATCAGGTTCTGGTGGAGCTGGCAGGTCTGCTCGTCAGTATGTTTGACGCGAAGGACATTGTCATGCGCGCCGGGGGAGATGAGTTTGTCGTTTTTTTAAAGGATATCAGTCACAGCGCTCTGGTCAAAAAAGGGATGAAGCTGGTGGAAGCGGTGCGGGAGCTTCGTTTTGCGGAGCGGGAATATTCCATCACCTGCAGTGTGGGTATCTGTTTCCTGGGAGAAAATATCTCGGGATATACGTACGACCAGCTTTTTGAAAATGCGGACTGGGCGCTGTACCGGGCCAAAGAAAACGGGCGGAACTGTTATGTATTCTGTGACAATCTGCACCGCTTTGAGCTCATGGAGAGAGACAGCGTTCCGAATGGAAATATCGATATCCGTTATCTGCATAATGATATCATCTCAACGGCGTTTGAGATTTTTGAGAAGATGAGCAGCTTTCCTGCGGCCATGAAGCTGCTGATGGAGGTTATCGGCTACCGTTTTCAGCTGGACAGGATCACGGTTGTCCGCACGGATATCAAAAATAAGAATGCCGGGCGGCAGTACCAGTGGATCTCGGATTCTGCGCCGGAGGTGCTGGACAGTCCGAAAGAATTTACCAAAGAGGATTTCCTCACCTTGTTCCAAAGCTATGACGAGTACCAGACGACCGTTTTGCAGTGCGACAATATGGGCATGTATTCGCCGGACGGCGCCGCTCTTCTGATGCAGGGAGGAGCGAAGACTGTGTTATATGCCGCCATGTATCAGCAGGGTACGTATACGGGAGCCATCTCCTACGTGGTCTGCCGGGAGAAGCGCTACTGGTCCAAGCAGAACCGGAAAGAACTGGGCGAGGTGACGAAGATCATCTCCGTGCATCTGGCGAGAAATCTGGAAGGAGACCGGTACAGGGAGATGTACTGGACGGAGTACGACAGTCTGACGGGACTGATGTCGTTTTCCCGTTTCCGCACAGAGGCAGAACATCTCATCGTGGGCGGCTATGCGGGCTCTCATCTGATGCTGTACAGTGATTTTATCGGATTCAAATATTTCAACAAGAAGTTTGGATATCGGGAAGGCGATCAGCTGCTGAAAGAATATTGCAGTTATTTTATGGAAAAACTGGAGAAAGAAGAAGAGTTTTTCTTCACACGGGTGGTTTCCGATCAGTTTTTGCTGCTCCTTCCTTACCATAAAGACACAGATTTTCTGGGACAGATCGAGGAGAAAAACCGGGAGTTTGAAAGGATACAGTCGGAGAGATATCCGGGAGCGGATATTCATCTGCGTACCGGCGTCTATGTGGTGGAGCCTGGATGTTCCAGCGCTTCTTATGCCATTGATGCCGCCAATGAAGCGAGAAAACAGATCACGAAGGACAGTGTCCTGACGGTGAAGCTTTATGAGGATGCCGGGGAGAACAATGAACGGAAAAGAGCGTAGTTTTTCACCGGGAAAATACCGGGATGTGGGAAGAGAGACGGAAGACAGCAACAGGAAGACGCGGGATAAAGAACAACGGGAAGAGACAAAAAGGAGAAAAATCGTGAAGGGACATCATAATACGTATATTGAGACATCGCAGGAAGCAGTAAAACCAATCGACGAGATCGCGAGGTTTCCGGTACGCCCGGGCCTGTTTGATATCAATGGAGCCATGCCGTTACAAAACGGTGTAAACTTTACCGTACACACCAGCCAGGGGACTTCCTGTGAGCTGCTGCTGTTTCGAAAGGGAGAAGAAGAACCTTTTGCTGTGCTGCCGTTTCCGGAAGAATACAAGATCGGAGATGTGTACTCCATGATCGTATTCAATCTGGATATTGAAGAGTTTGAATATGCTTACCGGGTGGACGGTCCGTACGATCCGGAAAACGGGCTGATCTTTGACAAAAAGAATATTCTGCTTGACCCGTATGCCAGAGCGGTAGCCGGACAGAGACGCTGGGGAAAAGGCAAAGTGGGCGCTTATCATGCCCGGGTCGTCAAAGATATTTTTGACTGGGGCGATATGCCGCAGTCAAAAAGAGAGCTGTGTGATCTGATCATCTATGAACTGCATGTCCGGGGGTTTACCCAGCACGCTTCTTCGGGCGTGAAACATCCGGGAACGTTCGCAGGGCTTCGGGAGAAGATTCCTTACTTAAAAGAGCTGGGGGTCAATGCCGTGGAGCTCATGCCGATCTTTGAGTTTGATGAGCTGGCAAACGCCCGCGAGGTGGACGGCAAGAAGCTGCTCGACTACTGGGGATATAATTCGGTAGGTTTTTTTGCCCCGAACACCAGCTATGCCTCCGGGGACAGCCGGAATCATGAGGGATGGGAGCTCAAGGAACTGATCAAGGATCTTCATGAAAATGGCATCGAAGTGATCCTCGACGTGGTATTTAATCATACGGCCGAGGGAAATGAGAAAGGTCCGGTGTTCTGTTTTAAGGGATTTGATAACAAAGTCTACTATATGCTCACACCGGATGGAAACTATTATAATTTCAGCGGCTGCGGCAACACGCTGAACTGTAATCACCCGATTGTCCGTCAGATGATCCTGGAGTGTCTCAGATACTGGACGGTCAATTATCGGATCGACGGTTTCCGGTTCGATCTTGCCAGCATTCTCGGAAGAAATGAGGATGGTACCCCGATGAACCGGCCGCCGCTTCTCAGCAGTCTGGCCTTTGATCCGGTGCTCAGCAATGTGAAACTAATCGCCGAGGCATGGGATGCCGGCGGCATGTACCAGGTGGGAAGCTTCCCGGCGCACCAGCGCTGGGCAGAATGGAATGGAAAATACAGAGATACCATGCGAAGCTATTTAAAGGGTGACGCCTGGCTGGCCAACGACGCTCTCTGGAGAATTGTCGGTTCCGGCGATATGTACGGCGGATTTTTCTCTGACTATAAAGGAAATTATGCCGGCTACAACTCCTGCGTGAACTTTCTGACCTGCCACGACGGATTTACTCTGTACGATCTGTATTCTTATAATACGAAGCACAATGAGAGCAATGGCTGGAACAACACGGACGGCAGCGACGACAACCGAAGCTGGAACTGTGGTGTGGAGGGAGAAACCGATAATCAGGAAGTGCTGATTCTCCGTTACCGCATGATCCGCAATGCCTGCGCGGTGCTCATGTGCAGCCGGGGAACACCGATGTTCCTCGCCGGAGATGAGTTCGGCAATACCCAGTACGGAAACAATAACGGGTATTGTCAGGATAACGAGATCTCCTGGCTCGACTGGAGTTATCTGGACAAAAACCGCGACCTTTTCGAGTTTTTCAAGTTTATGATCGCCTTTCGCAAAGAGCATACCGTGATCAGCCGGAATCTTCCGGACGCTGTGTGCGGTATGAAATCCATGTGTTCCTATGACGTGGACGGAAACCGGATCAATCTTCCGGGAGACACGAAAACCATTACCGTAAGCTTCGCAGGTTATGACAAGAAAAAAGGAAAAGATGACATCGTCTATGTGGTACTGAACATTTTCTGGGAAGATGTGGAGATTACCCTTCCTTCTCTCACGACAGACTCCTGGTATCTTGCGGTCAACACTTACGGAGACGGAGACGGCCGGTACTTCTATCGTGAAGGGGAGAGAACCCGGATCGACAGTAAGTTTATCATGCGGCCGAGATCGGTGGCAGTCTTTACCGTGCGGGAGTTTTAAGGATGTTTAAAGGATGAAAAGAAGGAGAGTAAATCATGAAGAAAAAAGCACTGATCGCCATGAGCGGCGGCGTGGACTCTTCGGTGGCGGCCTATCTGATGAAGGAGGCCGGTTATGACTGTATCGGAGTGACCATGAAACTTTATGATAATGAAGATATCGGCATGGAGCAGGAGAAGACCTGTTGTTCCTTAAGTGATATCGAGGATGCCCGCAGTGTGGCGGTCAAGCTGGGCATCCCTTATTATGTGTTTAATTTTAAGGCGGATTTTAAGGAGAAGGTCATTGATAACTTTATTGAAAGTTACCGGTGCGGTATGACCCCCAATCCCTGCATTGAGTGCAACCGCCATCTGAAGTTTGCCCATCTGCAGCAAAAGGCGAGGGAGCTTCAGTGTGATGTGGTAGTCACCGGTCACTATGCCCGGATCACGGAGGATGAGCAGGGGTATCATCTGTTAAAAGGAAAAGACGCGGCGAAAGACCAGAGCTATGTGCTGTACTCTCTGACTCAGGAGCAGCTGGCGCACACCTGTTTTCCGCTGGGCGAATATACAAAAGAAGAGATCCGGCAGATCGCCCAGGAGCAGGGATTTTTTAATGCGGATAAAAAAGACAGTCAGGACATTTGCTTTATCCCGGACGGCGATTATCGCCGGTTTATCGAGGAGACGACCAATCAGAAGAGCGAGCCGGGAGATTTTGTAGATAAAGAAGGAAATGTACTGGGAACCCATAAGGGGTATTACTGTTACACCATCGGACAGAGGAGAGGTCTTGGCATCTCCGCGCCGCAGTCGCTCTATGTGACGGACATCTGTCCAGCGGAGAATAAGGTGGTGCTGGGCAGCAACGAAGATCTGTTCCACGCGCATCTGGTGGCAGACCAGTTTAACTGGATCGAACCTGTGCAGCCGGGCGAGGTCGTCAAGGCGAGGATCCGTTACCATCAGCAGGAAAAAGAAGCCGCCGTCCGTGTGTTGGACGACGGCAGGGTAGCGGTCGATTTTCTGGAGCCACAGCGGGCCATCACAAAAGGACAGTCCGTGGTGCTTTACCGGGGAGATGCTGTGGTGGGCGGCGGGAGAATTATCTCTTAATCTCTCCTACAGCCTCGAGAAACTCCGGAAGGATATCCTCCGGCACTTCCATCTCACCCTGGCCTTTAAAAAGGGAGATGTGCGGCTTGTTCTGACCGTGAAAATCAGTTCCGCCGGTGCGAAGCAGCGCATGTTCCTTGGCAAGGCTCTTTACAAACTCTTCTTCTTCCGGGGTGTAGGTATTGTAGTAAGTCTCAATACCGTCGAGTCCCGCTTCTTTCAGTTCCGCAGCCAAAGTCGCTTTTTGAGCGGCGTCCAGCTTTTTGTAATACATCAGATGAGCCAGCACAGCGATCCCGCCACTGTTTTTGATGAGAGAGATTGCTTCCTGCGGCGTCGGCATGATCCGCTCCACATAGCAGCATCTTCCCTCGGCGAGATATTTGTCGAAGGCTTCTTTCACGGAAGAAACATAATGTTTCTTCAGAAGCTGTTTGGCGATATGCGGTCTGGCGATCGTCTCATTCGGGTCAGCAGGCCGGATGTCGTCCATGGTGATCTGGATCCCCTGCTCCTGCAGCTTCTGAATGATCTTCTCATTGCGGCCGTCGCGGCTCTCGCGGCAGACCTTCAGACGTTCCAGAAGGGCGGCGTTATGGATGTCAATGTTATACCCGAGGACATGAATCTCCACTCCGTGGTAGTCGGTGGAGATCTCCACGCCCGGAACAGCTGTCAGCCGTTCTTTATATTTTTCCGCTTCTTTCATAAATTCCGGGATACCGGCAACGGTATCGTGGTCGGTCAGTGCGATCACAACCGGTTCTTTTTTATTACCTGCTTCCGCCATGGCAGAGGCAACAATCTGTGCCGGGCTTAAGGTGCCGTCCGAGGCAGTGGAATGCATGTGTAAGTCAATGTACGTTTTCAAAATATATTTCCTCCAAAATGAATAGTAAACTGCGCGGGCCAGAATATCTGCCTGTCCGTAAATATCAGTGAATACCAGTGTACTGACCTGCACAGAGATACTTATGTTCCGTTTTTATTATGGCAGAAAAAAGGAGAAAAAGCAATGATTTTAACCAAGAGAAAGATTGTGGAACTTTATCAGTTTCATCAGAGAACAGAATCGGCATTTGTAATAATGGTATAAAAGTGTTACAATACAGAAAGCATAAAAGTGCCGGTTTTTCTCCGCTTTTGGCAAAAGCCGGCGGAAATTGACAGTAATTGAGACGGAGGATTCATTGCATGGAAGATATTATCAGAGCTTTACTGGATGTGGTCAGAGCACAGCATGCAGCTGCGCAGGAGACGGAGGAAGCGCCCTTTGACATGAATGATATCGTGGATATGGCCATGAATATCGTGGGACGTCCTGATGAGTCGGAAGAGGAGGAAGAGATGGTCGACACCATCCAGCGGCTTGTGAGGACACTGGCGCCGGACATCTTTCCGCCAAAGACATTTGAGGAGATGGACGACGAGGAGAGAGCGGCTTCTGTGGCAAATATGATAGAAGAGAGACTTCGCCGGGGCATGACGGGGGCTGTGGCAGGCGGAGCAGGACGAACAGGAAGCAGTATGCCTGAAGCAGGAGAACAGCGGGAAGAGGCCTCGCAGACAGAGCGCGCCGCCGGCGTGGATGAAGAGTCCCGGACGGACAGACAGGATGCCGGCGCTTTTGCGGCGCAGCCGGAGCCGGAGCACGGGAGCGGAAATGTGCAGATGGCAGAAGAAGCTTCGGATGATCAGGCAACAGCCGGAGAAGCGCAGAATCCGGATTACGGCAGCCTGAATTACGGGGATTCTTTCGACGCCCGGCAGACAGCGGAGCTGAATGATCTGATCTACAAAAATCTTATGGAAATGATGGGAATGCAGAACCCGCAGGTGGAGTATCCGTTCGATCCGGCGCAGCTTCGGTACGGCAGAGAAAAGTCCGTCACGGAGATGCTCGAAGAGGAACGACAGGAGGAAGAGCGTCTGAAAAGAGAGCAGATGGAGATGGAGAGAAGGAATGCGGAGGCAGGCTATCACGCAGCACCGCGGCAGGAGGAGCAAGAAGAAGCGCGTCCGCGCTCTGCCTGGGAACTGGCACAGGATGCTATCAACCGGCAGACCGGTGCGGGAGAGGATCATGCTTCCCGTTCTGCCTGGGAGCTTGCGCAGGATGCCGTCAATCAGGATGAGAAGGCGCATGAAAAAGAGCCGTACATCCCGAAGGTAGTTGATGAGACACCGGCGGGTAAATCTGCGTCGCAGCTGGCGGCAGAGGCGATCCGACGCTCCCAGGAAGAAGAAAAAGAAAAGCTGGAGATCGAGAAACAGGCGGAGAGACTGATGGAGGAAGCGAAGAAACGGGGGCAGGACCCGATGAAGTTTGCCCTGCATCAGCAGGAGATTCTCCGTTATATGGAGAAAAACAGCGATGAGCTGGTTTCCTTTGAGGATTATGAAGATCTCTCCCCGGAAGAGAAATATGAGATTGAGCGGCAGCTTCACATTGAAAAACAGCTGGCGGACGGTGTGCACCCGGACGAGGTGGATGAACAGGTGCCGGAAGAGTTTGTGCCGGAAGAATTAAAAGCCCGTGCCGTGCCGGCATCCGGGGAGACCGCGCAGGCGGAGACATCCGGTGACAGAGCGGCCGAGCTGTCCTCTGACGGAACCACAGCTGCGCATACGACCGACAAAGCAACAGTCGCAGATGCGGCAGCCGGAGCCGATAATCCGCCGGTACTGACAGAGGAGATGCTCCGGCAGCTCAGCCAGGAAGTCATCCGGGAGAACTCGGATATGATCCTTTCCGAAAATGAAAATGAAGATATGGAGAGCCTCAATGATCTGATCATGCAAAATATCCTGAATATGATGAGCGGCAGCGGTGCGGCAGTACAGCAGGAAAATGTGGATGATCTGCTGGAGCAGGCGGCAGCCGCAGCCAGAGGAGAGTCGGCAGGAGTCGGCAGCGGCAGCGCCGGCGAGAGAACCGGCGATGCCGGACAGGAAATGTCCGGGACTCCGGCAGCAGATGCGCAGACTCATCAGGAGGAGCCGGAAATACACGGTTTATCTGCTGTGGAGCTGGCCAGAGCGGCACAGCGGGCAGCAAAACCGGAGCCGAAGGAAGTGCCGGAAGGAAAGTCTGCGGTAGAACTGGCAAAAGAGGCACAGGAGAAAGCGGAAAAAGAACGAAAACAGAAAGAAGCAGTATCGGTTGCGCAGCCGGCGGTACAGGAAGACTCCGGGACAGAGACAGGGGAAGAACCGCACCAAGCAATGCCGCAGGGCGAGATGTCTTCTTCCGGCGAAAATACGAAAACGGAGATTCAAAAAAATACTTCGGCAGATGTGGAACATACAGATGCACCGGCAGCCAATGCAGTGAACGCAGAAACTGCAGTCGCGCAGGCAGCAGGGGTGGAACACCCGGAAAACGCAGATGCGCAGACGGCAGCTTCGGAAGCATCGGAAAACACAGCCGCACAGGCATCAGCTCTGGAAACGCCGGAAAACACAACCACAGAGACTTCTGACCGTGAAGGCGACGGACAGAACAAGGCGAAAACACCGGAAGAACCGGACGAAGAGTTTGAGTATGTGGATCCGGATGAGATGGTCCTCGGCGAACATACGCAGGCGGAGATCGACGAGGCACTGGATAATCTGAACAGCCTTGGTCTGGAAGGAGAGGTTTACGAGAGAGCGAAGAGAATGCTTCTTCTTGAGCTGGCAGGCTCGGAAGCGGAACTGTCCGCCTGGTTAAAAGAGCAGGAAAACGGAAAGAAGAAGAAAGCATCGGTATCTGCCCTGGATCATGATGACAGCATGGAGCTGGACGATCTGGATGATTTTGATGAGGACGACCTCGAAAAAGAGCTGGAACTGGCCATGGATGAAGATTTTTCTGCGATAGAAGAAGAGACGACCGGGGAAGAAGAGCCGGATGTAGAAGACCAACCGGAGGAAGAGTCAGAAAAAGAAGAACAGCAGAAAGAAAAATCTGCTGATGCCGAAAACTTGTCGGAGGAAACAGACGGGCAGGAGAACGAGAATAAGTCCGCCGGGAAAACCGGCAGAGCAGAAGGAGAAAAAGATCAGCCGGAGGAGGACATCATTTCCGAGGTGGAAGTGGAAGATACGATCCCGGTTCCGGAAGCGGAAGAGAAACAGGCGGCAGCCGGCCGGTCAGCGAGAGCGGCGGCTTCCCATAAGAGAGTTGTCAGGAGAAGAGAGAAGAAGGCCGGGCAGGAAAAAGCGAAAGAAGAACAATCCCGGGATGCATGGGAACAGAAACCGGTGGAAGAAAGAGAGTATCAGGTGTCTCTGCGGCATCCGTTCGTTCTCAAAAACTCTGCCAGCTTCATGGATCAGTTTGAGAACTACATCCATGACACTCAGGAGAACCGGAAGCTCAGCACCGGATTTAAGAGACTGGATGCCATGCTCCGTTACGGATTGCACAAGGGAACCTATTTCATTGATTCGGAGCCGCAGTATCTGAAAAACAGTTTTATGCAGCAGATGGCGGACCGGGCGGCAGAAAGCGGTGTGGATGTGCTTTACATTTCCACGGAACTGTCCCGGTATGATCTGATGGTGGAGACAATATCCAGACTGAGTTATGAGATTCACCAGGGTGATCTGGACAAGGCGGTCTCCGCCATGGATATCATGACAGGTGAAAACGGCGCCAGTCTGGAATCACTGAAGGATGAGCTGAACTGGTATCGGGGAAGGATCAGTGAGCATCTGTACATTCTCGATCAGGAAGCGGTATCCCGGTATATGGATACGGAGGAAGAGATCACGGCGGGTGATGTTCTCGCGGAACTGATCCGTTCCATCGTCCGGGAGGGAGCGCATAAGCCGGTTGTCTTTATCGACAATATTGAAAATATCCTTTCCGTGGAGGATACGGCAGATATGAAACCGTTGATGGAAGGAATCCGCCGTCTGGCAGGAGAACTCAGCATCCCGATTCTCATGTCCTATGGATATGCACAGGCGGAGAGCGAGACGGAGATGTCTGCCGCGGAGCGGGAGTTCCACGAGACGCTGGGAAATCTCTGTGACGTTTATATGGAACTGCGATACGCGGACATGATCACGGAAGATTCCATGGAATTGACGGAGGAAGATATTCAGGAGATGATGGAAGATGGGGAGACATTGCTGATCAATGTACTTCTGCATCGGAATCGTCGTCCGCTTCGGGCGTTCTGCCAGATTCAGGCAGTGCCGAAGTTTAACTTTTATGAAGAGTAAGAAAAACAGAAGAAAACAGGGGCTGCTGTAAGAACCCATCTGCTGCGCACAAGTCCTGTACCTGAAAAGAATGCAGGTCTTTGTGTGCGGCAGCAGGCTTACAGCAGCCCCTGTCAGCGTCTGTTGTTATCTGTATATCGAAAAGAGAAATACCGGTGTATCATCCGGCGCCGCTACGCTCAGTATCCCAGATCGTCGGTCACCGCTTCCACCTTATCGCTGATACGTCCCAGTTCCTCGGTCGGTTCGTAATCCTTCGTTCCGTACAGGTACTCGTGTGCCTGAATGACATTGGAGCTGACAGACAGCGGGAAACCGTAGTAGATGCCGCCGTACCGTACATCCACGGAATCAAAAGGATAGGCCTGGGAGTCCTCGATATTGTAGCGGAGAAGCCCCATGGCAAGGGCAGTCATATCACTGGTGGAAAAACTGGTTTTGCACTCTGGAATTACGGTGTCAGCCAATGCTTTCAGCTTCCATGGCTGCCGTTTGACTTTGGAGATGATACCTTCCACCACGAGACGCTGATGGTTGGCTCTCTCATGGTCGCCGCCCTCCATGTAACGGATGCGGGAGTAAGCGACCGCCTGATTGCCATCGAACGTGTGCGTGCCCGTCTCGTCAAAAGTCGGGGAATCGCCGCCGTTGATCTTATTCATATTTCCGATGTAGTCGTTCAGATTTTCCAGCTCTTTGTCGGACTTGATGGTAAGCTCAATGCCTCCGAGGATATCGACGGCATCGGCCAGCGCCTTGAAATTGACTGTGGCAAAGTCCGTGATATTCAAATCCAGATTCCGGTTGATGGTGTTGATGGCCTGCTCCGGACCGCCGTAGGAGTAGGCGGCATTGATCTTATCATAATCGCCGTCAATGCTCACATAGGTGTCACGGTAAATGGACATCAGCCTGACAGCTTTGCTTGACTTGTTGATACTGGCGATGATGATAGTGTCTGTCCGGGAACCGGTATCCTTGATCTCATTGTCCTGACTGTCCACGCCGAAGAGAGCGATGGTCTGATAATCCTCCATGTTGTCGTCCTTGTCATTGACCACTACCTCGGAAAGATCCAGGTCATATTTCTCAATCTGGCCGAAAGATGAGCGGAGAAAGAGAACAAAGAGTACAAAGAGAATGAGAACAAGAAGAATCAGAGGCAGGAGGATCCTGCCGAGGCAGCCTCGCCTTTTTCTGGCTTCAGACTTTAGGCTGTCAACGCTGCCGCCGTCCCGAAAAGCCTCGTCATTTTGTCTGTCTGTGCTGCGATCTGTTCTGTCTTTTTTTCTGGAATGTTTTTCATCCACCTGCCGGTAAGAAGCGTTCTGAGCGGAACGATAGCTCAGGGAACTGGCAGAATGTTTTTTTCTTGGTTTGTCTGATGAGGAAGATGGCATAATACCCTTCTCCTTTCTATGATGTCATGGGCGTCCTCCGGACGCCGTCTTTGATGTCTGAGTAATGTTTTGGCACGTACATTTTTATGAACGTGCCAGTAACAGGTCAGTATGCGTTTTTGTTTACGAAGCCTTTAAAGACAGTGAGAAATAAAATCTTGATGTCAAAGGCCAATGTCCAGTTTTCAATGTAAAAAAGATCGTGTTCGATACGTCCCTCGATGGAGGTATCTCCCCGGAAGCCGCAGACCTGCGCCCATCCGGTCATGCCCGGACGGACCTGATGTTTGATCATATACCGAGGAATCTCTTCTTTAAACTTCTCCACAAAAAGAGGGCGCTCCGGCCGCGGGCCGATGAGACTCATATCTCCCTTGATCACGTTAAAAAGCTGCGGGAGTTCATCGATACTCGTTTTGCGGATGATCCGTCCCACCGGAGTGACCCGGGGGTCGTTGTGTGTGGTCCAGGCGGTCTTCTCTTTGGAAGGAGGCTGGACGCCCATGGAACGGAACTTGTACATTTTAAAAGGCTTGTTGTGAAGACCGACTCTCTCCTGACAGAAGATGATCGGTCCCGGTGAGCTTTGCTTTACGAGGATCGCCGTTATGAGCATCACCGGAGAGAAGATCACGATGCACACAAGGGAGCCGACGATGTCGATGGTCCTCTTGATAAACTTGTTGACCGTGTTGGTCAGCGGAACATCCCGGATATTGATGACCGGGAGACCGTTCAGATCCTCTGTCACCGGATTCGTTGTGATGAACTTGTAGTAGTCCGGCACAAACTTTGTATGGACGCCGGACTTCTCGCATATATTAACGATACTTTCCAGCTTGAAGTACTCTTTCAGGCTCAGGGTGATGACAACCTCGTCCATCGTCGTATTCTGCAGATACTTTTCCAGATTTTTGATCTTTCCGATGCAGAAAATGTTTTTGTACTGGAAGTTCTCATTGAGATTGTCATCAAAAATACCGTGGATCATATATCCCCACTGCGGGTTTGCCTTGATCCGGTCGATGTATGCCTCCGCTGCGGCGCTGAAGCCGATGATGATGATGTGCTTCAGATTATGTCCGCTGCGGCGGGCCCTCTGCAGGAAGCTCTTGATCAAAAAACGCTCTGCCAGAGTGGCGCACATGCTGATGACATAAAATGTAGCGATAAGGCTTCTCGGTACGTGTTCTATCTTCATAAAAAAGATATAGATGAACAGAAACAGAATACCGCAGGTATTGGCTTGGATCAGATTTTTGTATTCTGTCGACTGATTCTGATAACGCTTTGGTTTGTAAAGATTAAACTTTGCATATAAAATAAGATAGACCGGAACGAGAACGAGAAGCATGCCCTGGTACTGCCACAGCTGCCGATAGAAAGATACCGGCGGTAAAAAGAGACCGAACAGGTATTCCGTCAAAGGATTCTTAAAGCGGAAATAATAGCTGAGACAGAAAGAGCCATAAATAACGGCGGCGTCAATGACAACATGAAGCCGGTTAAAATACTTTTGATTCTCTTTAATCATAATGTTACCCTACCAATCCGGAACACAGTCCGGTTCAAAATAAAAAATGATTGATTTCCTTTCCTTATTATATGATGTTTTACGACTCTTATCTATCATACAATAGAATAAATTAATCCACAATATTTAATTTGTGTTTTTTCTCTGAAAAGCCGCGGTAAAGAGGAAAAGAAAGAGAATGTCCATGTTTTTGCCATAAAAATGACACAATTTATTCACATATCGTTGCTAAGATAAGCCTATCAGAACAAAAGAAAGGGGTTTGCGATATGAGCGAATTTGATTATAATGACAGAGACGATCTGAATAACAGTAATACAGAAAATATGGCGGACAGCCGGAACGAGTCTGATCCTGCCGGCGGTCAGGATATGACATCAGAGCAGAGCGGCGGTTACCCGCAGAGCACTGCAGAGCAGAGTACTGCTTCGGATCAGGATCCATCGGCCAGCATGGATGCGGACGGCCGGTATCATTATGCGGGAGACCCGTATAAGGAGCAGTACGGCGGGACAGAAGAGAGAAGTGCACGTTACCGTTATCAGGGCGGACAGCATGCGCAGGATGCCGGATATCAGTCAGACAGTTCCTTTGAAAGTCAGAATTCTTTTAATCAAAATGACAATTACAAGAATGGTAATTCGCAGTATTACAGCAATATTCCGGATGAGCCGGACAGAAAAAGGAGTGACCTCGGTATGAAGATTGCAAAGATCGCGGGAGCAGCGCTTCTGTTTGGCGTGGTAGCCGGCGTCGGATTTGCCGGTGTCTCCATCGCCAGAGACAGGCTGATCCCGTCAGAGACAGAGATGGTACAGCCGACGACGGTGCAGGATAACGGTTCAGAGGATGCATCCAATGAAGGCGCTGTCTCCAAAGTGGTAGATTCCGTGATGCCTTCCGTTGTATCCATCACGAGCAAGACGCAGATATCCAATTATTTCTTCGGAACACAGGAGTCTGAGGGCGCCGGTTCCGGATTTATCCTGGCAAAGACGGATGACGTCCTGATGATCGCCACCAACAATCACGTGGTGGAGGGAGCCACGGCCCTTACCGTTGGCTTTTCCGACGGAACGACAGCGGATGCGGCTATTGTGGGAACGGATTCCGACGCGGACCTGGCGGTGATTTCCGTGAAGGCCAGCAATCTTTCCAAAGATACACTTTCCACCATTAAGATCGCGGTACTCGGAAGTTCCGATGATCTGAAGGTCGGCGAGCAGGTGATTGCCATCGGAAACGCTCTGGGATACGGACAGTCCGTCACGACCGGTGTTGTCAGCGCCAAGGACAGAGAGGTATCCTTCACAGACGGAACCATGACTCTCCTCCAGACAGACGCTGCGATCAACCCAGGTAACAGCGGTGGTGTTCTCGTCAATATGAACGGTGAGGTTGTGGGTATTAACAACGCCAAACTGGAAGATACTTCTGTAGAAGGTATGGGATATGCCATCCCGATCTCCACAGCACAGGATATTCTGACAGGACTGATGAATGCCGACAGTATTCCGGAAGGTGAGGGCGCTTATCTTGGTATCCTCGGCAGAACGATCGATTCCCAGTATTCTCAGGCACTCGGTATCCCGAGCGGCGCTTACGTATCTCAGGTAGTGAAAGGGTCCCCGGCGGAGACCGCAGGTATTGAGGCCGGCGATGTCATCACAGGATTTGAGGGAAGCAATGTCTCCACCATGGATGGCCTGAAAGAGAAGATCTCTCTGAAGAAAGCGGGAGATGAGGTCAAGATCACACTGCAGCGTATGAACCAGAACGGAACGTACGAGGAACAGGAAGTCACAGTGACTCTGGGAAAAGAAAGTGATTACGCTGATGCGGAGACAGCCACAGAAGAATCCGCGACAACAGAAGATACACAGCAGTATGGAACAGATCCATATGATTACTACTATAACAATGGTAACGGAAATAACGGAAATGGCGGAGACTACTACGAGAGTCCGTTCGACTATTTCTTTAATTAACAACTGATCGCTGACAGAGGAGAAGCGGTGACATCAGAACTGTTTCTCCCGTCAGCAGAACATCCTCTTAGATAACGATCCTTCTTGTATACCAAAAGGAGTCGCTGCGAAACAGATGATCAACATCTGTGGAGCGGCGGCTCCTCTTTTATGTCCGGAACAGAGAGTATAAAACAGAGAAAGGGTGCATCCCATCCTGTCATATGATGAAATGCACCCTGATCTTATGTGCTATATTTTCTCAGAGACTCCATCTGCTTTTAGAAGACGCCCGGTCTATTTGGTCAGGATATCGAGAATCTTGTTGGAGCGAGCGACGAATTTCGTCATCTCCTCCGGTTTCAGCGGATGGTTGGCAAGCTGTGCCAGATCGTAAATCTGCTGGCAGATCAGCTCGGTATTCTCATTATCTTCGTTATTCAAAACGAACTGTACCAGATGGTTGTTGGCATTTAAGACAAGGGTTTCACCCTGTGCGCCCAGTCCGGTCTCACTTCTGCTCATACCGTACATTTCCATCATCTCTGCCATACGTCTTGTCTGCTCAGATACAGTGATCATGGAAGAAATGTCCGGATTTTTCAGCTTCTCTACTTTTACGATGAGCTGTTCCTGTCCGGTGGCTTTCTTAAATAAGTCTGCCAGTTTCTCAGTCGTTTCCTTCATCTCCTCCTCGGAAGTCTCTTCCTTGAAGTTATCGGTCAGATCAGAGTCGATACGGAGGAAACGGACGTCCGGATTTGCCTGCTCCAGATGTGTGATGAATGTATTGTCGATCGGGTGAGTCAGATAGACCGCATCCATCTCATTTTCTTTGAACAGGTTGATATACTGGGACTGTGCGACGTCATCGGTAATGTAGAAGACCTTGTTCTCATATTTTTCTTTGCCGGCTTCCAGATATTCCGGAAGAGTGATATATTTGCCTTCCATATTTTTGAAGATGATGTAATCCCGCATTTTTTCGTTGAACTTCATGTCGCGGATGCAGCCGTATTTGATAAACGGACTGATATCATCCCAGTATTTCTCGTAGGACTCCCGGTCGGTCTTGCACATGCCGGACAGCTTCTCAGCCACCTTTTTGGTGATGTAATCAGAGATCTTCTTTACGAAGCCGTCATTCTGCAGAGCGCTTCGGGATACGTTCAGTGGCAGATCCGGACAGTCGATGCAGCCTTTTAACAGGAGCAGGTATTCCGGGATAACTTCTTTGATATTATCGGCAATAAATACCTGGTTATTGTATAACTTGATGGTTCCCTCAATGCTCTCGTACTGAGAGTTGATCTTCGGGAAGTAAAGGATACCTTTCAGGTTGAATGGATAATCCATGTTCAGATGGATCCAGAACAGAGGCTCTCTGTAATCGTGGAAGGTATCCCGGTAGAATTCTTTGTATTCCTCCTCCGTACAGTCGTTCGGATGTTTGGTCCAGAGAGGATGAATGGTGTTGATCGGTTTTGGTCCCTTGTCTTCTTCCTCTTCTTCGTCCTCATCATCCAGAGTCACTTCCTGGTCTTCTCCCTCAGCGCCATCACTCTGCTCAGTGTCGCCTTCCGTATCACCGGCATCTTCTGCAGCGGCGGTATTTTCTTCTGTGGAAGAATCCTCTTTGGCGTCCACATCTACCACGTCCGGAATGTCTTCTTTCTCCGGTTCCTCCGCATCTTCATTGGTGAAATAAATCTCTACCGGCATGAAGGAACAGTACTTGTCCAGGACTTCACGGACACGGTACTCGTTGGAGAACTCATAGCTGTCTTCATTTAAGTACAGGGTGATTTCCGTACCGCGCTCGGTCCGCTCTCCGTCTTCCATGGAGAACTCGGTGCCGCCGTCACATTCCCAGTGTACAGCTTTTGCTCCGTCTTTGTAGGAAAGTGTGTCGATCGTTACTTTGTCGGCAACCATAAAAGCGGAATAAAAGCCCAGACCGAAGTGACCGATGATCTGCTCGTCATTAGCCTTATCCTTATACTGGGCCAGAAAGGCTTCCGCACCGGAAAAGGCAATCTGGTTGATGTATTCGTCCACCTCATCTTCGGTCATGCCGATACCGTTATCAATGAACTTGATGGTCTTATCTTCCGGGCTGACAAGAACGTCAACTTTATATTTTGTTCCTTCCGGCTCCTCATATTCACCGATGACGGATAATTTTTTCAACTTTGTCACAGCATCGCAGCCGTTGCTGACCAGCTCACGGATAAAGATATCGTGGTCGGAGTAAAGCCATTTTTTAATAATAGGAAAAATGTTTTCACTGTTGATTGATAAACTTCCCTGTTTTGCCATAGTAGCATCTCCTTTAAATCATAATCTAAAACTTATAGTAATACTTAAAAATTTGAATGTCAAGAAAAAATTAGCACTCATCAAAAATGAGTGCTAATAATCTACGGGTGAGAATCAGACATTTTCTGCCATGGCTTTCCGTTTAATCGCTTCTTCAACTACTTGTTCGCTGCTTTGAAGTTCTTAAAATACTCTTTTGTTTCCCGTGCAACGATGCCGCTTAACGCCAGCAGGGCGATCAGGTTTGGGATGGCCATGAGGCCGTTGAAGATATCGGCGATGGTCCACACAGCAGATACGGTCATGTACGGTCCGATGAAGACGCAGGCGATGTAGAGCCAGCGGAAAACGGATATCGCCTTTGCGTTGTTGTGGGTCAGATAGTCCAGACAGCGCTCGCTGTAATAATCCCAGCCGAGGATGGTGGTGAATGCAAAGAACACCAGACACATCATTAATATAAAGGAAGAAACCTGTGCCGGGAACGGCAGTCCCACCTGGAAAGCCCGGGTGGTTACGTCCACGCCGTCCAGTCCCACGTTCCAGGAGCCGGTGATGACGATGGTCAGACCGGTCATGGTACAGATGATGATGGTGTCAATCACAGTACCCAGCATGGAGATCAGACCCTGTCTTACCGGTTCATTGGATTTGGCGGCGGCAGCGGCGATCGGCGCGCTACCAAGACCGGACTCATTGGAGAAGATACCGCGGGCGATACCTTTTTGCATGGCGACGATCATGGCGCCCAGCGCTCCTCCGGCGGCGGCCCGCAGACCAAAGGCGCCCTGCACGATCTCCACGATGGCGCCTGGAATCCGCTCATAGTTTAAAATCAGGATCAGCACGGCCACAGCCACGTAGGCAATAGCCATGAACGGCACGATGATCTGGGAAACGGTGGAAATTCTCTGGATGCCGCCGATGATAACGAAAGCGACGATGACGGTCAGGATCACGCCGGCAACCACAACGGACCAGGAATAATCCCTTCCGAGGATGGAGACGGTGTTGATGCTGTCCGGGTCAAAGAAGTTCTTGACCGCACTGGTGATACCGTTGATCTGGGTAAATGTACCGATACCCATCAGTCCGACGCAGAGGCCGAAGAAGGCGAAGATCTTGGCCAGCCAGCGCCACTGTTTTCCCATACCATTTTCTATGTAGTAAAACGGACCGCCGACCACATGGCCGTCCTCAGCCACAGTACGATATTTGATGGCGAGGAACCCTTCCGTGAACTTGGTGGCGGTACCTACGACAGCGGCCATGACCATCCAGAACAGCGCGCCCGGACCTCCCGCCACGATGGCGGTGGCCACGCCGACGATGTTGCCGGTTCCGATGGTGGCGGACAGCGCCGTACACAGAGCCGCGAAACTGGAGATTTCTCCGTCGCCGTCATCATGCTCCTCGTTGGCCAGCATGTACTTGACGGCGAGAATCAGCCGCCGCACCTGCAGACCCCGGAGCCGGATGGTCAGATAGATACCGGTTGCCATGATCATGACGATCAGAGGAATACCCCACACCAGATTGTCGATGGAGGTCAGAATCTTGTTGATAGTGTCAAACATTTTCAGTACTTCCTTTCTTAAATGAATTAAAATACGCCATGTTTGATTCAGCAAAAACAGGGAGTGTTAAGACGTTTAAGGAAAAGATAGAACAATGATTTCCTGTGAGGCATGTGCGTTCATAGAACAAGAAAAAAGAGCTGAGATAAGATCCAGCCCTCCAAAGAAAAACATGCATTTACATATTCTGTCCTTTTGCCTGAGAGATTAACGGAGTGCTTTCTCCGTCGTACACCTTCGGCGCTTCACTGCATCCGCAGTAAAGACTCTCCAGAGTAATGCTGTATTTATAGCGAATGGAAAAATAGTAGCACAAAAAGCGGAGGAGTGCAAGAAATTTTTACAGAAAAATTAAGAAAAGATTACGTATTTAATTTACCGAATGAAAGGAACTTACTGAAATTTTGTCTGTCTCCCCGCTTTTGCAGTTTTGTCCGGCAAAAGCAGAGAGTTTGAGAAAAATCACCTGTTAAGCCACTTTTCCAGCCAGGTGACTCCCGTATAGAGAAAGGCGGCCATCAGGCAGAGCAGGAAGATGGAAAGCATCACCCAGTCCATCTTGAAAACCTGCGAGGAATAAATAATCAAGTAGCCCAATCCCTGTTTTGCCGCCAGGAATTCTCCGATGATCACACCAATCAGGCACAGGCCGATATCCACTTTGAGGATACTTAAGATGGCGGGCAGATTCATCGGGAGGATCACTTTCGTCAGACAGTCCATCCGATTTCCGTGGAGCGTTTTGATCAGTTTGATCTTGTCGGGATCGGTGGACTGAAAGATCGTGTACAGGTTCAGAATGCTGCCAAAAACCGCCAGGGAGATGGCAGTGATGATGATCGTTTTCATGTTATTGCCCAGCCATACGATAAAAATAGGAGCCATGGCGGATTTTGGAAGACTGTTCAGGATGACAAAATACGGCTCCAGTATCTCGCTGCAGGTCTGGTTCCACCATAGCACAATGGCGACCAGGATGGTGAGAAGAGCCACCAGAAAAAAGCTGGCAAAGGTTTCCGCCAGAGTGATGCCGATGTGTCCGAGCAGGTTGCCTTCCTGATAGAGAGTAACGGCGCTTTTGAGCATCCGGGACGGACTGCTGAAGATAAAGGAGTTCAGCCAGCCGATGTCGGAGCAGAACTCCCAGGCAGCGATAATAAATATAAGAAGAAAAACCTGAAGGAACAGTACCAGACGATGGTGCTGTTTTAATTTTTTCATATAGAGGATCTGGGCAGGACTGAGAGAATCCGGGAGCGGGGCGCTGCCTGCAGTCCCTCCGGACGTCGCCTGAAGTTCAGATGGATTTTTATCTTTGGACGCGGCTGTTCTTTCCCGCTCTTCCCGCAGTCCCTGTGATAATTTATGAAATGCTCTCATCGGATTTCAACTCCTTCCATATCAGATCAAAATATTTTTGAAATTTCGGGTGCAGACGGGCCTGTTGCGGCGTCGGACGGTGTTCTGTCTCAAAGTCAATGGTGACGATGGAACGGATAGAGCCTGGACGTTTTCCGAGAATGAGGATGCGGTCCGCGATACTGATGGCTTCGGAGAGATCGTGGGTGACAAGGAGAGCGGTGACCTTCTGTTCCCGGATGATATTCACAATGTCGCTGGATACGTCGAGCCTGGTCTGGTAGTCGAGCGCGCTGAAAGGTTCATCCAGCAGAAGAAAAGACGGCTGTCCCGCGAGTGTGCGGATGAGCGCTGCCCGTTGACGCATGCCGCCGGAGAGTTCCCGGGGATGGGCGTCCGCAAAGTCGGCGATGTCGTACTGTTCCATGAGCGCGCGGACATAGCGCAGCCGCTCTCCGGAAAGCTGGTGGGTGATCTCCAGCCCGAGGATGATATTTTTGTAAATGGTTCTATATTCTAATAAATGGTCCTTTTGCAGCATGTAGCCGACGGCAGGAGGGCGGTCGCTGGAAGGATAGGACAGAGAGCCCGTCTGCACCGGGATGAAGCCTGCGACCAGATCGAGGAGAGTGGATTTGCCGCATCCGGAAGGACCGACAATGGCTGCAAATTCACCGGAGTACAGGTCAAAACTGATATCGTGCAGCGCCTCTGTCTCGCCATTTTTTGTGTGATAGGTGTGGGAGAGATTTCTGACAGATAAAAATATTTTTTTTGGCAGCAAATGAACGCATTCCTTTCGTAAAATGTTATAATTTAAAATATGCAGAGCGCAGGATATGGTTCGGTTGCAAAAGGGACGAAGAAAGGGGCGTTCTGTGAAACAGGTGAGAAAGGAGAGAGGGCAGGATGGCATACATGAAAATCATAGCGGCAGTGATCGCAGGAGAAATGTTGATCAAAGAGTACATTTGCGAGAAAGAGCGGGAGGGAAAAAAGAAGTGGAAGCTGCCGGGCGGCATTGAGGTCTGCCGGCTGGAAAATGCAGGCGCAGCCGGAGGCGTTTTTGCAGACAGGAAGAAAGAAATCAGGATATGCAGCGGGGCTGTTCTCGGCGGATGCGGGTTGATGCTCTTAAAAGAATGGAAAAAACAGAAAGTTTCCGCAAAGGGAATCGGACTTTCCCTGCTGATCGGAGGGGGACTGTGTAATTTTGTCGACCGGATGAAAAAGGGAACGGTGACGGATTATATCCGCTTCACAAAATGTCCACTGGCCATTGTCCGGAAACTGGTCTTCAATATCAGTGATTTCTGTATTTTAATTGGTGGACTACTCCTTTTTGCGGGAAGAAAATTCAGAATAAAATCTTAAATTTTGTGGACAATTTCTGAAAACAGAAAATGGGAGATTGTTGGAAAAGAAATGTAAAGTTTGTGCAAAATATATAAGAAAAATGTCGTTTTTTGGAGGATAAAGGAATGTAAAAATCTTCCGGTGGACAAGTGCCTGTAGTTATCCACAGGAAAAAACGGAGAAAATCGGGATAAAATCGAGTTATCCACTAAGTTATCCACATTATCCACAGTGCATGGTGTGGACAGAAAATGTGGACGGATTCGTCAAGATAAAACATCTGTTTTGTATAATTCTTAATAATTTCCAAAATGCCACGCAAAATATTTTCAGAGAAAATATTTTGATATAGAAAAATTAAATATAAACAGTAAAAAATTCTGAAAATTACACTATTTGATTGCAAGTCATGTAAAAAGTTGGTATAATGAAACCGTAGAATAAAAAGAAGGAGTGTGATCCTATGCGTTACATCATTTATGGAAAGAACCTGGAGGTATCAGAAGGGCTGAAACAGGCGATCAATGACAAGTTCAGCAAGCTGGACAAGTTTTTTACACCGGATACCGAGGTACAGATCACATTAAGTGTGCAGAGAGAAAATCAGACAGTGGAAGCAACGATCCCGATGAAAGGAACCATCCTGCGTGCCGAGCAGACAAGTACTGACATGTATGTTTCCATCGACATGGCCGTGGATGTCCTGGAGCGGATGATTCGCAAATATAAAACAAAGATATCCAGTCACGGAAAAGGAATCGGAACCTTTACAGACGAGTTCCTGGAGGAAGATGTGGATAACCATGAGACGATCACCATCACCAGAAGTAAACGATTCGCCATCAAGCCGATGGACGCGGAGGAAGCCTGCATCCAGATGGAGCTTCTGGGACACAGTTTCTATGTATTCCGCAACGCCCAGACATTTGAAGTCAATGTCGTGTACAAGCGAAAAGATAAGACATACGGACTGATCGAACCAGAGTTTTAAAACCTGACAAGCCATGCACCCGAAAAGAATACGCTCTGCGTAAGCTTGCTTACAAGCAGAGAAGTTTTCCTTTTCGGGTATACGGCGACCAGCCGAAATCGAGATGAGCGGAGCGAATCGAGATGCATGGCGCCGGAGAGAGAGCGTAATTGCGAGGGAGGACAGCAGTGTCCTCCCTCTTTTGATCCCCTCCGGTGTCCGGTTTTATAAAAAACGGGTAAAATTTGTAAAGAACATATATAGTCCGTTCCGTTTAATAGTAAGAATATTTAAAGATTTCCCGGCTTGAAATGCAGATATATCAATGTTACAATATACTTCGTATGTTTAGATTGAAATAGTGACCTACAGGAGGTAGATATGGGAATTGCAGATATATTTTTCGGCAATAAAAGCGAAAAAGAAATTAAAAGAATTTCAAAAACAGTCGATAAGATAGAGGCACTGGATGAACAGATGCAGGCGTTGTCCGATGAGGAGCTTCGGGCAAAGACCACAGAGTTTAAGGAGAGGCTGGCCAATGGCGAGACACTGGACGATCTTCTGGTCGAAGCCTTTGCCGTAGTGAGAGAGGCAGCGGACCGTACGATTCATCTGAAACATTACCGGGTACAGCTCATGGGCGGTATCATCCTTCATCAGGGACGTATTGCCGAGATGAAGACCGGTGAAGGTAAGACGCTGGTCGCTACTCTGCCGGCGTATCTGAATGCGCTGGAAGGAAAGGGCGTACACATCGTGACGGTCAACGACTATCTGGCAAAGCGTGACGCGGAGTGGATGGGTAAGGTACATGAGTTTCTGGGACTTACCGTCGGTGTCATTTTGAACAGTTACAACAATAAAGAGCGCAGGGATGCCTACAACTGTGATATCACCTACGTTACCAACAACGAACTTGGTTTTGATTATCTTCGTGATAACATGGTTATCTATAAGGAAGATCTGGTACAGAGAGATCTGAATTATGCCATCGTCGATGAGGTGGATTCCGTATTGATCGATGAGGCGAGAACACCGCTTATCATTTCCGGGCAGAGCGGAAAGTCCACAGACCTTTATAAGGCCTGCGATGTGCTGGCGAGACAGATGCAGAGAGGTACTTCGGATGGCGAGCTGTCCAAGATGGATGCCATCATGGGGATCGACATTGAGGAGGACGGAGATTTCCTTGTCAATGAAAAGGAAAAACATGTAATGCTGACGCAGGAAGGTGTGAAGAAAGTCGAGCAGTTCTTCCACATTAAGAACCTGGCAGATCCGGAGAACCTGGAGATCCAGCACAATATCATCCTTGCGCTGCGCGCGCACAACCTGATGTTCCGCGACCAGGATTATGTGGTCAAAGATAATGAAGTGCTGATCGTCGATGAGTTTACCGGACGTATCATGCCGGGACGCCGTTACTCTGACGGTCTGCATCAGGCAATCGAGGCGAAGGAGCACGTGAAGGTAAACCGGGAGTCCAAGACTCTGGCAACTATCACTTTCCAGAACTTCTTCAATAAATATAAGAAAAAAGCCGGTATGACCGGTACCGCTATGACAGAGGATAAGGAGTTCATGGATATTTACGGCATGGACGTCGTGGAGATTCCGACCAACAAGCCGATGATCCGTGTGGATAAGGACGACTCCATTTATATGACCAAGAAGGAGAAGCTGAACGCGGTCATCAATGAGATCGTGGCAGCGCACGAGAAAGGACAGCCGGTTCTGGTGGGCACCATCAACATTGACGCTTCCGAAGAGGTCAGCCGTATGCTCTCCAAAAAGGGCATCAAGCATAATGTGCTGAATGCCAAGTTCCATGAGCTGGAGGCGGAGATCATCTCTCACGCCGGCGAGCGCGGAGCCGTGACCATTGCCACCAACATGGCCGGTCGTGGTACCGATATTAAGCTGGGAGAAGGCGTCGCAGAACTGGGTGGCCTGAAGATCATCGGTACGGAGCGCCATGAGAGCCGCCGTATTGATAATCAGCTCCGTGGTCGTGCCGGACGTCAGGGAGACCCGGGAGAGTCCAAGTTCTTCCTTTCTCTGGAAGATGATCTGATGCGTCTGTTCGGTTCCGAGCGTATGATGAATGTCTACAAGGCGCTGGGTATTCCGGAAGGAGAGGAGATTCACCACAAGACCATCACAAAGCAGATTGAGAAAGCACAGAAAAAGATTGAGAATAACAACTTTGGTATCCGTAAGAATCTTTTGGATTACGACCAGGTCAACAATGACCAGCGTGAAGTTATCTACGCGGAGAGACGCCGGGTACTGGACGGTGAGAGTATGCAGGACGTGATCTACCGTATGATCAAGGATACCGTGAAGGACGACGTGGAGTTGATCGGCGGCGAGACTTCTCCGGAAGAATGGAATATGGTAGAGCTTAACGAGACGCTTCGCCGGGAGATTCCGTTAAAGCCGATCGTGCTGACTGACGAGGAGAAAGCGTCCAAGGACAAAGATGCGATCATTGAGCGTCTCCAGGATGAGGCGATGGAGATCTACCATGCCAAGGAGAAAGAGTTCGAAGACTTTGCTAAAAGCCAGGCGGAGCTTTCCGAGGAGGCAATGTCGGAGGACGACGCTGCCATGGCGTATAAGGAAGGCATCCGTGAGGTGGAGAGAGTCATTCTCTTAAAGGTCATCGACAGCAAGTGGATGAACCACATCGACGATATGGATCAGCTTCGCCAGAGTATCGGTCTGCAGGCATACGGACAGAAAGACCCGGTTGTACAGTATAAGTTCCTGGGTTATGATATGTTCGAGGAGATGACCAAAAACATCCGTCATGATACGGTGAGCGCATTGATGCATGTCCGTATTCAGCAGAAGGTGGAGAGAGAACAGGTTGCCAAGGCAACAGGAACCAATAAGGACGATACCGTGGCGCAGGGCCCGTACAAGAGAAAAGAAGCCAAGATTGGCAGAAACGACCCGTGTCCTTGCGGCAGCGGTAAGAAATATAAACAGTGCTGCGGAAGATTCGCGGAATAAAAAGAAACCAGGTGAAAAAGGGGTTGTCGTTTTATGCGGCATCCCCCTTTTGAATACTTGGCGACACCATAAGAGAGATAGAAGAGGAGAGGACGTTTCATTGGTAGAATTAGATCAGTTTAAGTTTAAGTTAAATCAGTACAAAGAACCTATGGAAGAACTGGGGATGTCCCTGGAGCTGGAGAGAAAAAAGGCGAGGATGGAAGAGCTGGAGGCCAAGATGGAAGAACCGGATTTCTGGTCAGCGCCGGAAAAAGCGCAGGAGATCACAAAGGAGCTGAAGGGGATCAAGGATACGGTGGAAGGGTTTTCGGAGCTGGAACAGGAAATGGATGATATATCCACGATGATCGAGATGGGCTACGAAGAAAACGACGAGAGTCTCATCCCGGAGATCAGCGAGATGCTTGATACCTTTACGGAGACTTTTGAGAAAATGCGGATTCAGACCCTCCTCTCCGGTGAGTACGATGCCAACAACGCCATCGTCACCCTCCATGCGGGAGCCGGCGGTACGGAATCCTGCGACTGGGCGGGGATGCTTTACCGCATGTATACCAAGTGGGCGGAGAGTCATGGATATAAGACGGAGGTACTTGACTATCTGGACGGCGAGGAAGCCGGAATTAAGTCCATTACCTTTGAGGTGAAAGGAGAGAATGCCTTCGGATATCTCAAATCGGAGAAAGGCGTGCACCGGCTGGTGCGGATCTCACCGTTTAACGCGGTGGGCAAACGGCAGACTTCCTTTGCTTCCTGCGATGTGATGCCGGATATTGAGGAGGATTTATCTGTGGAGATCGCCGATGAAGATATCCGTATCGATACCTACCGTTCAAGCGGCGCCGGCGGACAGCATATCAACAAGACCGACTCTGCCATCCGTATCACCCACATTCCGACAGGTGTGGTAGTGCAGTGTCAGAATGAGCGTTCTCAGCATAAGAACAAAGAAAAAGCGATGCAGATGCTCAAGGCAAAGCTCTATCTTATCAAAGAGCAGGAAAACAGAGAGAAACTTTCTGACATCCGTGGTGAGGTTTCCGATAACGGCTGGGGAAATCAGATCCGTTCTTATGTATTACAGCCATACACGATGGTGAAAGATCACCGGACCAATGAGGAGACCGGAAATGTACAGAGCGTCCTCGACGGCAATATTGACGCATTTATGAACGCGTATTTAAGATATATCAACAGCGCAGACCAAAAGACAGCATAGAAAGCGCGGCAGTGTAAACAGACAGACCAACAGAAAGCAAGGACAACAAATATGGATATTATCAATCAGCTCGCTGCAGAGCTGCAGATCAGAAAAGAACAGGCGGACGCCGCCGTGCAACTTATCGACGAGGGGAATACGATCCCGTTTATCGCCAGATACCGGAAAGAGGCGACCGGAGCGCTGGACGACGAGACCCTGCGGAATCTTCACGAGAGACTGCAGTATCTGCGCAATCTGGAAGAGAAAAAAACACAGGTGCTCCAGAGCATCGAAGAACAGGGAAAACTGACGCCGGAGCTTCGCAAAAAGATCGCGGAGGCTGTGACGCTGGTGGCTGTGGACGACCTGTATCGTCCGTACCGCCCGAAGAAACGGACCCGCGCCATGATTGCCAGGGAAAAAGGTCTGGAGCCTCTTGCCAACATCATTCTTCTTCAGAAGACCGGAAAAACTATCGGGAAGGAAGCGCTCGCGTATGTGGATCCGGAAAAAGGTGTGGAGACAGTGCAGGACGCCATCGCCGGCTCATGTGATATTATCGCCGAGCAGGTGGCAGACCGTTCCGATTACCGGAAGAGCATTCGGGAGTGGACGATGAAAGAAGGATGGCTTGCCGTAAAGGCGAAGGATGAGAAAGCAGAATCCGTCTACGAAATGTATTACGATTTCCGGGAGCCGCTTTCTAAGATGGCAGGATATCGGATTCTTGCCGTCAACCGGGGCGAAAAAGAGAAGTTTCTCACGGTAAAAGTGGAGGCGCCGGAACCGCAGATCTTACACGCCCTGTGCAAGACGATGATCCGGGATGAGAACGGGCCCATGGCCGCAGTTTTAAAAGAAGCGGTGATCGACGGATACCATCGCCTGATCGCGCCTGCCATTGAGAGAGATATAAGAAACGAACTGACAGAGAAGGCACAGAGCGAAGCGATCACCGTTTTTGGAAAGAATTTAAAACAGCTTCTCATGCAGCCGCCCATCAAGGGACAGACAGTCCTCGGATGGGATCCGGCTTTCCGGACCGGCTGTAAACTGGCTGTGGTGGATGCCACCGGAAAAGTACTCGACACGGTCGTTATCTATCCGACTGCGCCGCAGTGTAAAGTAAAGGAAGCCAAAAAGACGGTGCATGATCTGATCAGAAAGTATCATGTGACTCTGATCAGCCTGGGGAACGGAACCGCTTCCCGGGAGTCCGAGCAGGTGATCACCGAACTGTTAAAGGAGATACCGGAAAAGGTATCCTATGTGATCGTAAATGAGGCGGGCGCATCGGTGTATTCCGCCAGCAAGCTTGCCACCGAAGAGTTTCCGGAGTTTGATGTGGGACAGAGGAGCGCCGCTTCCATCGCGCGAAGACTGCAGGACCCTCTGGCGGAGCTTGTAAAGATTGAGCCGAAGGCGATTGGCGTCGGACAGTATCAGCACGACATGAACCAGAAGAAGCTGGAAGAGACGCTGCACGGCGTCGTGGAAGACTGTGTGAATAAGGTTGGCGTCGATTTGAATACCGCATCCTTTTCCCTGCTCTCCTACATTTCCGGCATCAGCAAAACGGTTGCCAAAAACATTGTGGCATACAGGGAGGCAAACGGACAGTTCCACTCCAGAGAGGAGCTGAAAAAGGTCCCGAAGCTGGGACCGAAGGCCTTTTTACAATGTGCGGGATTTCTGAGGATCCCGGGTGGGGATAATCCGCTGGATAACACCGGCGTCCATCCGGAGTCCTATGAGGCGGCCGAAAGGCTTCTTGCCCGCATGGGAATAGAGGACATGCAGATTGGCGCGGGCTGTCATCTGAAAAAACAGATTGACGATATGGATGTGCTGGCAGAAGAACTGCAGGTGGGAGCACTCACCCTTCAGGACATCGTGGAGGAACTGGAAAAACCGGGGCGGGACCCGAGAAATGATATGCCAAAGCCGATTCTCCGGACTGACGTTCTGGAGATGAAAGACCTGAAAGAAGGCATGATCTTAAAAGGCACCGTGCGAAATGTCATTGATTTTGGCGCTTTTGTGGATATCGGCGTCCATCAGGACGGCCTGGTGCACATTTCTCAGATGTCAGAGAAATATATCAAACATCCGTTGGAAGTTGTGAGCGTCGGAGATATCGTCGATGTGCAGGTACTCAGTGTCGATACCGCCAGAAAGCGAATTCAGCTCACTATGAAAATACAGACTCACGCGTGAGTCTTCGTGTAGAAAGGATAAAAGGATGCAGAGTTTTGAAAAAATCAGTAAAATGAATCTTGCTGATCTGGACAGTCCAAAACAGCCGGGAGCGCCGGACGATGAGGACAGAAGAGAAGAGACAGGAGCGGCCGGAGAAAAAGACGAAGAGATTGTCACAGTTGCCGATGTGGAGGGAACCGCCGCGGCGGGAACGGCCGGAACAAAAGAGACGGCTGCAAAAGAGCACATGCGTCAGCCGGAGGGAGAACATTACTATATGGATGCCAGGATCACAGAAAAGGAGCTTCTGGCCTTCCTTTTCGGCCACAACTACCGTCAGCCGGTGATGCTGATCGCCATAGCCATCGCAGTGATATGGCCGGTCATGATCATTGTGCGGGGAGACCAGAATATGTATCTTGCCATCGCGCTGGCAGCCATCGTCCTTCTCGCCCTGCCGCTTTCCAACTGGACACGGGGAAAGAGAGAGGCGAAGACGAACCCGTCCTATCAGCAGACCTTCCACTATATGGTTGACGAGTGGGGGCTCCATCTGGAACTGGGCGACAGATGCATTGACCTGGAATGGAGCAAGGTCTGCAAATGCATGTATCTCAAATCTGTCACAGCGGTCTACACAGGAAAGTCCAACGCCTTTCTGATCCCGACTGCCGCCATGGGCGATAAGACAGAAGAGATCAACGCGTTTATCAGAAAAATGAAAGCAAAATAGGACGGATCATGAATATGAAAATAGAAAGTTACAGTACAGAAGATACCTTTGCTTTCGGCGAAAAATGTGGCCGGGAGGCAAAGGCCGGACAGGTCTTCTGCTTATATGGCGACCTGGGTGTGGGAAAGACCGTTTTTACGCAGGGGTTTGCCAGAGGACTGGGCATCAGCGAGCCGGTGACCAGCCCTACATTTACTATCGTACAGGAATACGAGGAAGGGAGACTGCCCTTTTACCATTTTGATGTGTACCGCATCAGCGACCCGGAAGAAATGTTCGAGGTAGGTTTTGACGAATATCTGGAGAGCGGAGGCGTCTGCTTTATTGAGTGGGCAGGCCTCATTGAAGAGATCCTTCCGGAGGAGCGCATTGAGATCACCATTGAAAAGGACTTGTCCAAAGGATTTGACTATCGTCTCATCACGTGGACAGACAGAAAAGAAGGGAGAGGAAACCATGAAGATACTGGTCTTTGACAGTTCCGGTCTGGTTGCCTCGGTGGCAGTACTCACAGAGGAGCAGATGATCGCGGAATATACGGTCAATTATAAAAAGACGCATTCGCAGACGTTGCTGCCGATGCTTGACGAGGTGGCAAAGATGACAGAACTCGATCTGCATGACATAGACGCTATCGCCATAGCGGCCGGGCCGGGTTCCTTTACGGGACTCCGTATCGGTTCGGCTACGGCAAAGGGCCTGGGACTTGCCCTGAAAAAACCGATCGTGGCCGTTCCGACACTGGAAGGTCTGGCATGTAATCTGTACGGATGTGAGGATATCCTCTGTCCGATGATGGATGCCAGGAGAAAACAGGTGTACACCGGACTCTACACATTTGCTGACGGACAGATGCAGGTGCTGAAAGAGCAGACAGCCTGTCCGGTGGAGGAGATCCTGCAGCAGGCGGGAAACTTCGGAAAGAAGGTTCATTTCCTCGGAGACGGGGTGCCGGTGTACCGCTCTGTCATAGAAGAAGTCATGCAGAAGACGGGAACCCCGTATGTTTTTGCGCCGGCGCACATGAGCCGCCAGAGAGCGGGCGCCGTGGGCATACGGGCCTTCGAGTATCTGCGTGCAGGCAAAACGGAGACGGCGGCGGAGCACGCGCCGGTCTATTTAAGAAAATCGCAGGCAGAGCGGGAGCTTTTGGCAAAGGGGAAAACCCTTGCGCAGTAAATGCGTCAGGAAAGGGGAAAAATGACGATCAGAGAGATGACGAAAGAGGACTGCGAGGCAGTCTGGGAATTACAAAAAACCTGTTTTACCGTGCCGTGGTCCTTGGACAGTATCCGGGCGATGTTCGGGACTCCCGGGTATTTGAGTCTGATCGCCATGGAAGATGGTATCCTGGCCGGGTACGCCGGCATCAAGCAGGTTCTTGATGAGGCCGATATCACCAATGTGGCAGTGCATCCGGACCGGAGAAGACAGGGAACAGGAAGGCAGCTGTTGCGGGAGCTTTTACACAAGGCCGTCGGGCAGGGCGTGCGCCGGATCTTTCTGGAAGTCAGGGACTCCAACGAGGCGGCGCAGAGATTGTATGCGCAGGCGGGTTTTCAGATGGTGGACAGAAGAAAACACTATTATGAAAAGCCGGTGGAGGATGCCTGCATCATGCTCTGGGATGCCGGAGACGGCGCTTCCAATAGTTACTAACTCTTTTTTTGACAAACTCTTTTATAATAAGGGCGGAAACTGTCGAAAAAAGCCTGACGACTGGAGGTAACGAGATGGAAAACGGAGAACAGAAGAAAATGTGCAACTGCTGTGGAAAAGAGATTTGCATGGAACCGATGGATGACCGGGAAGAGTATCTGGAGGTCACCAAAGAGTGGGGATATTTCTCCCGCAAAGACGGGGAGGTCCATCATTTCCTTCTGTGTGAATCCTGTTATGACCGACTGACAGAACGTTTCTGTCTGCCGGTGGAAAAGCGGCTGCAGACAGAATTACTGTAACAGCGAATGTGCCGGCTGCCGGGGAAAAGAGCGGGGATGAGTGAGGAAGAGAGTTTGAGCATTCCCCTGCACCGGAGAGAAGCCGGCAGCTTTGATACGAGATAGAAAAGAGAGGAAAATTTATGCTGGAACTGTGTTTGCTGGGATGCGGGGGTATGATGCCCCTGCCGCACCGCAGACTGACATCGTTGATGGCAAGATATAATGGAAAAAGTATTTTGATCGACTGTGGCGAAGGAACGCAGGTGGGGATCAAGGAAAAGGGATGGAGCTTCAAACCGATTGACGTCATCTGCTTTACCCACTATCACGCGGACCATATCAGCGGTCTTCCGGGCCTTTTGCTGACGCTCGGAAATGCGCAGCGGACGGAGCCGCTTCTGATGGTCGGACCGCGGGGACTGGAGCGTGTGGTCAATGCGCTGCGGGTCATCGCGCCGGATCTGCCTTTCCCCATTGAATTTCGGGAGCTGCGGGAAAAGTCAGAAGAGATCGTGATGGATGGATACCGCATCCGGGCGTTTCGGGTCAACCACAATATCATCTGCTATGGCTATACGATTGAGATAGACCGGGCAGGTAAATTTGACGTGGAGAGAGCGAGAGCCAACGGGGTGGAGATGCAATACTGGAACCGCCTGCAAAAGGGGGAGACGATCGCTCTGCCGGACCGTGTGCTCACCGGCGACCTGGTCATGGGGCCGGCGAGGAAAGGCATCAAGTGTACTTACACGACGGATACGCGGCCGGTGTCATCCATCGTTGAACATGCCCGGCAGTCCGATCTGTTTATCTGCGAGGGAATGTACGGGGAACCGGATAAGCAGGGCAAGGCAGTGGAATACAAGCACATGACATTTTATGAGGCGGCGAAGCTGGCAAAAGAGGCGCAGGTAAAGGAACTGTGGCTGACACATTACAGCCCGTCGCTGGTCTATCCGGAAGAATTCCTTCCGAAAGTGCGGGAGATCTTTCCGGCGGTCAGCGCAGGGAAAGACGGAAAGAGTATCACCCTGCTGTTTGAGGATGAGGCAGAAAGAAAGTGAATGTTCAAAAGTGAACGTTCCAATCTGCCAGTATTGACGCAGCAAATGCGCCAGGAAAGGAGAAAATATGGAGCAGACAGAAAAAGATGTGCTGATTCTGGCGATCGAGACCTCCTGTGATGAGACTGCGGCTGCAGTGGTAAAAAACGGAAGAGAGATTTTGTCCAATGTGATATACACACAGATCAAGCTCCACACAGTTTTTGGCGGCGTGGTACCGGAGATCGCTTCGAGAAAACATATCGAAAAGATCAATCCGGTCATCGAGGAGGCGCTTTCGCAGGCCGGAGTGACTCTGGAGGAAATCGATGCCGTTGCCGTCACTTACGGACCGGGACTGGTGGGCGCGCTTCTGGTCGGCGTGGCGGAAGCGAAGGCAATCGCCTATGCGGCCGGAAAACCTTTGATCGGAGTGCATCACATTGAAGGCCACATCAGCGCCAACTATATTGAACATAAAGAACTGACGCCGCCATTTTTGTGCATGGTGGCATCCGGAGGACACTCCCATCTGGTACTGGTAAAGGATTATGGAGAGTACGAAATCGTGGGAAGAACGCGGGACGATGCGGCGGGAGAAGCCTTTGACAAGGTGGCGAGAGCGATCGGGCTGGGATATCCCGGCGGACCGAAAATTGACAAGCTGGCGAGAGAGGGCGACAAAACGGCCATCAGTTTCCCGAGGGCAAAGATCACAGACGCGCCGGATGATTTCAGCTTCAGCGGCCTGAAATCAGCAGTGCTCAACTATCTGAATCAATGTGAGATGAAAGGGATCGAGGTCAACAAGGCCGATGTGGCTGCCTCCTTCCAGCAGTCGGTCATCGACGTGCTCACGGAGCACACGGCAGCGGCCGCCAGACGTCTTGGCATCGATAAGGTTGCCATCGCCGGGGGCGTGGCATCCAACAGCTCTCTGCGGGAGCAGATGGAAGAGGTCTGCAGAAAATATCATCTGACCTTTTATCACCCGTCGCCGGTCTACTGCACCGATAACGCAGCCATGATCGGCGTGGCAGGATATTATGAATACATCCGGGGCGTCCGGGACGGCTGGGACTTAAATGCTGTGCCAAACCTGAAGATCGGCGAGCGCCGGAAGGCATAGGAAAAGCGGCGGAGCGTTTCAGAGAGGAAAACAGCCGGAAGCAGGAGGAAGGACGGATAGGATAACATGGAAGAAAGGACAATCGCAGTTGTACTGGCTGCCGGCAAGGGCAGCCGGATGCATATGGATATACAGAAACAGTATGCAGAGCTTCTGGGACGCCCGGTCATCGCGCACACGCTGGAGGCTTTTGAAAAAAGTGAAGTGGATGCGGTCATTCTCGTGGTGGGGGAAGGAGAGATCTCTTTTGCCAGAGAAGAGATCGTGAACCGCTGCGGATTTCAAAAAGTGGCGCGCATTGTCACAGGCGGAAAAGAACGGTATGAATCCGTGTATCGGGGCCTGTGCGCTGAGGACGGGGCGGATTACGTGCTCATTCATGACGGCGCCCGGGCATTTATCACACCGGAGCTGATCGCACAGTGTATCCGGGATGTGAAACGCTATGACGCCTGCGTCATGGCTGTTCCGGTAAAAGACACGATCAAGATCGTGGATGAGGAACAATACGCGGTATCGACACCGGACCGGAGCGTGATGTGGCAGATGCAGACACCGCAGTGTTTCCGCCTGCCGGAGATTCGGGAGGCCTACCGGAAAATGCTGGAAAGCGGGGAGAAAACGATGACGGATGATGCTATGGTTATGGAAAAGTATGGAAACCGCCGGGTGAAAATGAGCATGGGAAGTTATGAAAATATCAAGCTGACCACACCGGGGGACTTTATACTGGGAGAGGCTATCCTGAAAAACATGGGAAAAACAGAAAAGAAGAAACAGGAGCGGTGAGAATGAAAAAAGAAGAATGGAAATACATGTCAGAGGAAAAAGACGAAGAGTTTCCGGTGCAGGACGAGATTGATGAAGTGGATGCGGATGAGGTAGAAGAGGACGACGTGGAAGAGGACGAAGACGATGACAGCACTGCGCTGGCTGAATCGGACGAAGACGAAGATACAAAGAAAAAAATGGATTACTGCTGTATGTGTCACCGGACCGAGAGTCAGGGAGCGAAGCTTTTACGGATGCCAAACAATATAAGCATCTGTACCGACTGTATGCAGAAGTCCTTTGACAGTTTCAGTTCCGGCTTTGGCGGAAATAACGGAATTCAGTTTCTCGATTTATCCAACATGGATATCAACAGTATCCGCAACATGAATCTGGGAGACCTGCTGACCGGAAATATGACGGCGCAGAAAGTAAAACCGAAAAAGGCGAAGAAGAAAAAGAAAAAAGAAAAGGCGCCGAAGGAACCACTTTCCATCAAAAATATCCCGGCGCCGCACCAGATCAAGGCAAAGCTGGATGAGTATGTGATCGGGCAGGATTATGCCAAAAAAGTCATGTCGGTTGCCGTCTACAATCACTATAAGAGAGTGATCACCAACACCATGGACGAGATCGAGATCGACAAGTCCAACATGCTCATGATCGGGCCGACCGGTTCCGGAAAAACATATCTGGTGCGGACGCTTGCCAGACTCTTAAATGTGCCGCTGGCGATCTGTGACGCCACCTCCCTGACGGAGGCCGGCTACATCGGCGACGATGTGGAGAGCGTGCTGTCCAAGCTGCTTGCCAACGCCGGCAACGATGTGGAGCGGGCGGAGACCGGTATCATCTTTATTGATGAGATCGATAAGATCGCCAAGAAGAAGAACACGACCAGCCGTGATGTGAGCGGGGAATCCGTGCAGCAGTCTTTATTGAAACTGCTGGAAGGCAGCGAGGTGGAAGTCCCGGTCGGAGCCAGCTCCAAGAACGCCATGGTGCCGATGACGACCATGAACACGAGAAATATCCTCTTCATCTGCGGAGGCGCTTTCCCGGATCTGGATCTCATCATCAAAGAGCGGCTCAACAAGCAGGCGTCGATCGGTTTTGCGGCAGATCTGAAAGACAAATATGACACAGAGGAAGATATCCTGCAGTATGTGACGATGGAGGATCTGCGCAAATTTGGCATGATACCGGAATTTATCGGACGTCTGCCGGTAGTTTTTACCTTAAAACCATTGACAAAAGAGATGTTGGTCGCTATTCTGAAAGAACCAAAGAATGCCATCTTAAAACAGTACCAGAAGCTGCTGGCGCTGGATGAGGTGGATCTGCAGTTTGAGGATGGAGCGCTCGAGGCCATTGCCGAGAAGGCGATGGAAAAAGATACGGGGGCGAGAGCGCTTCGCGCGATCATCGAAAAATTCATGCTGGATATCATGTACGAGATTCCAAAAGATGATAATATCGGAAGAGTCATCATCACAGAGGATTATATCCGAAACAACGGACTGCCGATCATTGAGATGCGGCAGTACCTGCAGCTGCAGCAGAAAAACGAGTGAAGCGGCAGCTGACGGGCCGAAGGTGGTTTTCTTCCGTAGAAAATAAGATCCATACACTGCTGCCTCAGGTCACACCGCCGGTAGCAGTACGTATATAGAGAAGGAAATGTATAGAAAGGGGTAACTATATGCAGCATCTGAACTTTAAGTATCTGGAGAGTCTGGCGACGCAGTATCCGAGTATCGCCAGGGCGTCCTCGGAGATCATCAATCTCCAGGCTATTCTGAATCTTCCCAAGGAGACGGAGCATTTTGTCTCCGACGTTCACGGAGAGTATGAGCAGTTTTTACATATTTTAAGAAATGGTTCGGGGGCGATCCGCAACAAGATCGAGGATGTATTTGGCAACACATTGAGCGCCCGGGATAAAAAAAGCCTGGCGGCGCTCATTTATTATCCGGAGCAGAAAGTCGAGAAAATGAAGATGGAACTGTCCGGCGAGGATCTGATGGACTGGTACAAGGTTTCGCTGAACCGGCTCATTGGCGTCTGCAAGGAAAGTTCGGCAAAATATACCCGGTCCAAGCTGCGGAAAAGCTTTCCGCCGGATTTTGCCTACATTCTGGAGGAACTGCTGAGCGAGAACAACCGGGTGGTTCAGAAGGAACAGTACTATAACGAGATCTTTGATACCATCATCCGGATCAACCGCGCCAAAGAGTTTATCGTCGCCATCTCGCAGACGATACAGCGGCTTGTCGTCACAAGACTCCATGTCATCGGCGATATTTTTGACAGAGGACCGGGCCCGCATATCATCATGGATCATCTGATGAAGTTGGAGCATGTGGACTTCCAGTGGGGCAATCACGATATGGTCTGGATGGGCGCGGCTTCCGGGCATGAGGCGTGCATCGCCAATGTCATCCGGCTTTCCGCCCGCTACAATAATCTGGATGTGCTGGAGGACGGCTACGGCATCAATCTGATCCCGCTGGTAAGCTTTGCCATAGAGACTTACGCCGACGACCCGTGCGACTGCTTTGGCGTGCATGCGGAGGATCACCATGATCCGAAAGAGGTGGAACTCAATAAAAAAATGCACAAAGCCATCGCCATCATCCAGTTTAAGCTGGAAGGGCAGGTCATCAAGAAACGTCCGGAATTTAACATGGACAACCGGCTGCTTCTGGATAAGATCGACTATGAGAAAGGGACAATCACCATCGACGGGAAGACGTATGAACTTCTCGACAGTTCCTTCCCGACGATCGACCCGGCAGATCCGTATCGTCTCTCCCCGGAGGAGGAAAATGTCATGCGCCGTCTGTGCCTGAATTTCCGCAACTGCGATAAATTACAGGAGCATGTTCGTTTCCTGTTTAATAAGGGAAGCATGTATCTGCGCTATAATTCCAATCTGCTTTATCACGGATGCGTCCCTCTGGACGAGAACGGATATTTCCGTAAAGTGAAACTGGGAAGCAGAGAATACGCAGGAAAAGAACTCTACGATGTTCTTGAATATTACGCCAGAAAAGGTTACTATGAGCAGGATAATGAGGAAGAGCATGAATATGGCAAGGATATCATGTGGTACATCTGGTCCAATGAGAATTCTCCGGTGTATGGCAAGGAAAAAATGGCGACCTTTGAGCGGTATTTCATTGACGACAAGGCCATTCAGGAAGAGAAAAAGGACTATTATTATAAACTGATCGAAAAAGAGGAAGTGGCAAACCGTATACTGGAAGAGTTCGGGATGGATACAGAACATTCCCACATCATCAACGGACATATGCCGGTTAAGACGGTGCAGGGAGAATCCCCGGTCAAATGCGGCGGAAAGGTCATGATCATTGACGGCGGCTTTTCCAGAGCTTACCGGCGTACCACGGGAATTGCGGGTTACACGCTCATCTATAACTCCTATGGGCTGCGTCTCGTCTCCCACAATACATTTACTTCCACGGAAGACGTCATCGAAAATGAGATTGACGTCCATTCTGACACTGTGATCACGGAGCTGTCCAGCCATCGCCAGCAGGTAAAAGATACGGAGGCGGGCAGAAAAATTCAGGAAAAGATCCATGATCTGGAACAGCTGCTTCACGCTTACCGCTCCGGACAGATCCTCGAGAAGGCGTGACCGGCAGGGCATACGTTGGTATTCTCATCCGGGTATGACAGCGCCGCAGATTATTTACCGTGTCAGGAATAGAATGTTTTCATGGGACATACCCTTTATAAAGAACAGATCGCGGACAGACCTTCGCATAGAAAGAAAGGAGTCCGCCGGCGCCGGACGGGCGCCCGGGAGTAAGGAGGATGTCTTTATGAAAATGCATATACCTGCGGGGTGGCCGGCTCCGGTACCCGGAAGCGGTCGGGAAGAGAGGGCTGATCGCGGAAGATCCGCAGCTGTCGGGCAAAGCGGGACGGACGAGAGCCATTCTCCGGGAGGACTGGAACTGGAATACGAGACCAGTGCTGCGAGAGGTCTCACAGAGACGGAAGCAGACCGCCGGCTGGCAGAAAACAGGCGGGAATACCTCACAAGAGAGAAAAAGCGGACAGGGCTTCAAAGCATAAAGCAGGAATGCCTGGATCCGCTTTTCTTTTTTCTTCTGTTTCTGTCCGTTCTTTTGCTCCTCGCCGGAGGAAATGGGTGGCAGATCACGCTGTTTGGCGGCTGTCTTGTCTTTTTGCTGAAAATCAGGCAGGCGATGCGAAATTATACATATCTGCGGGAGACAGAGAAACTTCTTCTCCCAAGGATACAGGTTCTCCGGGACGGAGTTTACCGCTATATCGATGTGCGGGAAATTGTAGTCGGAGATGTTCTCCGCCTGAAAAAAGGACAGAAAGTGCCGGTGTCCGTGTACAGCCTGGGAAAGCCGGAAATCTTTTATGAAAAAGGAAGCATTTTTACCGGAGAATCCGGCAGAGCGGTGGCGGTGGGCGCACCGGTATCGGTGACACCGAAAAAAAGAACTCTGTTGTCACATTTGCTGCCCGCATCCCGGACATTGCCGCTTCGTGCCCGGGAAATGCTGTTTCAAAAAGGCGTGCTCTCCACGGAGAGCGCTCTTCTGCCGGAAAAGATTTCCGGATTTTCCCGAGAAAAAAAGAGAGAACGAACCGGGAAACAAGAGCTGCTCCCGGAACATCCGGTCGTCATCGTGGATGCGGAATATTTTCCATCGGCTTTTTGGCCGCAGCGATTGCAGAAGTTATCAGAATGGCTCAGAAAAGCCGGCATTCCGCTCGTTTTTTTTACGGATAAAAGCCGAAAAGACGCCTGGGAGATTTTGAGACAGTTTCATCTGGCAGAAGAAGAGCGGGATATCGTCGATGAAGAACAGTTTCAATGTTACCGGGAAGAGGACTACAGGCGGCAGCGAAAAAGTATCCGCGCCTATGCGGGTCTGAACCGGGAAGAAAAACAGGCTGTCGTAGAAGCGTGGAGACAGGAATGTCCGTGCGTCTGTCTGCTCCCGGATCAGAACTGGAAGCTGCCGGACGCCTGGCAGGAACGCCCGGACGCCTCTGCTTTCGTCATCACTCTGGCCCCTCTTCACCATTCGACCATGCAGCGGGACTACTATTTGAAAGGACAGTGGAGCGAAGGCATCCTGCATCTCCTGCGGGGAGCCGCCCTCTGGAATACATTTCAGCGTGTCACAGAAACTGTGCAGGAAAAAGCGCTGGCAGTTCTCTGCGTCTTAAACGCCGCCATGCTGCTGGGCGGGATCATAGCCCAGAGACCGGAAACCTTCACGGGGATGTCCCTTCTTTCCGCAACTCTCTGCGGCGGTCTGGCGCTCTGGAAAGAACTCTGGTGGCAGTGGCTGCGCCGGAAATGAAATCTGTGAAGAGGTAGAAGGCTTTTGTCAGAGTAAACGATACCGTTCGTTTTCATACAGGTCTGCCCGACTCGGCCCTCACTCGTACATCCGATGTTTTTTGAACAGCAGGAAGAGATCATAAGTATTTCCAGGACTGCTCCCTGCTTTTCCCCGGTCTGAGCAATGTCCTCGCTCACAGCTCGCGGTCAGAGTCTGTATGAAATCAGAACGGTATCTGTGTACTGAAAAACTGCTGTTCTACCTCTTCAAATTCTGAAAATATTTTGGATGGAGTTTTCAAACAAGATGATATGATTAGAAATTTTTCCATTACACAGAGGACGTTTTTCGGACCGTGGACAGGATTCGACCGCGAGCTGTGACGGAGGATATTACATAGACTTTATCATAAGCAGGGAGCGAAAAAAGGAAGGCGAAGGCTGTGTGCTTGCACAAAAAGCCGACGTCTTTCCTTTTTTCGGAAGGCGTCAGCCGGGAACCGCGATAAGCGGTTCCTCCCTGCTGCTTCTATAACCATCTGATATCCGACGGAGGGTCGAGCCGGGCGAATCCTGTCTGCGGTCTCACGTCCTCGTCTGTACCGTCAAAAAAGCTGTTTCATAGCTGTAAATTTTTATTTTGCAGGAAGATTCTTGTCAACTTGCAAGTATGATGATAAAATAAGAGCGATATTTTGTTGCGGGGGCAATGAAAACGAGTAAATAAGGCAACAATTTTGCCTTGCAATATACATTTTGCGGATTTTCACAGAAAATCGCAGAAATAGGAGGACAGAACAATGATAGAATTATTACAACACGGCGCCTATCTCGTGCACGGCACAGAGATTGTCGAGGACACTCCGGAGGCGGCCGGCGCGCTTGCACAGATGCTTGGAGAGGCGCCGTCCAAAGAGGAGGCTGCCAGAGGAACGATCGCCTATGGCATCCTGCAGGCACACAATACATCCGACAACATGGACAAGCTGAAGATTCGCTTTGACAAACTGACGTCCCATGATATTACATACGTGGGTATCATTCAGACAGCCAGAGCGTCAGGACTGGAAAAGTTCCCGATGCCGTACGTGCTGACGAACTGCCACAACAGCCTCTGTGCGGTAGGCGGTACCATCAATGAGGATGACCATATGTTCGGACTGACCTGCGCCAAGAGATACGGTGGCATCTACGTTCCGCCGCATCAGGCGGTCATTCATCAGTATGCCAGAGAGATGCTGGCGTGCGGAGGCGCGATGATCCTCGGTTCCGATTCTCACACCCGTTACGGCGCACTTGGTACCATGGCCATGGGCGAGGGTGGACCGGAACTGGTAAAACAGCTCTTAAATCAGACTTATGATATTAATATGCCGGGCGTTGTCGGCGTTTATATGACAGGAGAACCGATTCCGGGCGTAGGTCCGCAGGACGTGGCGCTCGCCATCATCGGCGCAGTATTTAAAAATGGTTATGTTAATAACAAGGTCATGGAATTCGTGGGTCCTGGAGTGGCTTCCCTGAGTGCTGATTTCCGTATTGGCGTGGATGTCATGACCACGGAGACGACCTGTCTTTCCTCCATCTGGAGAACCGATGAGACCATTCGTGAATTTTACGAGATCCATGAGCGGGAACAGGATTATAAAGAACTGAATCCGGCCGACGTGGCATATTATGACGGTATGATCAAGATCGATCTTGGCGCTGTCCACCCGATGATCGCCATGCCGTTCCACCCGAGCAATACCTATACGATCGAGGAAATGAACGCCAACCTGATGGATATTCTGGATGACTGCGAGAAGAAAGCGCTTGTCAGTCTGGACGGACAGGTTGACTTTACATTGAAAGATAAAGTACATGATGGCAAGCTGTACGTGGAACAGGGTATCATCGCAGGTTGTGCCGGCGGTGGTTTTGAGAATCTCTGCGCGGCAGCGGACATTTTGAAAGGACGCTCCATCGGACCGGATGAGTTCTCCCTGAGCGTTTACCCGGCCAGCACACCGATCTTCATGGAGCTGGTGAAAAATGGTGCGGTAGCGGATCTGATGGAGGCAGGCGCCATCGTGAAGACCGCTTTCTGCGGCCCTTGCTTCGGCGCCGGAGATACCCCGTCCAATAACAGTTTAAGTATCCGTCATTCCACGAGAAACTTCCCGAACCGGGAAGGTTCCAAGCTCCAGAACGGTCAGATCGCTTCTGTGGCGCTGATGGACGCCCGTTCCATTGCGGCAACGGCAGCCAACAAAGGTTTCCTGACGCCGGCCACGGACCTCGATGTGGAGATCAAAGGAAGGAAATATTTCTTCGACAGCAGCATTTACAAGAACCGCGTCTTTGACAGCAAGGGCGTGGCAGACCCGACCGTGGAGATCAAAATGGGACCGAACATCAAAGACTGGCCGGCCATGAGCCCGCTGCCGGAACATCTGATCCTCAAAGTTGTCTCCGAGATTCATGACCCGGTAACGACGACCGACGAGCTGATCCCATCCGGCGAGACTTCTTCCTATCGTTCCAATCCGCTGGGACTGGCAGAGTTCACCCTCTCCAGAAAAGACCCGGCTTATGTGGGACGGGCAAAGGAAGTGCAGAAAGCGCAGAAAGCCATTGAGGCGGGCCAGGATCCGACAGAAGCGCTCCCTGAGCTTTCCGCAGTCCTTGAGACCATTCACACAGAGTTTGCCGATGTCAATGCGAACAATATGGGCGTCGGCAGCACGATCTTCGCTGTGAAGCCGGGCGACGGTTCTGCCAGAGAACAGGCAGCATCCTGTCAGAAGGTGCTTGGCGGCTGGGCGAATATCGCCAACGAGTATGCGACCAAGCGGTACCGTTCCAACCTCATTAACTGGGGCATGCTTCCGTTTATCATTGACGGTGAGGATCTTCCGTTTGCCAACGGAGACTACATTTTCGTGCCGGATGTCCGCAAGGCAGTGGAAGAGAAAGCAACGCAGTTTACCGTATATCAGGTAAAAGACGGCGCTCTTCATGCATTTACTCTCAACATGGGCGAACTCACCGATGATGAGAGAGAGATCATCCTGAAAGGATGTCTCATCAATTACAACCGGAGATAAGCTGGAGATATATCCGAAATGTAGTGCAGGTTGCGTAAGATTACGCCTGACAAAGACAGCTATATAAAGAAAAGTATTACGAAAACAGCAGGAATATCCCATAAAATGTGGGAAGGCTTCCTGCTGTTTTTTGTTCTTGTGAACCATTTACAGGAAACATTATTTTTATGAAATAAAAAACATTCCGTGAGAAAATGGCGCTGTGGCGGATTGGAAAATAAAATTAGAAAATGAAATTTTCAGACAATTGAAACTATAGTTGACAATCCGGCAAATTATGTTATATCATAAATACATTACGCACCTTTTTTTGAAAGAAAGGGAGAGAGATTTTTCAAAAAATAAAATAAAAGGAGTGGGAACGATGAAGATTTCAGGAAATGACCTGTTTGTAACGGCAATGAAAAAAGAAGGCGTGGATACGATTTTCGCATATCCGGGCGGTATGGTCGTCAATCTCCTGGACGCACTCCATGATTGTCATAGTATTGATCTGGTGCTTCCGCGACATGAGCAGGGCCTGATTCATGCGGCAGACGGTTATGCGAGAGCCACAGGAAAGGTCGGCGTCTGCCTCGTCACCAGTGGTCCGGGAGCGACGAATCTGGTAACAGGAATTGCCACGGCGAACTACGACAGTATTCCGCTGGTGTGCTTCACCGGTCAGGTGGCGGAAGATCTGATCGGCAATGATGCATTTCAGGAAGTGGATATTGTCGGTATCACAAGAAATGTAGCGAAGTTTGTTATTATGGTAAGAGACCGGGAGATGCTGGCGCAGAGGATCAAGGAGGCATTTTACATTGCCCGTTCCGGCAAGCCGGGCCCGGTTCTCGTGGATCTGCCGACGGATGTGATGGCGGAACTCGGTTCGACCTCCTATCCGACAGAGGTCAATATCCGCGGATATAAGCCGAACAAAGGTGTGCATGTGGGTCAGCTCAAAAAGGCGATCGCCCTGGTGGAAGAGGCGAAGAAGCCGATGTTTCTGATCGGAGGCGGCGTGAACCTTGCCCATGCACAGGAGGAGATGACAGAACTCTGTGAGAAGCTGAACATTCCGGTTGTCACCACAGTCATGGGACGGGGAGCGATTCCGACAGACCATCCTCTTTATATCGGAAATATCGGTATGCACGGTTCTTATGCGGCCAATAAAACGGCGGATGAGTGTGACGTGATGTTCTCCATCGGATGCCGGTTTAATGACAGAGTAACGGGAAATGTAGCGAAGTTTGCGCCGCATGCGAAGATCATCCATATTGATATCGAGGCGGCGGCTATCTCCAGAAATGTAACGGTGGATATCCCGATCGTGGCAGATGCCAAGATGGCGATCCGTAAGATTCTGGATCATACGGAGCCGATGGACCACAGCCAGTGGGTGGAAGAAATCAAGAGCTGGGATCAGGAGCATCCGCTGGGAATCGAGGTCAAGGCCGGAGTGAACCCGCAGCGGATCATGGAGACGCTCAACAAAGTGTATGCGGACAGAGATACCATTTACACCTCCGACGTAGGACAGCATCAGATGTGGGCCTCCCAGTATCTGAAACTGGACGCTACGCACCGGCTTGTGCAGAGCGGTGGTCTCGGCACGATGGGATTCGGTCTGCCATCGGCAGTGGGCGCACAGATCGGATGCCCGGGCAAGGCAGTCGTTTCGATCAGCGGCGACGGCGGATTCCAGATGAATATTCAGGAGATGGCGACGGCAGTCAATCAGGAGCTTCCGCTTGTAAATATCGTGCTGAATAATAATTATCTGGGCATGGTACGACAGATGCAGGAACTCTTCAATAACAAGAGATACACGATCACCTGCCTGCGCTATCACAAGTCCTGCAAGGGCAAATGTGGCAAACCGGGATGGAGCTGTCCGGATTATTCGCCGAATTTCGTAAAGATCGCGGAAGCATATGGTTCGAGAGGTTATCTGGTGACAGAGGACTCCCAGCTGGAGCAGACGATCATCGAGGCGAGAGATTACGCAGAAGAACATAACATGCCGGTCATCATTGAATGTGCCGTTTCACCGGAAGAACTGGTATTGCCGATGATCCGCGGCGGCGCCAGCTTTGAAGAGATTATATATTAGGAGGTCGGAATCATGAGAGAAGTAAATCATACCAAAAGAAAAAGATGGGTGTCTCTGTATGTGGAGAACCGGATTGGTGTTTTGGCCAGAATTTCCGGCATGATGTCCGGTAAATCGTACAATATCGACAGTATCACTGTCGGTGTGACGGAAGACCCGACGGTTTCCAGGATGACCATCGGATTGAGCTCTGATGATGCCACCTTTGAACAGATCAAAAAACAGCTGAACCGCTGTGTTGAGGTGATCAAGCTGAATGATATCACCGATGCGCCGACGCACATGAAGGAGATCCTCTTCATAAAAATACACGAATGTTCAGAGTTCGAAAAAGGAGAGATCTTCCGCATCGCTCAGGTATTCGGCGCAAAAGCGATTGATTACGGTATCAACAGCGTGCTCCTGGAATGTGTAGCCACCGAGGGCAGAAATAATGATCTGATCGATCTTTTGAATCGTAAGTTTGATCAGGTAGAGATCGTCCGCGGAGGTATCGTTGCCATCGAATCCATCAGCATGACGGACCGGTAGCGGAAAGCGCTTTTGTATCCTCGTATAAATGAGAATATTTGAAATAAAAAAATAACAGTAGTATATATGATGAAAGAAGACTCTCTTTTCACATGGAAAATGTTCTGTGTGAAAAGGGGGTTTTTATTTTTTTGTAGGAAATTGTGTTGCTGTGAAACAAAAAACGCTCTGCCCGTAAGAAATGATGTTTTCATGAAATAAATTCTATTTTTGTAATTTTATGGTTGACTATGTAGAAAAATGGTGATACCATGAAAATGGAAATTGTTCCAGTAATTTCTAGTTAAAAAGAAAGGAGTAGTCATGAAGAATCATTTGAGGCGATTGCTGCTTGTAATTTTAAGCGTTTGCCTGCTCTTTCAGCAGGCCGCGCTGCCTGTTTCGCTGGATGCGGCACAGTTTACGGCAGTGGTCATGGATTCAAATGAGAAAGCGGGAACAGTTGAAGATACGGGAGAGAAAGGAAGCAGGAAGTCCAAAAAGACAGAACAGGAGAAGATGGAATCTTCTGTCGGTATGCGGGGCATGCAGCCGGTAAGAAGAGCGGTTCGGGAGGAGACGGATGCTGCGGGCAGCCGGTCTGATGGAGAGAGGGATTCTTCCGGCGACCATGCAGGCAACGCACAGGGTACGGGAGAGACAGCGCAGGACGATACGGAACAGGAAGAGGATTCTGAGGAAGACGCGGAGGAGGACAGTAGTGCCAAAAAGGAGCAGGCAGGAAGACTTCGCGCTGCTCCGGGAGTGGATAACAGTTTTAATATGCCGGAGGCAACCTATGAGACGTTTATTCTGCAGGGAGAGGATGGCCAGGGTCAGAGGATCGGAGACAGCGGTCAGGTAACGATGCTGCCGAGTCAGGAGGCCATCCAGAACGACATCACGGCGAAGCATAATGATTATGTTTCCTTTACTCCGCATTGGGGTGAGGATACCACGGCGGAATTGTCGACGCAGTCGGGTTCCAGAGACGTCAGATTTTATGTCGACGATCCGGATAAGGCAGCGCATGTGGGCGGCATCGGAGAGGCGGATATGACGCCGAATATTGTCGGCGGCCGGGTATTTAAACTGGAAGATTCCATGAAGAATACCTTAAGCTGTACCTATCAGAATGTAGGCAGATACTATGACAGAAGCTCCGGTAAGTCCTATGCGATTGACATGAAGGCGGTTGTGGTCGACTTTACGAAGAAGCCGGATGAGACCGTCGATGTGCAGAATGCCGTTGCAGATGAAGTTTTTGAGGAGGGCGAAGAGGGTCCGCTGTTCTGTTTTGTGCAGAAGAAGTCCATCGGGGTGCTGACTGCCTTCTGTGATGCGGTTACGGTTCAGTATTCTTTTTATATCCATGGGACACAGACACCGATTCAGTTAAAAGGCTTCGCGAGATTCGGCGATGTGGATGCACAGCAGGGGATTGAGTTTTCTCCGGAAGCGGATTACTTTTATGCCACAGAGACGGCGGATCAGTACCTCGGCTACAGCAAGGGCGTGTATGGCGCCGGCAACAGAGCGTATATCTACTCTCTCAGTTCAGCGGCATATAAGGAGAATGAAGGGAATACATTTTATACACTCTTTTCCGGTTCCGGCATGACGCTTCGCTACACTTTTGCCAAATGCAGCCGGCAGGATGACGGGGGAGAAAAGAATGGAAGTGATCTGAAACAGTATAAGGTGCCGTTTGATGATTCGGAAGTAAAACATTATACCAGCAGCGCGTCGAGAGGTTATATGCATTTTGATGCGAGACAGCCATACTTACCGCAGCCGGAGATTCAAAAGTCTGTCTTTAACGGAAAGGATATTCAGGCTGAGATGCAGACGCCACACACAGCGGTTTCCAATGTGCTGGAGGACGCCGATGATGTCTTTACCTACAAGGTACGGACCGTATGTCCGTACGGAGATGCCTCTGAGCATCATTATTCTTCCTGGATCATCAAAGACCAGGTCAGCCCATATCTGGATGTGGAGCAGGCGGCGGTCTATGATGGGACGGGAGTTCAGTCGGAAGATTTCGAGATACAGACGCAGGAGCAGGAGGATGGTTCCACGCTGGTGACAGCGACGGCAAAGAATCCGTCGGAACAGTCTTTTTATGAAAAAAGCTGGTACGATCTCTATATCACAGTGCGTATAAAGACTCAGGAAGAACTGGACAGCAGAGGGCTGGATTTTGCCAGTCAGTATGTGAGCAGCGGTGATAACGCCGGACGTTATGTATTATCCAATCAGGCGGTATTATCCACAGGAACGGATTATACTTCCAATGAAGTACAGACGGTGATCCCGCAGCAGATTACCATACGGAAAGTGAATGAAGACGGAGAGCCGGTGCAGGGCATCACGTTCGGTATCTTTACCAGTGCGGATGCAGATGTGCAGAAGGAAAAACCGCTGATGGAAGCGGTGACCGGCGCGGACGGAACCGCACATTTTCAGTCGATTTCTTTTTATGAGCTGGCAGGAAAAACAGGACCGTATTATGTCCGGGAGATATCCAGAGGAGTATGGGAAAATGTATATCTGTTAGATAAGGATTGGAACTATGCTTTCTCCAGCGATATGGGTAATCCGGTCATTTATGGAGAGAAGGCGGACAGAGAAGCGAATACTCTGGAGGACGTGGCAAAGATGCTTCGAAAGTATTCCGTGCAGATCAGAAAGAAAAATAAGGAGACCAGTCATTTTTTAAAAGGGGCGGTTTTTGGTCTCTATCAGTGGTCAGAAGCCGGGGACAGCTATGTGAAGGTCTGCGATCTGGAAGAGTATACAGATAAAGAGGGAGAGGTCTGCTATCGCAATCCGGAAGATATCCTGGCAACAGAGGATAACCGGGGGCGGTTTATGGTGAAAGAAGAACAGGCGCCTCATGGCTGCTATAATGCGCAGGAAAGCTGGACATTCGTGACGACAGATGAGTATGAGGAGAAAGAAGCGGAACTGAAGTTCTTCTGCACCGGGGAGGATGGAAGCGAGAGATCCCAAAGTGGAGAACTGATTTATGAGAATAAACTTCAAAAAGGGATTCTGCATCTGATCAAAACGAATGAAACCGGTGCCGGCGTGGCAGGAGCGGTCTTTGAAATACGGGCGGCAGAAGATATCTATGCGCCATGGCAGTATATGGAAGATGGTTCTCCGGATCCGGAACAGGAACCGTTGATTCCGCAAGGAACAGTATGCGGATCTCTTACAACAGACGAAGAGGGAAACGCGCAGTCAGAACCACTCTGTATCGGAAAATATCAGATCGTGGAAGTTGGAGGAGCGCCGGATCATGTGCAGTCTGATAAAGTTTATGAGGTTGCGTTTACCTATCCGGAAAAAGATGATGTGGAGATTGTAGAAGAAACGGTGCAGGTGGGAAATGTTTTGATGCGCCCGGCTTTTTCTGTGGCAAAGCTGGCAGAACGCACCAGAAATCCGGAAAGAGAGGAAGTGGCCTTTGATCTCTCTGCCGGAAGATACAGCGAAGAAAAGATCCCGGGAAGCTATCATGCGGGAGAGACCATCCGGTATCGGATCACAGTGACCAACACGGGTAATACAGATTTATACCATGTCCGTCTCTATGACAGGATGGATGAGCAAAATGCGGCCGGACAGAAACTCTCCGATTACGTGGATAAGGAGAGAGCTTCCTTTGTTCTGCCGTCTTCCGGCAGCTATGAGACAGATAAAGGAGAGAAGATCACCGTATCACTTCTGGAAGATGGCAAGACGGCCCTGCTTGGCAGGCTGCCGGACGGTGACAGTGTGACGTTGTATTTTGAAGCGCCTGTCCTGGAAAATGCCGCAAATGCTTACGATCTGGTCAATCAGGTGTCGGTTACGGCAAGCTATGATAATAATGAAGAAAGTCCGGGGCAGCATCTGATCCCGGTCAATACAGAAGACCTGGTAGACGCGGAAGGCGATCCGCTCACGGAAGATGAGGATAAGATTCATATTCCGGGAGAGCCGGATACCACAGTAGTGAAGATGGCAGACCGGACGACAGGTGGCATGGTCACAGATGGAGAGTTTACGGGCGTCAAGGTGCCGGGACTGTATTATGAAGGAGATACGGTCCGCTTTGATATTCATGTCAAAAACACAGGGACAGCGAATCTGAAAAATATCGTGGTGACGGATATCATGTCGGAAGAGCTGAAACAGGTGACGGATGCAGGATCTGCTGCTTTCCGGCTGAAAGAGGAGAGTGAAAAAGAACCGTCCGGGGAGACTGAAACGGCAACTGTCGGGAGGATTCGGACGGAAAGAGGAGAAGAGATCTCCGCCCGTCAGATGGATGCGAACAGAGTGATTCTCTGCGAAAATGTGGATGATGCCACCGGTGCGGGAAGTCTGAAACCGGGGGATACAGTAGTCCTGCATTTCTACGCGAAAGTGAAAATGGATGCGGCGAATTTCTACGATCTGAAGAATACGGCAGTGGTGAATGCTTCCTATTTCACCGGGGAGACAGATGCGCCAGCACCGGAAAAAACGGACGAAGATGTCATTGAACTGCCGGGAATCCCGGAAGCCAGAATCGCAAAGATCGCTGACCGGACAACAGGGGCGGTTCTTGTGGATGGAAGGTACCAGAATGAGAAGATCACAGGCAGTTACGACCGTGGCAGTGAGATGGTCTTTACGATCACGGTGACGAATTCCGGCAGTGCGGATCTGTATGATCTGAAAGTCAGGGATGTGATGGAAGAGAGACTTTTGTCCGCACTGGAAAAAGAAAGCATCCGTTTTAAGGACGGGAAATATACGACAGCAGCGGGAAATACGGTGAAGGCGACGGCGCAGGAAGGAACCGTGCTGCTTCTGGATGCTCTGAAAGCCGGTGACAGTGTCACTCTGCAGCTTCAGGCGACGGTCAGCGAGGAGGCCGACGAGTTGTCTGAGCTGGAAAATAAGGTATATGTCACAGGACATTATCGCAGAGGAGATGAGACGTACCAACAGAGCCTGAAAGAATCCGCAGAAGCAGCCGGACATTCCTATACGCTGGAGTATCATGCCAATAATGGAACAATGCAGAAAACACCGGACAGTGAAACCCCGGCACCGAAGGGAGAAACGGTACAGATCAATGGCAATCCATTTACAAGGGAAGGATATGATTTCCTTGGATGGAATACAGCGGCGGACGGAAGCGGAGAAGAATTCGCGCCGGGAGCATCTTATCAGATGCCGGCGCAGGATGTACATCTGTATGCCAGATGGGGGAAGGAGGGAAGCGTTTTAAAAAAGGACTACACCTACGCGCTGACATATCATTCCAACAATCCGCGTTCACAGTCTTATCCGGACAGTGAGACAAGGTGCAGGGAAGGTACGGCGATCCTCCTGGATGAGAATCTCTTCCGGTATGATGGATACCAGTTTCTTGGATGGAGCCTGACGCCGGAGGAGAAGGAAGAACTGTTGCAGCCGGGAGAGACCTGGCGAATGCCAAATAGAGATATACACCTGTATGCGCAGTGGGAAAAGGAGGAACAGGTAACACTGACCTATCACTCCAATATTCCGGGCCAGGAACAGAAAAAGACAGACTTTCAGACACCGTGCGCAAAAGGAACCAAAATTTCGGTCAAGCAATGCGGGTTTGAAAGGGAAGGGTATCGTTTCTCCGGTTGGGCTTCCGGGAAAAACAGTACAGAAGCGGAATACAGTCCACAGGATATCCTGACACTGGACAGAGATATCAGCCTCTATGCTGTCTGGGAAAAGGAAAAAGACGGGGAAGAACAGATGCGCTATTCTCTGACCTATCATGGAAACAATGAGACTGACGATGCGTTTGTGGACAGTGGAACCCCATGTCCGTCAGGAAGTACCGTGATACTTGCACAGAATCTGTTCACCTATGACGGATATGAGTTTGTCGGCTGGAATACAAAAGCGGATGGAACAGGAAAGACCTGGGATGTCAATGCGTCCTATACCATGCCGGACAGAAATGTGCATCTCTATGCGCAATGGATCAGACAAAACGAGGTGACAGTCACTTATCTGTCCAATTATCCGGATAAAGCAGATTCTGTAAAGGACGAGCGGAGAATCGACTGCGAGACTCCATGTCCGGAGAAGACCACGGTGCGTATTGACGGCTGTGCTTTCCAGTGTGACGGGTATCGGTTCCTCGGATGGAGTCTGACTCCGGACGGAAGTGCGGAACTGATCCTGCCGGATACTCAGTATACGGCAGATGCCGATACAAAACTGTACGCGATCTGGAGTGACGACAGCGAAGAATATACACTCCTGTATTCCTCCAACACAGAGACGCCCGTCCGGGAAGCCGCTCCGGATTCCCCTGCGCCGGCAGGTACCCCGCAGACGCTGATCGCAAATCCGTTTTCCAGCAAAGACGCGGTTTTTGTCGGCTGGAGTACCGGGAAGGATACTTCGTCTGAATCAGAGAATCTTCTACAGCCGGGACAGAAGTTTACACAGCCGGCAGAAGATACCGTATTGTACGCCGTCTGGAAAAAAACGAAGAGTCAAACTCTTTATTACGATGCCAACGGGGGAGAAAATCGTTCCGACACATCCGGGGGAGGACAAAGAATTTTGGATGAAGAGACGCCTGGAATTGCCGGCACGAAGATCCGCATCAATACATCCCCGTTTCAGAGAGAAGGCTATCGGTTCCTTGGATGGAGTACGGGAATTGTGGAGCCGCTGGCAGCAGTCGAGACAGCGGAGACACAAACATCCACAGAGAAAGAAAAGCCTGTTACCTGGGCGCAGGCAGTACAGCAGACAGAGATCATCTATCCGGGCTGCACATACGCGCTCCCGGAGAACGATACCGTACTCTATGCAGTCTGGGAGGAGATCCCGAAAAACAGCTTTGACGGGGACAGTATGACATACGGGGAGGAAGAACTGGCAGAAAGTCCGTACACGCCGATCCCGGTAACAGAACTTATGAAAGACCAGGATCATGTGAACATACCGGGAGTACCGGATCCGCCCGTGGAAAAGAAAACGGACAAAAATGATACGGTTCCAACCCGTGAAAAGGATGAGGAACAGAAGCCGGCAACTCCGTCAGAAGAGAGAAAAGGAGACATACCGCAGACCGGAGACGATACTCCGATCTATCCATGGCTGCTGACCGGAATCTGCAGTCTCGCTGCGGCAGGCATCGTGATCTTGCACATGCGAAAGACGAAAAAGAAATAAAATGGTTATCTTTACATACGCCGTTCCATATAAAAAGAAAATGAGAACGCAGTAAGTAAAGACCAAAAACAAAAGGAGCCGGATAATTGCTGCCTATAAAGGCAATTATCCGGCTCCTTTCTAAAGAGGTATATGATATTTCTTTATTCATGGCGCTCATAAACGATTACCCCTTCTTCATCATAACAATCCTGATTCCAGTCAATACAGATATCCAGATCGCTGGTAACATTTTTAAACGCATTTTCATTTACGACCTGATTAAATTTCCAATTCTTTGACTTCCGTGCGACTAAGTATTCTTGCGTCGTCATTTGATCACCTGATTTCTGTTAAATACTTATGATAGTAAGTCTATCATATCACCAAATCTTTTTTTCTTATTTCGTTATTATCAAGTTGCATGATATAACTGCACTCCTTCTTTTTCTACATTGGCATAGAAAGGATAGACAGGAAGCCATTTTTTAAAATGTTCTTCACTTTTGGCGATAGGTTTGATATCTAAGTCATAATCCATGTTGTAATCGTAAGTCATTCCAGATAACTGATGCCGGTATTTTTTTATCTCCATATCTGATATATCCAATAATATCATAATATCAATATCAGAATCTTTGGTATAATCACCTCGTGCATAAGAGCCATAAAGGATGATAGATTTCACATGAGAACCATAAATATCAATTATATGCATCACGTAATTTTTTAATAATGCTTGGATAGCTGTGGACATGTTGTTACCCCCTTTGATTTTTGGCTGTTGGGATTTTTGTTAGAACGTTTGTTAGTGCAAAGTATTTTGTATGAGGGATAATAGATTTTGTATAATGAAAAACAATATAAAAAAACACCGGATAACCACTGTTTAAGCGGTTATCCGGCTTCTTAAAAGCTAATCGAGGCGACGGGACTCGAACCCACGGCCTCTGCGTCCCGAACGCAGCGCTCTACCAAACTGAGCCACGCCTCGATGCAACGATGTTATTCTATCAAAACGGGCACGTTATGTCAAGCCTTTTTTTTTAATTTTTGCAACTTTTGCAAAATTTTCATTATTGGTCACTGCGTGAACAGTAATAGATTGCTGCGTTCCGTGTTCCTGGCTGCCTGATGGGCTGAATTCCAGGCAGTCAGGTTTCGCTATTTTGTCTTTGTATCTTTAGATTTGGAATCTTTGCTTTTATTTTCTTTAGATTTAGTATCTTTTGCCTTGGTATCTTTGGATTTTGATTCTTTCGTATCGTTTTCTTCCTCTGCAGTTTCCGCCTCTTCTTCCGGTAATTCAATCCGTTCGATGATGGCTTTTTCAATCTGATGGTCTTTTATGTAGCTCACATGAATGTGGAGCTGCTCAACCTCCAGATCGATATTTTGCGGACCGTCCTGCGGGATCTGTCCGAGAATATCAAATACAAGACCGCCGAGGGTATCATAATCGTCATTTTCCAGGTCAACGCCGGTCTCCTCTTTCAGTTCTTCCAGAGAGATGTTTCCGTTGATCTCCCAGGAGGATTCTGTCTGCTGCGCGATATAAGGCTCGCTGCTGTCGTAGGACGGAAGGTCTTCGTTCAGTTCGCCGACCAGCTCCTCGATCAGGTCATTTAAAGTGACGATGCCGACCATGCCGCCGTATTCGTCGAGGATGACAGACAGTGTGTTGTGTGTCTGTTTCATATTGCGGAACAGTACATCGGCCTTGACAGTCTCCGGTACAAAGTACGCCGGGCGGACAGCGCCGTCCAGGACGCTCTGTCGTGATTTGTCGGAAAGACGGAAATAATCTTTCGCATTCAGGATACCGACCACGTGATCCGGGGAATTATCGCAGACCGGATACAGGGTGTGACGGCTGTCGTGGATGATCTGTTCCCATTCCTCATCGCTGTCTTCCAGGAAAAGAATCGTCACATCGGTACGATGGGTGGCGATCTCGCCGACCATCAGATCGTCGAATTCAAAGACGTTCTGGATGAACTCTTTTTCTTCGTAATCGATGGCGCCTTTTTCACTTCCGGCATCAACCATCATACGAATCTCTTCTTCGCTGACCTCGTCATCGGTTTCTGTCGGGTCGATGCCGCACAGACGGAGGACGGCGTTGGTGGACAGAGAGAGAAACCATACGATCGGTTTAAATAAAGTGGAGATCGCGCTGACCAGTCCGGAGATGGCCAGAGCAAGCTGCTCGGATTTCTTGAGGGCGATACGTTTTGGAACAAGTTCGCCGAAGATCAATGTAAAATACGACAGGATCAATGTGATCACGACGACGGCCAATGTGTTCAAAGTGGAACGCGGGATGCCGATTCCTGCGCCTACAAGAAAATCTACCAGCGGATCTGAAAAGTTGTCAGCGGCGAACGCACTGCCCAGAAAACCGGACAGGGTGATAGCCACCTGTATGGTGGAAAGGAAACGGGATGGCTCGCTGGTGAGCCGGGTCAGGCGGATAGCCTTTTTATTTCCTTCCTCTGCAAGTTTGGACATCTTTGTTTCGTTGGTGGAGAGTACGGCAATCTCCGCACTGGCAAAAATCGCGTTTAACGCGATCAGTATAACCTGAATCAACAATAAAAAAACTATGGAATCTTCCAAAATAAAAACCTCTTTCTTAAAATATAAAATAAATCGTTGTTTACTGTAAATGGATGTCTGTTTTCCGTATAGAGATACGGTACGCGGTCATTTCCCTGAAAAAAAGCATGAGACATGACCCGTGTATCATCGATACACAGGGCATGCCTCACCTAGTATATGTTCAAATTAAATTTATTATCAGCATTATCAGGGTTAGCGTCATTATCACTATTGTCCATCGCCTGGTAGTAACCTCCTTGAAATTTGAAATAAAAAATATAATACGAAATAAATGATACCGAAAACAATTATATCGTGTCATATATCCCGTGTCAAGAAAAGTTTTGTTTTTGATTTTTTAACTTTTTTGCCTGTAAAAGTATATAAAAATATGTATAAAGAGGAAGAATAATGCATTTTATTACAAAAAATGTGCAGATTATGACATAAAGGACAAAATGTGTTCTTTTTTTGCTATAATAAAGATCTGGACCTTGTATATTTTATGCCGTATGTCCCGGAAAAAGGAGGGGCATGTGCCACAGGAGAATGAAAAAAATTTAAGAGGGGAAAGGTATGCATATGGATTTTTTACAGGAGATTGAACAGTGGATGCAAAAAAATAACTGGCAGTATAAACGCCGGTCAAAAGCAGGCATTCTTGAGATGGATATGAGACTGCAGTGTGAATTGGAACGCTGTCGGGTTCTTGTGTGGCTGCGGGAAGGAGACTGTGTTGTCATCGGAAGAATTCCGGTAAAAGTGGAAGAGGAAGCCAGAAGCAGAGTGGCGGAATATCTGTGCCGGGTGAACTATGGCCTGTACTACGGAGGATTTGATTTTAATTTTAATGACGGAGAGATTCGTTACAAAACCCTGCTGACGAAGCTTGCCGACACAGACAGGCAGGAAGAGAATATTGAAGAAGCGATGGTGCGCCCTGCCATGATGTTTGATATGTACGGACCGGGACTGCTCGAAGTATGGAAAAAGGAAAAGGAGCCGTCGGAGGTGGCAGAAGGATGATGATCGGCATTTGTGACGATGACAGGGACTGGTGCAGACGTGCCGCGGAGGAGATCAGGCTCTTTGCTCAGAACATTGGGCAGGACGCGGAAGTGATCCCTTTCTACAGCGGTGATGAGATACGGGAGTGGAAGCAGCAGCCGTGGGATGTCCTGTTTTTGGATATCGAGCTGGGAGAAGAGCGGGACGGGATCTCACTTGCCCGGGAAGTCAACGAGAGATTTCCCGGATGTCAGATTGTCTTTCTCACCAATTATCTGTTTTATGCTGTGGACATTTTTCAGACCAGACATACCTATTTTGTTCTGAAAGAACAGTTGGGAGAGCGTCTGCCGGAGGTGTTTGACAAGGTGCTCCACCAGGCGGAACAGTCCGGGAAAAAACTGATCTTTTCTGCCTCCTGGGGAAGGCAGGTGATTGTCCGCCTTACAGATATGTACTATCTGGAAAGGGAACTTCGATACACGATGGTACATACTTCCTGGGGAGATTTTCAGATTAAGGAGAAACTCGATGATCTGATCCACAGTTTGCCGGAAGGAGAATTTTCCCGCTGTCATCACAGCTATATCATTTATTTGCCGGCTGTGCGGGAAAAAAGAAAGAATTCGTACATTTTGGAAAATGGAAAGGAGATCGCCATCAGCCGGAGCTACATGAAACAGACCAATGAGGACTGGATGCGCTGGGCGCTTCTGCAAATGTCCTGAAATGTTCGGAATATCATGAATATTATATCTTTTCTTTGGGAAAGATGCTATAATATAACAGCATCCTCTGAATGTTATAACGGATGAGAGAGCATCTTCTGCTATCGTTCAGACAGATGCTGTTTCTTCATATTTTCCCCTTTTCTGACGCATTGACTACGTCAATAATGGTGGATTTGAAAGTTCACTTTCAAACTTATTCTTTTATGCAGGAGGTACTATGATATGGGTGATTATATTATCTCAAAGAAAAAAGCAGCGATTATCGGAGCAGGTTTTGTGGGGGCGTCTATTGCGTACGCCCTGACGATCCGGGGAGTGGCAAGGGAGATTGTATTCATAGACATTGACAAAGAGAAGGTGGATGGAGAAGCCATGGATATTCAGCACGGTATCCCGGAACTGGGAGGCGCTGTGGTACGGGCGGGCAGTTATGAGGACTGTGCCGACTGTGATCTGATCGTTATCACGGCGGGGAGAAACCGGAAGCCGGGAGAGAGTCGTCTGGATCTGATCTCCGGAAACACACAGATTCTGAGGAATGTGGTGGATTCTCTGAAAAAGTATTATACAGGCGGCGCCATTCTGCTGGTGAGCAATCCGGTGGATATCCTTGTATATGAATGTACAAAATTTATGGATCTTCCGGATGGCAGAGTGTTTGGAACCGGTTGCGCTCTGGATTCCTCCCGCATGGTGCGGATGCTGTCCGATTATACAAAGAGAGATACGGAAGCAGTGAAAATAAATATAGTGGGAGAGCATGGCGACGCGCAGATCCCAATCTGGAGCCGGGCATCCATTGACGGTATTTTATTGCCGGAGTACTGCAAGAGGAGAGGCATCTCCTGGGGACAGAAAGAGAAAGAAGTTCTGTCAGAAAAAGTACGCGGAATGGGTGCGGCCATTATCAAAGAAAAGGGAAGAACCCATTTCGGCATTTCGACCACCGTGTGTTATCTGGCAGAGGCGGTGCTTGGACAGAGACCGTCGATTGCTTCGGTATCCACTGTGCTGCAGGGAGAATACGGCGTCAGTGGGGTAGCACTGAGTGTTCCGTCTGTCATTGGAGTCAACGGCGTGGAGCGGCGCCTGGAAGAGACATGGTCTGATGAGGAACTTACCCTGTTCCGGCAGGCGGCCGATAAGATGAAAGGAGTTTTAGACACATTATGAAAAGAGCAGCAGATTTCAGGGGTATCGCGAGGGCGAGTCTCTCGGGACACTGGGCGTCAGCGCTGGGCACGACCCTGCTGGCGGAGCTTTTAGGCGCGGATATGATCGTGCACAGCAGTGTGGGGTCATTTTCGGCGAATCTGTATAATTATTACGGAGAGGACGGAGGAGACGTCAGCATGCAGGTGGCGCCGGCATTCCTTATGATGATCGCGGCCGTCCTTATGGTATCCATGTTTGTCATATTGATCATTGCCGTTATTCAGTTTATCATCGGAAGTTTTGTCAGTCTTGGTCTGGCGACGTATAATCTGAATCTGATCGACCGGAAGGAGGCTTCTGTGGGGCAGATATTCTGCCACACATCCATCATGGGAAAAGCGATCTGGCTCCGTCTGCGGACGAGTATTTTCATTTTCCTGTGGAGCCTGCTCTTCGTCATTCCGGGGATCATCAAGAGTTATTCTTACAGTATGTCGAACTTTATAATGGCAGAAAACCCGGAAATGTCGGCGAAGGAAGCGATGGAAGTATCAATGGAAATGATGCGGGGAAATAAATGGCGGTTATTCTGCCTGGAGCTCAGCTTTATCGGCTGGGGGATTCTCTGCCTTTTCACTTTGGGTATCGGATACTTATGGTTGAATCCTTACATAAACGCATCGCTCGCAGCATTTTATGATGATGTTTCCAGAACAGGCGAGACAGCGCACGCATTTTAACAGAAGTCGGCACAAGCCGCGGCTCCCTTTCGAACAGACAGATAAAAAACAGGTCTGTTTTCGAAAGGGGGCTTTTTTTGTCTCTGAAGGGTATTTTAAAATCATTTTTCGCTCCGAAAATGAGAAAAATATGACAAAAAAATCCTTTAAAAAGGGTAATATTTTATAATACCAAAAATTAGAAAAACAGTAAATGCACATATTTGTTAAAAATATCCATTTTTAAACACGTTATGGAATGAAAAAATAAAATTTCATGTAAATAATATCCATTTCTTGCAAAATATTACCTTTTTATTTCGTGTCAATAAATGTATAATAATGTCATATCCAGATATTTTATAATAAATTATGTAATGATATTTGTCTGGATGGGAAGGAGGTGTAGCATGAGGACAATCTTGACGCGAGAGCAGGAAGTGATGACATTAGGGGGCCGTGTACAGTTGATCTATGAATTATTAATGTCACATTTTCCGAGAGAAGAAGGAGAGGGAGATTTTTTTGGTATTCGAATTCAGCAATATGAGAAGGATGGGACATTCCGGGTGGACAGAAGCGAGGCACCGGGGCTGACGGAGAACTATGAGGAGGCGATCCGTCTGTTTCTGCTGTTTGTCCGGGAGACAGTGATGCCCGTTCATCTGTATGAGCTGGTTGATGACTGGCAGTCAGCGTTCTGTTCCGGAGTGTGGGAACTGATCGGTGTATCCCGCCGGATATAATGAAGATGAAAAGCAGACAGTATATTTCTTATTTTGCGGGGATATGATATGATGGTTTACAGACCTCCCACAGGCAGATGAGATGGGAGGATATGCAAAATCAGAATATCAGAGGTGACAGGATATGAGAAAGCACAGAGCGGTTTTTCAGGGAGGCCGCGGAGAGATCGTTGAGAAGAAGTCAAGATTTATCGCCCATGTGCAGGCGGTGGAGACAGTGGAGGAGGCGCAGGAGTTTATTGAGGCAGTGAAGAAAAAGTACTGGGATGCCAGACATAACTGTTCCGCTTTCTCTGTCGGAGAGCAGAATCCCCTGACCAGATGCAGTGATGACGGGGAGCCGGGCGGTACGGCTGGCAAACCGATTCTGGAAGTGATCCAGGGCAGCGGTATCTGTAATATTGCTATTGTGGTGACCCGCTATTTTGGAGGGACCTTGCTGGGGACCGGAGGTCTGGTGCGCGCTTATACGGAAGCGGCAAAGGCCGGACTGGAGGAGTCTGTGATCATTGAAAAGATACCGGGGATCCGGATGACGCTTGCGGCAGAGTACACGGATCTGGGGAAGATTCAGTATATTCTGGCACAGAATCAGATCATCGTGGAGAAGACGGATTATACAGATACGGTAGAGATGCAGGCCCTTTTTCCGGAAGAGGAGAAAGAATATCTGATGAAAGAACTGACAGAGGGGACCGGAGGACGGATAAAAATGACAGAAGGGGAGAAGGTCTATTATGGTACGGCGGAAGGAGAAGTGATCGTTTTCTGATGCCGTGCGGACAGGGTACAGGGATAAAGTATTTTATTTGCGGAACGCCCGCTTCGCACTGGACGCGGTCGTTTTGACGGCAGTTTCTGCCATGAATTCTGCCGTGCGGGAGTGGTGCCTCCCTGTCTGCGGCGGGGCGCATCGTGTTTCCCGCCGCAAAAATGCCACGCCCGGAGAGATCAGGCAGGCGCAAAAACAAAAGATACTCAGGCTTTTCCGTTCCGTTTTGCACGGTAGCGGGCAGTCGGATCGAGGATCTTTTTGCGCAGCCGGATGTGTTTCGGGGTGATCTCCACCAGCTCGTCCGTGTCGATGAAGTCAAGCGCCTGTTCCAGACTTAAGATCCGCGGCGGTGTGAGCTTCAGGGCGTCATCAGAACCGGAGGCTCTCGTGTTGGTCAGCTTTTTGGTCTTACATACATTGACCTCGATATCGTCGGTTTTGCCGTTCTGTCCCACGATCATACCGGCATATACTTTTTCGCCGGGACCAACGAAGAGTGTGCCACGCTCCTGTGCGTTGAAAAGACCATATGTGATGGTCTCGCCGGATTCGTAGGCGATCAGAGAGCCCTGTTTTCTGTACTGGATATCTCCCTTGTACGGGCCGTAGCCGTCAAACAGGGTGTTGATGATACCGGTACCTTTGGTGTCCGTCATGAATTCGCCGCGGTATCCGATCAGTCCGCGGGAAGGGATGGAGAACTCAAGACGGGCGGAGCCGGTGCCGGAAATACTCATGTTGCGAAGTTCGCCTTTCCGCTGGCTCAGTTTTTCGATGACGGCGCCGGAGAACTCTTCCGGTACATCGATGACAGCGATCTCCATTGGCTCGGTTTTTTTACCGTTCTCGTCGGTGTGGTAGAGAACTTCCGCTTTGCTGACGGCGAATTCGTATCCCTCACGGCGCATGTTTTCAATAAGAACGGACAGGTGCAGCTCTCCACGGCCGGATACCTTGAAGGAGTCCGTGTTTTCCATCTCCTCGACACGGAGACTGACGTCCGTGTTAAGTTCGCGGAAAAGACGATCTCTGATGTGGCGGGAAGTGACATATTTACCCTCCTGTCCTGCCAGAGGACTGTCGTTGACCAGGAACTGCATGGCGATGGTCGGTTCAGAGATCTTCTGGAATGGGAGCGGCTGCGGATTATCCGGAGAACAGATGGTATCTCCGATATGGATATCAGCGATGCCGGAGATGGCAACGATGGAACCTACGGTCGCGCTGTCCACTTCCACTTTGTTTAATCCGTCAAACTCATACAGTTTGCTGATCTTTACCTTTTTATTGACGGTCGGATCGTGATGGTTGACAAGAAGAACTTCCTGATTGACACGGATAGAGCCGTTTTCCACTTTGCCGATACCGATGCGGCCGACATATTCATTATAGTCGATCGTGCTGATGAGGACCTGTGTGTCGGCGTCCGGATCTCCGGTTGGCGCCGGGATATGTTTGATGATCGTCTCGAACAGCGGTTTCATGTCGGTGCCGTGTTCATTCAGCTCCAGCATGGCGATGCCGGACTTGGCGGAAGCATAGACAAACGGGCTGTCCAGCTGCTCGTCGTCGGCGTCCAGTTCCAGGAAGAGTTCGAGAACTTCGTCCATGACCTCCTCCGGACGTGCCTCCGGCCGGTCGATCTTGTTGATGCAGACGATAACCGGGTGATTGAGCTCCAGCGCCTTTTTCAGAACGAATTTGGTTTGCGGCATAGGGCCTTCAAAGGCATCGACTACGAGGATGACGCCGTCTACCATTTTCAGGACACGCTCTACCTCGCCGCCGAAATCCGCATGGCCCGGAGTATCGACAATGTTGATTTTTACGCCGTCATAGTGGATGGCGGTATTTTTGGAAAGAATGGTGATACCTCTTTCCCGCTCGATATCATTGGAGTCCATGATCCGCTCGCCGACTTCCTGGTTGTCACGGAAAGTTCCGCTCTGTTTTAAGAGTTCATCGACCAGAGTGGTTTTTCCGTGGTCAACGTGAGCGATGATGGCGACGTTACGGACATCTTCTCTTGAAATTTTCATATAAACAGCCTTCTTTCTAAAAACAGTGATACTGTGTATTACGCAGCATTTCTCTCAAAAGATAAATGAATGTTCTTATTCTCAGCAGACCTGTAGAGAAATTCATATAAATCAACAATAAGCGAAACCATTCTAGCATAAAGATTCCGAAGAGACAATAAAAAGTTGTTTTCCGGGAGAAACGGGAGAAATCATGATATCTGCCGGTGTTTAAAGGTTGACATTTCAAAGCAGAGTTATTATACTGAATCTGTTTTTAACTCAGGAGAGTCCTGGATGTATTGTCACGAATATCTTCCTTAGAGATATAGCGCCTGCGGACATTGTGGATGAAAAAGCATAAAATTTATTCATATTTTTTGCAGTATTTGAATACAAATAGATGTATACAGACGACTGTGTTATATACAGGGAGGAGTAAACATGACAGAAAAAATTTTAAAAAATAACCAGGCGGTTGTCGCTGGAGAGATTATTTCTGATTTTGAATTCAGCCATGAGGTTTTCGGGGAAGGTTTCTACACGGTAAAACTGAAGGTGAACAGACTCAGTCATTCAAGCGATACGATCCCGCTGTTGATTTCCGAGCGCCTGATCGACGTCAGCCAGTCCTGCGTCGGACGGTTTATGGAGGCGCGGGGACAGTTCCGCTCTTACAATAAACATGAGAATAACCGAAATCATCTGGTTCTCTCCCTCTTTGTAAGAGAACTTGAGCTTTTGGATGTTCTGGACAATCGCAAGCCCAATATGATTTTCCTCGACGGGTATATCTGTAAGGAGCCGGTATACCGGACGACGCCGCTCGGCAGAGAGATCGCCGACGTGCTTCTGGCGGTGAACCGTGCCTACAGCAAGTCCGATTACATACCGTGCATCTGCTGGGGAAGAAATGCGAGATATGCCGGTAAGCTCCCGGTGGGAAGCCGGATTCAGCTCTGGGGACGGATCCAGAGCCGGGAATATCAGAAAAAAATAAGTGAAGACACCGTGGTGAACCGTGTTGCCTATGAAGTTTCTGTCAACAAAATGGAATATTGTGACGATGGCATGAATCTGGAGCGGAAGGTGGCCGATTCCGGAAGTATAGGTTAGGGATAAGCGGACTGCTCTATATCAGGGTGGTCCTTTTCTTTTCACAAACAGGAGGATAGAAGAATGAAAGTTACACCAGTAAAAGGAACGAACGATTACCTGCCGGCGCAGGCAGAACTCAGAGATTATCTGCAGAGAAAGATTTGCGAGACCTATGAGAACTGCGGTTTTCAGAGAATCTTCACGCCGATCCTGGAAGATATCGAGAACCTCGACAAGAGCGAGGGCGGGGAGAATCTGAATCTCATCTTCAAAGTGATGAAGAGAGGAGACAAGCTGAAAAAGGCGATTGCCGCAGGACAGGAGTCGCAGCTGGCAGACATGGGACTGCGCTACGACCTGACACTGCCGTTAAGCCGTTATTATGCCAATAACCGGGCGCACCTGCCGAATCCTTTTAAAGTGATTCAGATCGATAAGGTGTACCGGGCGGAACGTCCGCAGAAGGGAAGACTCCGGGAGTTCATGCAGTGCGATATTGATATCCTGGGTTCCGAGTCACCGACCTGCGAGATCGAGCTGATCCACACGACGGCGAAGGCGCTGTTGAACATCGGTATTGATAACTTCAAGATAAAGGTAAATGACAAGCGGGTGCTCAAGGATATCCTTCTGACGACGGGATTCCGGGAGGAAGATCTGGACAGCGTATGTATTTCTTTTGATAAATTAAACAAAATAAAGGCAGAGGGTGTGGCACGCGAGCTGACGGAAAAAGGCTTTGATGAGAAGGTAATCGCAGACTTCATGAAGCTGATCGCCAACGCGCCGTTTACTCTGGACTATGTGCGCACCATCAGTGATAATAAAGAATACATTGATTCCCTCGCGAACATCATCGATACTTCCAACCGGCTTGCCGGCGGAAAATATACGGTAGAGTATGATATGACCCTTGTCCGCGGACAGGGTTACTATACCGGTACCGTGTTCGAGATTGAGTCTCTGGACTTCAACAGCTCGATCGCCGGCGGCGGAAGGTATGATAACCTCATCGGCAAGTTTGTGAAAGAACAGGTACCGGCCGTGGGATTCTCCATCGGATTTGAGCGGATTTTCAGCATCCTTTCCGAACGTCAGACGAAGATTACGGACAAGCCGAAAAAAGTGGTCCTCCTCTATGATGAGGAGCAGATCGAGGAAGCGATCTGCCGGGCAGAAGAACTGCGCGGCCAGTACACCACAGCACTTTATGTGAAGCCGAAAAAGCTTGGCAAGTTTTTAAACCGTCTCGAAGAACAGGGATACGATGGATTCCAGGTTCTCGGCAGAGACGAGGATGTCCGGTTCTTCGCAGATTCGCAGCAGGAAGGTCGTTAGTGTAAATGCCATTTTCAGAGTGGATTTTTGAGGGAAAATATGGTATTATGAACAAAACGCTGTCGATGTAGCGTGCCGATGTGAAGGCGAGCGTGGTCGTGTACGGCAGATTTCCCGTCAGTCCGCCTGTGCCGCATCGGTACGACAAAAGGAATTATCAGGATGAAAGGTCAGGACATGGACGGAAGTATACAGGTATATTATGGTGAGGGAAGAGGGAAGACCACGGCAGCCCTGGGACTGGGGATCCGTGCCGCAGGCATCGGAAAGCAGGTCATCATGGTCCAGTTTCTTAAATGCAAACATTCGGACACCCTGGATTTCCTCAAAAAACTGGAACCGGAACTGCAGATTTTCCGCTTTGCGAAGGCAGCCTGTTCCTACGCTGATATGAATGACGAAGAGCGGCAGGAACAGTTGTCCAATATCAGGATGGCGCTTGGCTATACGAGAAAAGTGCTGGACACAGGACAGTGTGATCTTCTGATCCTGGATGAGATATTTGGTCTGATCGATTACAATATCATCACCATGGACGATTTGAAAGAACTGCTGGCTGCCAGAGAATCCACAGATTTGATCTTGACCGGAAGGAATCTTCCGGAGGAGATGCGTGGGATTGCGGACTGTATCTACTGCATTCATACGGAAAAAGAGCAGGCAGGAGAGATTCTCCGTGCCGGAGAAGAATGACACAGCATACTGACATCACAGGAACTGACAGAATAAAGACCGCCGTTCCGGCAGGCGCGGCGGTATCAGCCAAAAGAAGAGACAGGGTACGCAGAACGTACGGCAGTAGACTGCCGGAAGGGCTGCTGTATGATAGAAGTGCAGAAAGGAAGGATGAATATGGCAATTTTTACTGGCGCAGGTGTAGCGATTGCCACACCATTTGATGAGAACTATAATATTGATTATGACAGTTTCGGAAAGCTGATCGATTTTCAGATTGAAAATAAAACAGACGCGATCATTGTCTGCGGCACGACCGGAGAGGCTTCTACGCTGAATCATGAGGAACATATCGCCGCGATCCGTTACTGTGTCAACCGTACAAACAAGAGAGTGCCGGTAATTGCCGGAACCGGTTCCAATGACTCCAGAACAGCATCCTGGCTGACACATCAGGCAGAGCTGGCAGGAGCGGACGCCGCTCTTGTGGTGACGCCATATTATAATAAGGCCACACAGAAAGGTCTGATCGAGCATTATTCCTATGTGGCAAGACATACAGATCTGCCTCTGATCTTATACAATGTACCGAGTCGTACCGGCTGCAAGATCAACGCCGATACGATGGCATACCTTGTAAAAAATGTGGACAATATCGTCGGCATCAAGGATGCGGTGGGAGACGTTTCCTATACCGCGCAGTTGATGTATGAGACACAGGGAGACATTGATGTGTATTCCGGTAACGATGATATGATCGTTCCGATGATGTCTCTGGGCGCAAAGGGAGTGATTTCCGTATTATCGAACATCGCTCCGGAGGAGACACACAATATCTGCGCAGAGTTCCTGGCAGGTAATCTGGAAGAGAGCCGCCGGCTGCAGATCAAATATCTGGAGCTGATCTATGCGCTCTTCTGTGAAGTGAACCCGATCCCTGTAAAGAAAGCGCTGGAGCTTATGGGTATCTGCGGTCCTCATTTGAGACGTCCTCTGACAGAGATGGAAGATGCCAACACAGAACGCCTGAAAAAAGCGATGAAAGAAGTAGGACTGCTGTAAAGCACGAAAGTGAGGAAAAGCATGACGAAGATATTAATGTACGGATGCGGCGGCCACATGGGCCACGTCATCTGTGATCTGATCAAAGATATGGACAATGTGGAGGTGGCAGCCGGCGTTGACGTGCAGGCTGGAGAGCAGAGAGAGTTCCCTGTCTTTTCCTCCCTTGATGGAGTAAATGTAGAGGTGGATGCGATCATCGATTTCTCTGCGGCGCCGGCCGTGGACACTGTTCTTGCCTATGCGGCAGACAGGCAGATCCCGTTGGTGGAATGTACCACCGGTCTCAGCGAGAAACAGCTGGCGTATCTGGAAGAATGCAGCAAAAAGACAGCAATCCTGCGTTCTGCCAATATGTCTCTCGGCATCAACACACTCTTAAAAATGGTAAAAACGGCGGCAAAGGTTCTGGGAGAGGCCGGTTTCGATATCGACATTGTGGAGAAACACCACAGAAGAAAGCTGGACGCTCCGTCCGGCACGGCACTTGCTCTGGCAGACTCCATCAATGAGGCCAGTGACGGAAAGTACCAGTACGTATTTGACCGCAGTGGCCGCCGGATGCAGCGGCCGGCAGATGAGATCGGTATCTCCGCGGTACGTGGAGGAACCATCGTCGGAGAGCATGAGATTATTTTTGCCGGAACCGACGAGGTTATCGAGTTTAAACACACCGCTTACTCCAGAGCAGTATTTGGCAAGGGAGCGATCGAGGCTGCCATCTACCTGGCAGGTAAGCCGGCAGGGCTTTACGATATGAGCGATGTGATCGACGGAAAATAATCCTCTGCAGTAAGGCAGAACTCTCATTCCGGGAGACTGTCCCGCAGGCAGAGGACACCCCAGCCGATGGAAGTGTTGGGATATGCAGAAAAAGCAGGAAGAGGTCTTGCTCCTTTTTGGAGCAGGGCCTTTATTTTTTCTCCGTACAAAAAGGGATCCTGCCCCTGAATGATCCCGTACTCCATGAGCAGAGCGGAGGCGCCGGTGACAAAGGGAGCCGCCATGGAAGTGCCGCTTCGGATGCTGTATCCGCCGCCGGGCGCGGCGCTTAAAATATTGACGGCGGGTGCGGCAAGATCGGGTTTGGCATTCCGCGTCCCGGCAAATCCTCTCCCGGAAAAAGAGGCGAAAGTATCCGTCATGCTGTCATAGCCGCCGACGCTGATGACATTGCGGGCTGTGGAGGGGACTGTGAGGGAACCATCCGGGGAAGCATCAAGAAAACCGGTGGACGCGTTTGTCGCTTCCCGGGAAGGAAGCCAGAGATTGATCTGTCCATGGACTGACTGTTCAGAACGGATACGAAACTGCCAGATGCCGGGATCAATGACCGTTTTTCCTTCCGCGGGAAGGATGGCGAGAAACATCTCCTGCAGAGTCTGATAAGGAGTTGGCTCGCTGATGATGAGCCGGATGAGGCTGTCGCCCATCTCAAAGCGATAGATACCGGGACGCCCCGGAATAGAGATTTCCCGGAGACCGGAAGGGAGAGAAAGACGATAAGACATCCGGTCGCCAAAATGTTTCCAGAGCTGCACATACAGGCTGGTTTCCCCGGGAGCCACGCTGAAAGCGGCTGTTTTTTCCTCGCCGGAAGCCACGCTGAGTTGACTGTGCCTGCGGGAGATGCCTTCGTTGCCGGTGGCGATCACCACCACATTTTTTCCGTAAAAGATGCAGTTTTCCAGATATCTCTCCATCAATCCGCTGCCGTCGTGCGGTCCGTCGTTGGAGCCGTAGCTGATATTTATGGCGAGAGGCAGAGCCCGGTCGGCGGCAAAACGAACGACATAATCCACCGCCATCATCAGATTGGCATAATCCGTAAAGACAGAATCCGCCTCATTTTTCAGTTTGACGACAAGGAGGGACACTTTTGGGGCAGCGCCGCGGTTTCTCCCGCCGCTGCCCCGCCCGTTGCCGGCACAGATCCCGGCGATGTGCGTGCCGTGTCCGCTGCTGTCCGCAGAGGGACGAAGAGAGGATGCCGGCGCATCGAACAGCGCATTCAACGCATTTTCAGAGAAAATGTGACCGAAGCCATAGCGATTTTCTCCGTCATAGGCAAGCCCCTGATCCCAGTAAGTGAGAATCCGGGTGCTTCCGGAATCGGTGCGAAAGTCCGGATGCCGGTAATCAACCCCGGAATCAAGGACAGCGACGGCGGTCCCCTGTCCGGTCAGGCCGTCCGGAAAAAACGGGGCGCCTGCCATGCAGGAAGCGGAGATTCCGGTGATTTCATCTTCATAAAGAGGTCTCGGCAGTTCCAGATAGAGAACCTGCGGGTAGAGAAGCAGAGTGGGGATCTCTTCTGCCGGAATCCGGATGATCGCAAAACTGCCAAGCAGGGGAATGATGGAGACAGACAGATTGTCCTGTATCTCCGTCAGAGAGCCCTGATAGAGAAGAATCAGGGTCCATATCCGGGTTGCCGGTTCATATCCGGCGCGAAGCACCGGGTCCTTCATCCGCTCCTCCTCGGAAAGAGAGAGGGAGAGGGAAAGCTCCGCGTCTAATTTTTGCTCCATGGACATACTCCTTATGGTCCCGCGATCTTAGGCCAGTATATGCGCCGGAAAGGAAGGATATGTCACGACGCGGCACTGCCCTTGTTTTTTGCGGAAGGAGTATGGTATAGTTATATCTACCATTATTGACGCGGTAAATGCGTCAGGGAAGGAGAAAAAATGAAGGCAGTCATTCAATTGGTTTCAAGAGCCTCTGTGACAGTGGAGCGGGAAGATAAGAGGGAGATCGGTCCCGGCTATGTGATCTTACTCGGCGTGGCCCAGGGCGACACGGAAGAAATCATGAAAAAAATGGTGAAAAAGATCATCGACCTGCGCCTGTTTCAGGACGAGAACGGTAAGACAAACCTTTCTCTGGAGGACGTGAAGGGGGAACTTCTCGTCGTTTCCCAGTTTACTTTGCTGGCAGACTGCAAAAAGGGACGCCGTCCGAGCTTTGTGAAGGCAGGAAGTCCTGAGGAGGCGGAGAAAATGTACCGTGCTTTTATTGGGGAATGCCGGAAGCGAATCCCGACAGTGAAACACGGAGAATTCGGCGCGTACATGCAGGTGGAGCTGGTCAATGACGGACCGTTTACCATCGTCCTGGACAGCGACGAGCTGTAAAAGAATGAAGCAATTTATCAAATAACTTGCATTTTGTGCGTGGTTTACTATATAATACCTGTGGTGACGCGATGACCGGTAGCTGTGCGCTGCCTGTGGTGACGCGATGACTGACAGCCACGCACCGATCGCGGAGAAACAGATTCATAAGACAGGAAAGGAGACTGTAATGGATAAGATAAAGATGACAACTCCCCTCGTGGAGATGGACGGAGATGAGATGACAAGAATTCTCTGGAAGATGATCAAAGATGAACTGCTTCTGCCGTTCATTGATCTTAAGACAGAGTACTACGATCTGGGTCTGGAACACAGAGATGAGACCGGAGACCAGGTAACGATAGATTCCGCCCTTGCGGCGAAAAAATACGGCGTAGCCGTAAAATGCGCGACCATCACGCCGAACGCGGCGAGAATGGACGAGTACCATTTAAAAGAAATGTACAAAAGCCCGAACGGAACGATCCGTGCCATTCTGGACGGAACCGTTTTCCGCGCGCCGATCGTGGTAAAAGGCATTGAGCCGACAGTAAAGACATGGAAAAAGCCGATCACCATCGCGAGACATGCCTACGGCGACGTATATAAGGCATCCGAGATGAAGGTTCCGGGACCAGGCAAGGCAGAACTTGTCTTCACCGGAGAGGACGGACAGGAAGTACGTGAACTGATCCATGAATTTGACGGTCCTGGCATCCTGCAGGGAATGCACAATCTGGAAAGCTCCATCAGCAGCTTCGCCCGTTCCTGCTTTAATTATGCGCTGGAAACGAAACAGGATTTATGGTTCGCCACAAAGGATACGATCTCCAAAAAATACGACCATACATTTAAAGATATCTTCCAGGACATCTTTGATGCAGAATACAAAGAAAAATTTGACGCAGCCGGCATCGAGTATTTCTACACTCTGATCGACGACGCTGTCGCAAGAGTGATCCGCTCTGAGGGCGGTTACATCTGGGCATGCAAAAACTACGACGGCGATGTGATGAGCGACATGGTGGCAACTGCCTTCGGTTCTCTTGCCATGATGACATCCGTGCTGGTTGCTCCGGACGGAACGACCGAGTATGAGGCAGCTCACGGAACGGTCCAGAGACATTACTATAAACATCTGAAAGGGGAGGAGACTTCCACCAACTCTGTGGCAACGATCTTCGCATGGTCCGGCGCGCTCAGAAAGAGAGGGAAACTGGACGGTATCGGGGAACTGGTACAGTTTGCCGACAAGTTGGAGGAAGCGACCATCGAGACGATCGAGAGCGGCACGATGACAAAGGATCTGGCACTGATCACCACACTGGAAAATGTCAACGCTGTCAACAGTGAGGACTTTATCAAGTCCATCCGCAGCCGTCTGGAGCAGAAAATAGGATAAGACGAAAGAGGTTATTATGGATTTTAAGCCTGTCAGGGCAGAAGATAAGGAAACGATTAACAAGTACCTGAAACATGTGCGCTCCAGAAGCTGCGACATGAGTTTTGCAGCCATTTATCTGTGGCGGGGATTTTACAACCTGGAATATGCGGAATGCGAGGACATGATCGTGTTCCGTTCCAATGAAGAGGAGACAAGTTTCTCCCTTCCGCTGGGAGCCGGGGATCCGAAAAAAGCCCTGGACCGGGTGCTGGAATACTGCCGGGAGGAAAGCATCCCTCCGGTCTTTCACAGCATTTCCAGGGAGATGGAGCAGTATCTGAATGAGCAGTATCCGGGACAGTTCCGGGTGGAGTTTGACCGGGATATCGCAGACTATATCTACGAAACGCAGGCGCTCATCGAGCTGAAGGGCAGAAAGTATCACGGAAAGAAAAACCATATTAACAAGTTCAGCAAAATGTACGACTGGAGCTATGAGGCTATCACGCCGGAAAATACACAGGAGTGCCTGGACATGCTGAAAAAATGGAAGGCGCAGAACTGCGCGACAGAAGATCTGGAAAAACATGCGGAGATCTGTGTCTCAGAGGCATCGCTTCGGGAGAGAGAGTTTCTGGGACTTACAGGCGGTCTGCTACGGGTGGATGGCCAGGTCGTGGCGTTTACCGTGGGAGAACAGATTCATCCGGACACCTTCTGTGTTCACATCGAAAAGGCATTTGCGGATATCCAGGGCGCTTACTCCATGATCAATCAGCAGTTTCTGATTCATGAGGCGGCAGATTGTAAATACGTCAACCGCGAAGACGATGTGGGAGACCCGGGACTGCGAAAGGCAAAACTCTCCTACCATCCGGCGTTTCTGGAAGAAAAAGGAGTCGCATTTTATATTGGCGCGTAAAGACAGAAGCATCGTTGCTGTTCACTCAGTGACCGGTAACGATGCTTCTTTGCGGGCGCTTATGTCAGGAGAAGAATCTTGACACGCGAAAAAGAACACTGTATTATCAGGAGAAGAAAGTCAGTTTTTCTCTGATTGATAACAAAGAAACAACGAAAACATATCCGTTTGGAAAAAGGGAGGTCGTCATGAGACATTTAATCGATCCTATGGATTTATCTGTGGAAGAGATTCAGCATCTTCTCGAACTGGCGGACGATATCATCCTTCATAAGGAGAAGTATCAGGAAGTCTGCAAACACAAAAAGCTTGCCACCTTATTTTTTGAACCAAGTACAAGAACACGTTTAAGCTTCGAGGCAGCCATGATGGAGCTGGGAGGAAATGTACTTGGTTTTTCTTCGGCTGATTCCTCATCGGCGACAAAGGGCGAGAGTGTTTCAGACACTGTCCGGGTCGTATCCGGCTATGCCGACATCATCGCCATGCGCCATCCGAAAGAGGGAGCGCCGTATGTGGCGGCACAGAAAGTAAGTATCCCGATCATCAACGCCGGTGACGGAGGACATAACCATCCGACACAGACGCTGACGGATTTAATGACGATCCGCAGAGAAAAGGGACGCCTCAATGATCTGACCATCGGTATGTGCGGCGACCTGAAGTTCGGCCGAACCGTACATTCCCTGATCAAGGCGCTGTCCCGTTACGAGAACATCCGTTTTGTGATGATTTCCCCGAGAGAGCTGTGTCTGCCGGAATACATTGTCAAGGATGTGTTTGAAAAGAAAAACATCGCTTACAGGGAAGTCCGCACCATGGAAGAGGTTATGCCGGAACTGGATATCCTCTACATGACCAGAGTGCAGAAGGAGCGTTTCTTCAACGAGGCAGACTATATCCGTCTGAAAGACAGCTTTATTCTGGACGAAAAGAAACTGGAAAATGCCAAGGAAGACCTGTGCATCATGCATCCGCTTCCGAGGGTGAACGAGATCGACACCAAGGTGGACGACGACCCGAGAGCCTGCTACTTCAAACAGGCGCTCTATGGCAAATATGTGAGAATGGCGTTGATCATGACATTACTGGGGGTGAGTGCCGATGAAAATTGACAGCATAAAAAACGGTATCGTATTAGACCACATCAAAGCGGGCAAAAGCATGGAGATCTACAAATATCTGGGCCTTGACAAGCTGGACTGCAGTGTAGCTATCATCAAGAACGCTGTCAGCAGCAAGATGGGCAAGAAAGATATCATCAAGATTGCCGACAATCTGGACCTGAATCTGGACGTGCTCGGTTACATTGACCCGGACATTACGGTCTGCTACATAAAAGACGGTTCCATCGTGAAGAAAATGCATCTGGAGCTTCCGGAACGCATCACGAACATCATCCGCTGTAAGAATCCGCGGTGTATCACCTCCGTGGAAAGAGGGCTGGATCACGTGTTCAAACTGACAGACCGGGAGAACCGTGTGTATCGCTGCATTTACTGTGAAGCAAAGAAGAGCGAATATTAACGATCGTCAGACTGCCGCAGAACATATCGTCTGCACAAAATACAAAAGAGGAGAGTTTTTCCCACTGTGATATTTTGTGCGGCGTATGTCTGCGGCATTTTTTTATTTCACAGGAAACTGCGTTCCTGCAACAAAAAGGCTCCGCGGGGATTTTTTTCTGTGCAAATGTGTAAAAAATGTGATATATTATAAAAAAATATTTGCTTAATGCAGAGTGGGAGAAGTAAAATGTCTGACTATGGAGAATGTCTGAAAAAATATATCAAAGAAAATGGGATTTCCGTCCGAAGATTATCAATAGAGACGGAGATCAACCGCACGCTGCTCCAGAAATATTTATCCGGAGACAGACTGCCGAAAAGTATCAGAGAGGTTGAACACATTTCGGAATGTCTCATGCTTTCCCCGGAAAAACAGGAAAAGCTCACAGAAGAATACAACAAAAGCTGTTACGGCTCAAAAAGATATGAAAGTTTTCTCATGATCCGGGACGTATTAAACGGTCTGGTGGATTTTCAACTGGATCTGCCGCCTCAAACGGAGAGAGGCAGTTTTCCGGCGCAGCCCGGCGTGGAACAGAATGCTCCGATTCCGGGCGGGCAGGCATGCAAAACCTGTCTGGGAGCCATGGAGGTGGAAAATGTGCTCCGCAATATTCTTCGGGAACAGAGAAACTCCGGACGGAAAAGTCGGCTGGAGATCCTGTCTCAGCCGGATGCGGGCAATCTCATGCCGATCGTTCTCTCTGCCTGTGTGGGACAGGAGACGGAGGTGGAACAGATCGTCTGTCTGGACGAAGATTCCGCGGAAGGCAATAACAATATCCGCGTCATATACAGTCTCCTGCCCCTGTTGTTTGGAAATATCAACTATCGGAGCTATTATTACTATGACAAGAAGGATGCGCATATCAACACCATGAGCCTGCTTCCCGTTCTCATCCTGGCAGGTGACTACGGTATGGTCTGTAATTCCAAAATGGATGAAGGACTGGTGTTCTGGAGCAAAGAGAGCGTGGAATTCTACCGGCGGCAGTATCAGAAAATAAAAAGGCGGACCAGTTTCCTGACCGGTTATCTCAACGATATTACAGAATGGATGACCTTCATCCGAAGCTTTGTGACGGAACTGTCCACCGCGGAGATCTGTATAGGAGCGACGCCCTGCCTGACTGCCTGTCTCGATGAAGCGATGCTCTTTAAGTACCTGCGCATGGACGAAAAGGATAATCAGTTTGTCATGGAGGCGCTGGCGGAAAACCGCAGCAAGCTGACCGGAAAAGGCGCAAAACGCATGGTCAACATTTTCTCCGAGGAAGGCCTTCGCCATTTCCTGGAGACCGGCCGCTCCAACGAATACCCGGACAGCTGCTACACCCCGATTGACATGGCGGACCGCCTGCTTATCCTGGAAAGGGCCATCGAGATAGCGGAAAAGGGCGTCATCAACTACAATATGACCAACCCGCTGTTTCTGAACCTGGACAGACGCCTGCTCGTTTACATCAACGAAAAGATCGTTTTCCAGTACCATCAGAAAAACGCCATAAGCCAGTATTTCCGCATCAACGAGCGCACAGTCCGCCGTGGATTCCGCGACTTTGTGGAATTCTCCCGGGAGAACCGGTGGCTCTGCGGAGCAGAAGAGACTATCGCCCGGATGAAGGAAATTCTGGCAGAATACCGGCAAAAAGGCAGAAAATGACGAGATTCTTTGTCTAAAATCACGGAATAATGAAAAAAGCCGTCAACGGAACAAATAACAAAAAAATACTATTGTGTTTTTCACAAAACCTTGTCACACTTTTTGTCACAGGTTGTGCATTATCACGATACGAGATATAATATTCCTGAGATAAAAACGGATGAGGGTACATCAAATAATGACTTATCTCAAATTCATCTTTAGTAAGGAGGAGAATTTATGAAAAAATTTGCAACAGGGATCGCTCTCAGCGCAGTGGCACTCGCCATGGCAGCAGGAGTTTCCATCCCGGCAGATGCAGCGACAGCTCCTGCCATCTCTATCAAAGAGCAGACAGGCAGCGGCCAGGTTGTGACAGGTTGGACATTCCAGTATGCGGACTTACAGCCAGGTCAGTATTTATACTTCAACGTATATAAGAACAACGATCCGAAGCAGAGTGAGACCGGTTACTGGTCAAAGAACGATGACTTCACAAAAGAGTGTTTCAATTCTTACGAGTATTCAGATGCAGGTACGGAGAGCGTGAAAGACACGGAGACGACAATCAACGCTTACGATCTGACTCCGGGAACCAAGACGGTGGTTGCTTATCTTTATGATTCCAATGAATATCAGGCTGCGTATGATGCCGCACGTGCTGCATATGATGCTGCCTGGGATAACTGGGACGGTACCGGTGCGTATCCAGAGATGCAGTATCCGGACAGAGAAGATTACTACAGCCCGGCATCCAACCCGGTCACGATCGAGGTATCCATGGAGGCAGCTGTGGATACAACGGTGAAGGCAAAATCCATCGAGATGGATATGAACAATGCGGATGCCACCGGTTATGAGATCTACCGCAAGGTTGGCAAGAAGTTCAAAAAGATTGCCACAGTAGCGAAGGACACCTATAAGGATACAGGACTTGTTGCCAATACAGAGTACACATACAGAGTGCGCCCGTATTACAAAGATGCGGATACAGGCGCTGTCACATACGGTAAGTACACAACCTTCAAGCGTACTACAAAGGGAAGCGCTCTTCAGTTACAGACAGTTGTGCAGAAACAGAAGAACGTGAAACTCAGCTGGAAGAAGGTAAAAGGCGCAAAGAGCTATGAGATCTATCGTTCTAACGGAGCTTCCGCAGCGACAACGATCTCCGGCGCTGAGAGTGATGCTTATGAATCCTATACTCTGTTAAAGACATTAGGTAAGAAGAAAAAGAAATTCATCGACAAAAAGACGATGGCAAATGAGGATTACTCCTACATCGTGCGTGCCGTGATGCCTAAGAAGAAAGGCGAAAAGGCGGACAAAGACACGATCGTTCAGGAAGGAAGCTACGTAGATCTTTCCTTTGACGCACCGGCATTTGAACGTACATACGACGATGCATACGGCAATACAACGGTAGAGTGGAAGAAGGTCTACGGTATTGACGGTTATATCGTAAAGAAATATGTGGAAGTATACAATGCAGACGGCTCATTAAATGCGGATGCAACCGACTGGGTAGAGATTGGCCGCCTTGGCGCGGATGCCACCAAGTATACTTTTGCTGCAGAGATGACAGCAAGAGCAGACAGCTACGGCAATATCATCCGTGATGATACGACCGAATACAGAATCTACGCTTACAAGGGCAATACGCTCAGCGATTACAGCTCATATACCACTGAGAGAACAATGGGTCTCGTAGACGCGGTTTCCGCGACAAACGTTGGCAACGGTATTCAGGTATCCTGGACGCCGGTTCCGGGCGCAGCGTACTATCAAGTATATCGTGTTCGTGCCGGTTCTCTGCTGAAGAATAACGATATCGGCGGATATCGTAACTTAGGTGGAACTCAGGTTACAGAGTATGTGGGCGCACAGGCTCCGGTAGCTGTTGATGCTGCAACAGTTAATGCAATTAATGCTTCTATTGATGCTTACCAGAATGGAACTGGCGAGCGCGTAGACGGATATGCTGGTTATTCCAAGCTTGATCCGACAAAGACCTACTACTATCGGAATTATCAGTATGAACAGGATCAGTTCACAGGAACATCGATGATTGATTATACATACGATATGTATCCTACCTCTTACGATGAGGTATATAAGGATGGCAAGGTTGCAGGATATGGAGTTTCCTACTTTGCTGACGATGATGATGCTATTAAGAAGGGGCCGGAAGACGGCGTAGCTTATCAGTATTATGTAGTAGCTTACGCAGCTGATCCGGATACAGAGAATCCTGAAACAGTTTACAATGCAACACCGGGAACGATGACCGCAACAGAGATTCAGCTTCCGGCATACAAGGCATCTTATCAGAATACTATCGGCTGCAAGAACGTTGCTTCCGTAAACTTCGTTTCCACAGCAAAGACGAACAAACCTGTGATCAAAAACGTAAAAGCAGCTGCTAAGAAGAGTGCTGTCATCAGAATCAAGAAGAAAGTGAATGGCGCTTCCGAATACAAGATTTATCGTTCTACCAAGAAGAAAGGTAAATACCTCTGTGTAGGAACCACCAAGAAACTTACTTTCAAAGACAGCGGTCTTATCTCCGGAAAGACTTATTACTACAAAGTCAAAGCGGTTGCTAAGAATGCTTCTAACGCTGACGTAGATTCTTCATTCTCCAAAGTGAAGAAAGTCAGAGCAAGATAAATAAGTCTAAGACGAAGACTGTTTTGTACCCTCGCAGTCAGATGCTGCAATAAAGACCGGGGCGGTTGGCCAAGTTGGGCCGGCTGCCCCGGTCCCTTTTTGTCGGAGAATTCTCACAACCCTTGCATAATACCGGAGTTTGGTGTACAATTAATTCTAATTTTAGACTAAAAGAAGTGTGGTGAGAGAGTATGGATGCCCAGAAACAAAGAGTAAACAGGATGCAGAAAGAGATTAGCCAGCCTAAAGATTTCACGAACCCGGAAGTGCTTCACGACCGGCTGATAAAGGCCATTCGTTTGTATCACCCTTCCACAGACCTCTCGATGATTGAGAAGGCCTACCATTTGGCGTGTAAAGCGCATGAAGGACAAATGAGGAAGTCAGGAGAGCCGTATATCATTCATCCCCTCTGTGTGGGGATCATTCTGGCGGAGCTGGAGCTTGATAAGGAGACCATTGTTGCCGGGATTCTCCATGATGTGGTGGAGGATACGGAGTATACGCTGGAGGATATCACCAGAGAGTTCAACGAGGAGGTCGCGCTTCTCGTTGACGGGGTGACGAAGCTCGGTCAGTTGTCGTATTCCCACGATAAGATGGATATTCAGGCGGAGAACCTCCGGAAGATGTTCCTTGCCATGGCAAAGGATATCCGGGTGATTCTTATCAAGCTGGCAGACCGGCTGCACAATATGCGCACCCTGCAGTATATGAAGCCGGAGAAGCAGAAGGAAAAGGCACGGGAGACCATGGATATCTACGCGCCGATCGCACATCGGCTGGGGATATCCAAGATTAAGACGGAGCTGGATGACCTCTCCCTGAAATATCTGGAGCCGGAGATTTATAAAGATCTGGAGGAGAAACTGGATTCCAACAAGGAAGAACGCCAGGCATTTATCAAGTCCATTATTAAGGAGGTGCGGGAGCACATCGAGGAGGCGGGCATCCGGGCGGAGGTCGACGGAAGAGTAAAGCATCTGTTCAGTATTTATAAGAAGATGCGCAACCAGCACAAGACACTGGATCAGATCTATGACATTTTCGCTGTGCGTATCAAGGTGGATACTGTGCGGGACTGCTACGCGGCTCTGGGCGTCATCCATGAGATGTATAAGCCGATTCCGGGACGGTTTAAGGATTACATTGCCATGCCGAAGGAGAATATGTATCAGTCACTTCACACCACACTGATTGGCTCTTCGGGCACACCTTTTGAGATACAGATCCGGACGTTTGAGATGCACCGCACCGCGGAGTATGGTATTGCGGCCCACTGGAAATACAAAGAGGGCGGCGGCAACATTAATAAAGAAGAAGAAAAGCTGAGCTGGCTCAGACAGATTCTGGAATGGCAGCAGGACATGTCAGATAACAGAGAGTTCCTGGCCATGCTCAAGACAGACCTTGATCTGTTTGCGGAGCAGGTATACTGCTTTACACCGAGGGGCGATGTGAAGACATTGCCGGCGGGATCTGTGCCGATTGATTTTGCCTACATGATACACACGGCAGTGGGAAATAAAATGGTAGGCGCCAGGGTCAACGGGCGGCAGGTGCCGATCGATTACAAGATTCAGAATGGAGATCGGGTGGAGATCATCACTTCCCAGAACTCCAACGGTCCGAGCCGGGACTGGCTTTCCATTGTGAAGAGCTCCCAGGCAAAGACAAAGATTAACCAGTGGTTTAAGTCACAGTTTAAGGAAGAAAATATTTTAAAGGGCCGTGAGCTGATCGATAAATACAGTAAGGCCCGGGGCATCGTGCTGAGCGACTATATGAAGCCGGAATACATGAAGAAATGTATGCAGAAGTACGGCCTCAAGTCATGGGACTCCGTGCTCGCGGCAGTGGGACACGGCGGTTTAAAAGAAGGCCAGGTTGTCAACAAGCTGGTGGAAGAGTACGAGAAAGTACACAAAAAGCAGATGACCGATCAGGAAGCCCTGATGGAGATCGCGGAGAAGAACAGGGCGGAAAAGAGACCGACGAAGGTTCGGAAGAAGTCCGGTATCACCGTCAAGGGGATCCACGACTTATCCGTCCGTTTTTCCAAATGCTGCAGTCCGGTTCCGGGAGACGAGATCATCGGTTTCGTTACCCGGGGACGGGGGATCTCCATTCACCGGACAGACTGTGTGAACATTTTATGTATGCCGGAGAGCGATCGCTCCAGACTGATCGACGCGGAGTGGGAGGTAGACGCAGTGGAGAAGAGCGGCGAGCTCTATCTCACCGAGATTTGTCTCTATGCGCATAACCGTACCGGGATTTTACTGGACATTTCCAAGATATTTATGGAACTGAATGTCGATCTGAAGTCCGTCAATATCAAGACGAGCAAGCAGGAGCTGGCGACCATCTCCCTCTCCTTCGAGACCAGCGGTATCGAGGAGCTGAACCATATCATCAAGAAGCTCCGCAATGTGGAGAGCGTGATCGATATCGAGAGAAATGCCGGCTGACGAGATGATTTCCGGGCGCTGCTGCCGGATAGTTTCCCTCGTGGGAGCCGGCAGCGGTTTATCCGAAGCAAAAGAATATGACAGATAACGGAGGAACATACCATTGGGTGAATTAAAGATAGCATGTGCCCAGCTGGGGCCGATTGACACAAACACATATATACTGATGGACGACGAGATCAAGGAGGCTGTGATCATTGATCCGGCGGGAAATGCGGAGGAACTGATTCGTTTTCTGGAAGAAAATGAATACACGCTGGACGGTGTCCTTCTGACACATGGCCATCACGACCACATTGGCGGACTGGAAGGGTTGCGGGAGCATTATGACCCGTGGAAGCTGCGGGTGTATGCGGCGAAGCCGGAGCAGGAAGTGCTCATGGTAAAGGATTATAATCTGAGCCCGATGTTTGGCGGGCCGGGATATACGACGCACGCCAATATGATGATCAATGACAAACAGATCTTTGAGGTAACGTCCAAACACAAATGCCAGTGTCTCTACACACCGGGACATACGCTGGGAAGCTGCTGCTACTATTTCGCGGAGGAAGGGTGGCTGTTCTCGGGAGACACGCTGTTTGCCGGAAGTGTGGGGCGGACAGATTTTCCGACCGGCAACGCACAGACATTGCTGAAGTCCTTAAATGAGGTTGTCATGTCTCTGCCGGACCCGGTAGTTGTGTTCCCGGGACACGGACCATCCACGACCATCGGAGAGGAAAGGGCGACAAATCCGTTTGTGGAGAGATAAAAGAACGTTATGATATATTTGTACCAGAATAAAGAAGAATATGATTACGATGTGAGAGCCATCGCGCTGGCTTTTTATGAGCGGGAGAAGATCATCGCTGTGCCGGAAGAAGAGATGGACCGTCTGGCGTCGGAAGAACAAGGAGAGGAAAATGTACGTTTTCTCTCCCTGATTTATGAAGAGGGAAAGATAAGCGGACGCCTTTTTGACCGGGAGGGAAAGGAGGCAAAGCAGGAGGTCTGTTGCGCGTATCATGATCATGAGAAGAGCAGAAATGCTGTCTGCCGCTTTTTATACAGACTTTTTTCAGAGTTTACCGGACGAACGCTCCCGTGGGGGATGCTGACAGGAATCCGCCCGACAAAGATCGTCATGAAATGGATGGAAGAGACGACGGATGTACAGAGGGAGTCTCTGGAAAAGCGTTTCTCAGAGACCTATCTGGCGGATGCGCAGAAGGCGCATCTGTGCGTGCAGGTGGCAGAGAGGGAAAAGAGATTTCTGGAATCGCACCCATATGAGGAAGAATACAGCCTGTATATCGGGATCCCGTTTTGTCCGACAACCTGCCTGTACTGTTCCTTCGCTTCCTTTCCGGTGGAGAGATTCGGCGACCGCATTGCGGCCTACATGCAGGCGCTCACGAAGGAGATGGAGTTTGTGGCGCAGGCCTGCGCGCAGAAAAGGCTGACGTCCATCTATGTGGGCGGTGGAACACCGACTGCGCTGGATGAAGATTCCCTGCAGTATCTGATGGAACAGATCCATCGCCTGTTTCCGGTGGAGAAGACGAGAGAGTTCACTGTGGAAGCGGGAAGACCGGACAGTGTCACAAGGAAGAAACTGCAGATACTTTATGACGCCGGCGTGGGCAGGATCAGCATCAATCCGCAGACGATGCACGATGAGACGCTCAGGCTGATCGGAAGAAACCACACAGTACAGCAGGTGAGGGATGCATTTTCTCTCGCCAGAGAGGTGGGATTTTCCAATATCAATATGGATATGATCACCGGACTGCCGGGGGAGGACATTTCCCATGTGAGAGGGACATTGAAAGAGATTTTTGAGATGAGACCGGAGAGCCTGACGGTGCATTCCCTGGCCATCAAGAGAGCGGCGCATCTGAATATGGAGATGGAGAAGTATCAGGAGCTGGTAAAGGGCAGCACCAATGAGATGCTCCGTGCCGTGGATGCCGCCTGCACGGATATGGGAATGCTTCCGTACTACATGTACAGGCAGAAGAACATCCCGGGGAATCTCGAGAATATCGGATACAGTCTTCCGGGCAAAGAATGTCTGTATAACATATTGATTATGGAGGAAAAACAGGATATTATATCCTGTGGAGCAGGCGCCTCCACAAAATATGTCTTTCCGGAGGAGAACCGGATTGAGCGAACAGAAAATGTAAAGAACATCGATCACTATATCAACCGGATCGATGAGATGATCGACAGAAAGAGAAAATATCTGTAGAACGCTTTGTCGGCGAAGGCAAAGAAGAAACGGAGAAGAGGAAAAAAGAATGGCATATGCTTATGAAGTTCACGACCTGGAGACGCCGATACAGGATTCTCTGGGAGAAGCGATTCTCCATGGCATTGTGGTCAGTAATCTGGCCTATTTTGTGGGGAAGGAGATGGGCCTGCCGGAAGAAAAGTGTCACAGTCTTGCCGTGGCAGGCATGGTTCATGACATAGGAAAGCTACGTCTGCGTTCCTATGTTTATGAAGAAAAGGGAGCGAAATTAAATATTGATGAGCTTCGCTATGTAAGACTTCATCCTACGCTGGGCTACGCCATTTTAAAGGAGCACGGGTATGAGGATGAGGTTTTGACCGCGGTACTCTATCATCATGAGAACGCGGATGGGAGCGGATATCCCAATAATCTGAAAAAGGATGATATTCCGCTGAATGCCCGGATCCTGCGGGTGTGCGATGCCTTTGGCGCATTGATCGCCAACCGGGCATACCGCAGTGCATTTGATATTGAGACGGCATTTACCATTATGATTGAAGAAGTTAAAAATTTTGACATGCGAGTATTTTTAGCTTTTCAGAAAGTAACCCAGTCCAGTGAGATGAAAGAGATGCTGGCCAGTCTGGGAATACAGTAATACAGGAGGAAATATTATTATGGCTGAGTCAATGAAAGGCCTGAAAAGAACCCATCGCTGTACGGAAGTGACAGCTGCAGACATCGGTTCCGTTGTGACCCTGATGGGATGGGTGCAGAAGAGAAGAAATCTGGGAAGTCTGATTTTTGTGGATTTGAGAGACAGAAGCGGACTGATGCAGTTATATTTTGAGGAAGAGACCATCGGAGCAGAAGGCTTTGCGAAGGCAGGAACGCTGCGCGCGGAGTTTGTCATCGCGGTCACAGGAACCGTGGAGAGAAGAAGCGGCGCTGTCAATGAGAACTTAAAAACGGGTGAGCTGGAGATCAAGGTGAAGGATCTGCGCATTTTGTCAGAGTCCCAGACCCCTCCGTTTCCGATTGACGCCGACATCACTGTCAAAGATGAACTGCGGCTGAAATACCGCTATCTTGATCTGAGAAGACCGAACATTCAGAAGAATCTCATTATGAGAAGTAAGATTGCGATGCTCACCAGACAGTTCCTGGCAGAGGAAGGATTCCTGGAGATCGAGACTCCGATGCTCACAAAGAGCACGCCGGAGGGGGCGAGAGATTACCTCGTTCCGAGCCGGATCCACCCGGGATGTTTCTATGCCCTTCCACAGTCTCCGCAGCTTTTCAAACAGCTGCTGATGGTTTCCGGTTATGATCGTTATTTCCAGCTGGCAAAATGTTTCCGTGACGAAGATCTGCGTGCGGACCGTCAGCCGGAATTTACCCAGATCGATATGGAGTTATCCTTTGTGGATGTGGATGATGTTATTGATGTAAATGAACGTCTTCTCGCCTTTTTATTCAAAAAATGTCTGGATGTGGACGTGGAGCTGCCGATTCAGCGGATGACCTGGCAGGAAGCGATGGATCGTTTCGGTTCTGACAAACCGGATCTGCGTTTTGGCATGGAGATCATGGATGTATCCGAGCTGGTAAAAGACTGTGGGTTCGGTGTGTTTTCCGGAGCTGTGGCGGACGGCGGCGTAGTGCGTGCGGTCTGCGCGGAAGGCCTCGGCGATGTATCCGGCAAAAAGATGAAAAATATTGAAAAGACGGCGAAAGACTACGGTGCAAAAGGTCTGGCGTACATCCAGCTGAAGTCTGACGGAAGTATGAAATGTCCATTTGCCAAATTCCTGTCAGAAGAAGAACTGCAGAAGCTGATCGAGGCTGTGGGAGCGAAACAGGGCGACCTTGTTGTGTTTGCGGCCGATAAGTTTAAGGTAGTCTGCGACGTGCTGGGTGCGCTCCGTCTCAAGTTTGCGGAAGAGTTAAATCTTCTGGATAAATCAGAATATAAGTTTGTGTGGATCACCGAGTTCCCTCTGCTGGAATGGTCAGAAGAACAGGGAAGATATACGGCGATGCACCATCCGTTTACCATGCCGATGGAAGAAGACCTGGAGTTTATCGACACAGAGCCGGGGAAAGTGCGCGCAAAGGCGTATGATATCGTATTAAACGGTACGGAGCTTGGCGGCGGCAGTGTCAGAATCCATCAGGATGATATTCAGGAAAAAATGTTTGAATGTCTGGGCTTTACGAAGGAACAGGCGCATGAGCGGTTCGGTTTTCTTCTGGAAGCGTTCAAGTACGGAGTACCGCCGCATGCAGGACTTGCCTACGGTCTGGACCGCCTGGTCATGCTGATGACAAAGGAAGATTCCATCCGCGATGTCATTGCATTTCCGAAGGTAAAGGATGCCTCCTGTCTGATGACTAACGCGCCGGATGTGGTGGATGATAAACAGCTGGAAGAGCTGCATATCGCGATCGCCGCAGAGGAAGAGGCGGAATAAAAACACAGAGATATCAAAAGAACGGCTTTTATTTCAGGAAATACCGGAAATAGGAGCCGTTTTTTGATGAAAAAACAAAATATTTTTACATTTGTAAATATAATAGAATAAATTTATGCATATAAAATAAATATAAGAAGCAAAAATGAAAATAAGTAAATATAATCTGTTGTTTTTGTTGACAAGGGAAAAGGTATCCGATATAATTTAGGAAAGGAAGATTCGGTTGTGGATCTGACGCGGGCTTACCGGATATAAGGTATACCGATGTGTAACAATATTTTTGTCTTGAAAGAGGCGGCTTTCTTTCAGAAGAAGGCAGCTGCCTGTATCACAAAGAGAAAGGTGGATGAATATGAATGAGCTTCAGCTGAAACAGACAGCAAATGAAGTCCGTAAAGGGATTGTTACGGCAGTCTATTATGCAAAGTCAGGGCATCCGGGAGGTTCGCTCTCTGCGGCAGATATGTTTACCTATCTGTATTTTGAGGAGATGAACGTTGATCCGGCTAATCCGGACGCACCGGACAGAGACCGCTTTGTTCTGTCAAAGGGACACACGGCACCGGGCTTATATTCCGCTCTGGCTCACAGAGGATTTTTCCCGGTAGAAGATCTAAAGACGTTCCGTCACCTCGGATCCTACCTGCAGGGACATCCTTGTATGCAGCATATCCCGGGTGTGGATATGTCGGCGGGTTCTCTCGGACAGGGTATCTCCGTGGCGGTCGGCATGGCGCTTTCAGCTAAGATCCGTGGAAAAGATTACCGCACATATACCCTCCTCGGCGACGGAGAGATTCAGGAAGGCCAGGTGTGGGAGGCAGCAATGTTTGCCGGCGCCAAGAAGCTTGATAATCTCGTTGTCATCGTGGATAACAATGGTCTGCAGATTGACGGCAGGATCGAGGATGTCAATTCTCCGTATCCGATCGACGAGAAGTTTAAGGCATTTAATTTCCATGTGATTAATATCGACGGACATGATTTTACACAGATCGCGGACGCTCTGAAAGAGGCTCGTGAGACAAAAGGATGCCCGACGGCCATTATCATGAAGACCACGAAAGGAAAAGGAGTTTCCTTTATGGAAGATCAGGCCGGATGGCATGGAAAGGCTCCGAATGACGAAGAGTACAAGATTGCGATGGAAGATTTGGAAAAGGTAGGTGCAGCGTTATGTTAGAAGGGAAGAAGATTGCAACCCGTGAAAGCTACGGAAATGCTTTGGTAGAGTTGGGAAAAGTAAATGACAAAGTTGTAGTGCTGGACGCTGACCTGGCAGGCGCGACAAAGACCGGCACCTTCAAAAAAGAGTTTCCGGACCGTTTTTTTGACTGCGGTATCGCGGAGGGAAATATGGCCGGAATCGCAGCAGGTCTTGCAACGACGGGTCTGATTCCGTTTATGAGCAGTTTTGCCATGTTTGCGGCAGGACGCGCATTTGAGCAGGTTCGTAATTCCATCGGCTATCCGCATCTGAACGTAAAGATCGGCGCGACCCATGCAGGAATCTCTGTGGGCGAGGATGGCGCAACCCATCAGTGTAATGAGGATATCGCTCTGATGCGCACGATTCCTGGCATGGTCGTGATCTCTCCTTCCGATGATGTGGAGGCGAGAGCGGCTGTTGCGGCAGCGGCAGAATATGTGGGACCGGTCTATCTGCGGTTCGGACGTCTCGCAGCCCCGGTCATTAATGACAATCCTGATTATAAGTTTGAGCTTGGAAAAGGAATCGTTTTAAGAGAAGGTACGGATGTGACGCTGGTTGCCACCGGTTTGATGGTGGGTTATACCCTGGAGGCCGCTGAGATGCTGGCAAAAGAAGGCGTAAATGCAAAAGTGATCAATATTCATACCATCAAGCCGATCGATGAGGATCTGCTTGTGGCTGCGGCAAAAGAGACCGGAAAGGTAGTGACCATCGAAGAACATTCTGTTATCGGTGGACTGGGAGGCGCTGTCTGTGAAGTGCTTTCCGAGAAATGTCCGGTTCCGGTAAAACGTATCGGTGTCTATGACGAATTTGGTCAGTCAGGTCCGGCAACGGAACTGCTCCATTATTACAAGCTGGACGCGGAAGGTATTTACGGACAGATTAAAGATTTCCTCAAATAAGTGAATAGTCCGGAAAGAAAGCCGTATCTCCGGGATCGTCGTATCCCGGAGGCGGTTTCGGAGGTAGAATATGAAGATAGGGATCGGAAATGATCATGCGGCTCTGGAGATGAAGCTGCAGATCAAAGAGTTTCTGGAAGAAATGGGACATGAGGTCGTTGACTACGGAACGCACACGACAGAGAGCTGCGATTATCCTGTCTATGGCGCAAAAGTAGCGAAGGCTGTGGCGGCCGGCGAGGTAGAGAGAGGAATCCTCATTTGCGGAACCGGTGTCGGGATTTCCCTGGCAGCTAACAAAGTAAAGGGAATCCGCTGCGTAGTGTGCAGCGAGCCATATTCTGCAAAGCTGTCCAGACAGCATAACGATACAAATGTACTTGCGTTTGGAGCCAGAGTCATTGGAATCGAGATGGCTAAAATGATCGTCACCGAATGGATGAACGCAGAGTTCATGGGAGGACGACATCAGAAACGGGTTGATATGATCATGGCTCTGGAAAATGAATAGTTTTTTCAGGAAATGTACAATATATAAGAAGAAAAATGTCTTGATAAGACTGCTGTAGAAAAAGAGATGCCTTTTTAGAGTGACAGGGATTTAACGTTTTAATTCTCTGTCAGAGCGAAAGCATATCATTGTTTCCGGCAGTCTTTTCTTTTTCTGCTGTGAGATTTTGTTTCTGTAGTATGAAATGCTTTCGGGAAGGAAACAGGAAGAAATGCTTGTATTGACTGCTTTTTTATTACAAAATAAAAAACTCAAAATATTTGAAAAATTTGCTTGACACAAACTGTACCTCATGGTAATATATACAAGCTGCAACGATGAATTGTTTCTTTTGAAGAAGCAATTAAAAAAATCGAAAAAAGTTCTTGACAAAAGAATCGCAGTATGATAATATAAATGAGTTGCTTCTGAGAACAAAGCTTTTGAACGAAAGTAAGAACGATTTCTCTTGAAAGTCTTGATTGAACAAAAAAAGAAAAAAGTTCTTGACAAACACAAGATGATATGATAAAATACAAAAGCTTTTGCAGTTCAAAAGCAAAAGAGCTGAACGAAGTTCAGTAAAGAAAGTTGATAACTGAATAACAAAACAACCTCGAACGTTCAATTCAATTGAGATTTCGGGTCCGGAAGCGAGTGATGTCGGCGGAAGGATCCATGGAAGAGA
>DXGQ01000007.1 GCA_019113845.1 Candidatus Anaerobutyricum avicola
ACTTGCCTGCATTTCCATCTGCGGTGTTGTCATCAATCGGCGTAGCGCCCACTACGCCTCATTCTTCCGCCTTGCAGAATGGAAACGCATTCTTCGCCATTATGCTGAAAATGAACGGGTCAGTACACTAGCATCTTTCGGACGGGATGCGCACATGCGCGGGGCAGAACGTTTTAACAAAAGGGACTGCGCTCGTTGTGAGTCGGATATGATTCTGTGTCTCGGAAAAGACAGTCACATGATCGCAGAGAGATTTTGAGGAAGGAGAGGGGGTATTGCAAATGTACAGGGGGTGAGGACAGGTTGCAGAGAGTTGTCTGTCTAGCGACGGTTTTTACATTTTTTGTGCTGCTTGCGGTGATCGGGTGGAAAGATTTTAAGACGATGCGGATTCCTGACCGGATGAATCTGGCAGTGTTTCTGACCGGAGGCTGCGCGATATTCACTGTGCCGGGACCGGACATTGTGGAGAGGGTTTTCGGTATGTTTGCCGTCAGCGTACCGATGCTTCTGGTGGCGATGGTCACGTCCGGCGGATTCGGCGGCGGTGATATCAAGCTGGCGGCGGCCGGAGGATTGTTTCTCGGGCTGGAAGGAAATGTGCTGGCGGTATTGCTTGGTTTGGCGGCGGGCGGCGTCTGGGCAGCCGGAATGATACTCTTTAAAAAAGCGGGAAGGAGGGACGTCTTTCCGTTCGGTCCGTTTCTGTGCGGCGGAATGATGGCATCATTTGTAATATTATGCACACAGGGCTCATATTATATACTGTAAAGGTTCTGTATGACGGGAGAGGGCAGAGCCTGCGAGTAGTTTCTTTTGCGATACGGCACGGTGTTGGGTCAGATGATTGCTATGAATCAGTTCTATGAAATCTGTCATAAAATGGTGAAAATTTTCACAGGCCTTCTCTGGGGAATCCTTTTCGGCGTCTTTTTTGTGTCCGGGCTGGCTTTTCTGGCAGGGCGGCAGATCTATTATGAGACTTCGGACAGCATGAGCCCGGTGATCGAGAAGGGCAGTCTGCTGTTTGTGAAGGAAAAAGATACCTATGAGACGGGAGATATTGTGGCTTTTTATGCGCCGTATGGTGGACAGGTACTCTGTGTGACCCACCGGATTGTGGATAAAGCGAGGGAAGGAGGGTATATCACAAAGGGAGATGCCAATGACAGAGAGGACCGCCTGATTGTCCGGGGAGAACAGATCTGCGGGCAGGTGACGGAGTACATTCCTCTGTTTGGGTACATTTGTTTTTTCGTACAGAAAAACAGTACTTTTTTGCTGCTGTTTTTCCTTTTTTCACTGCTGTGGAAAGACTGATCTTCGGCGTCGGCAGGCAGGTGTCAAGGGCAACATTTGGCATTATTCCAGATTTTAGTGTACAATCTTGTATTTGTATACAAACATCGGCGATTTTGCTTTACATCTTCTGAAAAAAATGATAATATTATGTCGAATTATAAACCATATCTTTAACTTTTAAGGAGGAAATTTCAATGCCTAGAGCAAAACAGTCCATGGATGGAAATACTGCTGCTGCTCACGTAGCTTACGCCTACACTGAAGTTGCAGCCATCTATCCTATCACACCATCCAGTCCTATGGCTGACTCCATCGACCAGTGGGCAGCAGCCGGACAGGAGAACATTTTTGGTCATCAGGTAATCGTAAATGAAATGCAGTCCGAGGCAGGTGCAGCTGGTGCTGTACACGGTTCTCTGGCAGCAGGTGCTCTTACCACCACATTTACAGCATCCCAGGGTCTTCTTCTGATGATTCCTAACATGTACAAGATTGCTGCAGAGCAGCTTCCATGTGTATTTGATGTTTCCGCTCGTACTGTTTCCACACAGTCCCTGAACATCTTCGGCGACCACAGCGATGTTTATGCCTGCCGTCAGACAGGTTTTGCTATGCTGGCTGAATCCAATCCACAGGAAGTTATGGACTTAAGCCCTGTTGCACATCTTGCAGCACTTGAGGGCAAAGTTCCGTTTATTAACTTCTTCGATGGTTTCCGTACTTCTCATGAGATCCAGAAGATCGAGAAATGGGATTATGCAGACCTGAAAGAAATGTGCAATATGGACGCAGTGAAAGCTTTCCGTGAGCATGCACTGAATCCGGAAAAACCTGCTATGCGCGGTTCCCACGAGAACGGCGACGTTTTCTTCCAGCATCGTGAAGCATGTAACTCCGTTTACGACGCTTTACCGGCTGTTGTAGAGAAATACATGGCAAAGATTAATGAAAAATTAGGTACAAACTACGACTTATTCAACTACTACGGCGCTCCGGACGCAGACCGTGTCATCATCGCCATGGGTTCCATCTGTGACGTTGCAGAGGAAGTCATCGACTACCTGACAAAAGCCGGAGAAAAAGTTGGTTTAATTAAAGTTCGTTTATATCGTCCATGGGTATCTTCCTCCTTACTGAAGGTACTTCCTGAGACAGTTAAGAAGATCGCAGTTCTTGACCGTACCAAAGAGCCAGGTTCCTTAGGTGAGCCTCTGTACCTGGATGTTGCAACAACACTTCGTGAAGCCGGCAAGAACGATATCATCCTTACAGGCGGACGTTATGGATTAGGTTCCAAAGACACTCCTCCTTCATCCGTATTTGCTGTATACACAGAGCTTCAGAAAGACGATCCGAAGCCTCGTTTCACCATCGGTATCGTGGACGACGTTACCAACCTGTCCCTGCCGGAAGTTAAACCTGCTCCGATCACATCTGCTCCTGGTACAGTAGAATGTAAGTTCTGGGGTCTGGGCGGAGACGGTACCGTTGGTGCCAACAAGAACTCCACCAAGATCATCGGTGACCACACCGACAAATACATCCAGGCTTACTTCCAGTATGACTCCAAGAAGACAGGTGGTATCACAATTTCTCACCTTCGTTTTGGTGACAACCCGATCAGAAGCCCGTACTACATCAACCAGGCTGACTTCGTTGCCTGCCACAACCCATCTTATGTCGTAAAAGGCTACAAGATGGTTCAGGATGTAAAACCAGGCGGAATCTTCATGATCAACTGTCAGTGGACAGACGAAGAGTTAGACAAACATATGCCTGCAGAGTCCAAGAAATACATTGCAGACAACAACATTCAGTTATATACCATCAACGCTATCGACAAGGCAATCGAGATCGGTATGGGCAAACGTACCAACACGATCCTTCAGTCCGCTTTCTTCAAACTGGCTAACCTCATGCCAATCGACGAAGCAGTTGATTACATGAAAGCTGCCGCTAAGAAGTCTTACAGCAAGAAGGGTGACGCTGTCGTTGAGATGAACTACAAAGCGATCGACGCTGGTGTAGACGCTCTTCACAAAGTAGAGATTCCGGCTTCCTGGTCTAATCCGGAAGCAGACGCTCCTGCTCCAAAACTGGAAGGACGTCCGGGAACAGTGAAGATGGTAGAAGAGCTCATGAACCCTATCGGACTTATGGATGGCGACAACCTGCCTGTATCCGCATTTAAGGATATCGCAGACGGCCAGTTCGAGCTGGGAGCTTCCGCATACGAGAAACGTGGTACAGCCGTAACAGTTCCTGAATGGGATGCTGAGAAATGTATCCAGTGTAACCAGTGTGCATTTGTATGTTCCCACGCTACGATCCGTCCGTTCCTGGTAAGCGAGGACGAGATCAAGGCTGCACCGGATAACATGAAGGTTGCAGACACCAAACCAAAAGCAAGCGAATACAAGTTCACCATGAGCGTATCTCCATTAGACTGTATGGGATGCGGCGAGTGTATCACTGTCTGCCCGACAGACGCCATCAAGATGGTTCCTCAGGAATCTCAGGCAGACCAGCAGCCGGTATTCGATTACCTGGTAGCAAGCGTTGGCAAGAAACCGGGCGCACCTGCAGACACAACAGTCAAAGGTTCCCAGTTCAATCAGCCGCTGCTTGAGTTCTCCGGCTCCTGTGCAGGATGTGCAGAGACATCCTACGCTCGTCTGATCACTCAGTTATTCGGTGAGCAGATGTACATCAGTAACGCAACAGGATGTTCCTCCATCTGGGGTGGACCTGCTGCAACTTGTCCATATACTGTAAATAAAGATTCTCAGCAGGGACCTGCCTGGGCTAACTCCTTATTCGAGGATAACGCAGAGCACGGTTTCGGTATGTACCTTGGACAGAAGACTTTACGTGAACAGGCTATTGCTAAATTACAGAAGATGGCTGCTTCCGATAAAGCAACTGACGAGTTCAAAGCTGCATTTAACAAGTTCATGGAGACAAAAGAGAACACCAGAGAGAACATGGCTGATACAAAAGTCCTGATCGCAGAGCTGGAGAAAGCTGCTGCTGCCGGATGTCCGGATGCTGCAGAAGTTCTTGAGAAGAAACAGTATCTCTCCAAGAAATCCATCTGGATCTTCGGTGGTGACGGATGGGCATACGATATCGGTTTCGGCGGACTTGACCATGTACTTGCTTCCGGCGAGAACGTAAACGTAATGGTATTCGATACAGAGATGTACTCCAACACAGGTGGACAGGCTTCCAAGGCTTCCAACATCGGTGAAGTTTGTCAGTTCGCTGCTGCTGGTAAAGAAGTAAGCAAGAAGAGCCTTGCTGAGATCGCTATGAGCTATGGCTACGTATACGTAGCACAGATCGCTCTGGGCGCTAACCCGAACCAGGCTGTAAAATGTCTCGTAGAGGCAGAAGCTTACGACGGACCATCCCTGATCATCGGTTACGCTCCTTGTGAACTTCACGGAATCGCTAAGGGCGGAATGAACCACTGCCAGGATGAGATGAAGAAAGCCGTTAAGGCTGGTTACTGGAACCTCTTCTCCTTCGACCCGGCTAAGAAAGCAGAAGGAAAGAATCCATTCACTCTGACATCCAAAGAGGGTGACGGATCTTATCAGGACTTCCTGAACAACGAGGCTCGTTACACCCGTCTGGTAAAACCATTCCCGGAAAGAGCAGAGAGACTCTTCAAAGAATCCGAGGAAGCTGCAAAGGCTCGTTACGAGAAACTGAAGAGAATGGTAGAGCTTTACAAATAAAAATGTCACAGGATGCCCGGCATCCCGGGACATTTCGGGGACAGAGAGAGTTCGCTCTCTCTGTTTTCCTTCATAGAAAATGTACAAAAACTCCCATGGGGAATATTCCTGTGGGAGTTTTCTCTTGAGATAAGATTGGTGCAGTTCCATCAGCGGCAGGAAGTGATGACCTGCCGTTGGTATGAGCCGCGCGTCAATGGAAAAAATAGGAAAACAAGTGAGACAGAAAATAGATAGAAGGAACCGGAAGAATAAATGTATATAATATTTGATGTGGACGAAACCCTGTACGACATGACACAGCCCTTCGAGCGGGCGTTTCAGGACATGTGGCAGGATAAATATGACATAGATATATATGAACTCTACACCGTATCCCGTATTCATAGTGATCGGGTCTTTGATCAGGTCATGGCGGGAACTATGACTGTGGACGGCGCGGGTATCTACCGGATGCAGCATGCCATGGCTGATTTTGGCTATGAGATTACGGAAGAAGAAGCGCTGGAATTCCAGCACGTATACCGCCGTCACCAGCAGCATATGGATATCTCCGAAACCATGCGCCAGATACTTGATCTGATACAGTCCCGCGGAATCTCCATGGCGATCTTAACCAACGGCGACACAGACCACCAGATGGAGAAAATCCACGGCATGCATCTGGAACGTTGGTTTTCCGACAATCGGATCTTTGTATCCGACGCAGTCGGCTACTTTAAGCCGGATGTGCGGACTTTCCAGGCAGTGGAAGAAGCGCTCCATCTGAACCCTGCCGAGACGTGGTATATCGGTGATTCTATCGAGAATGATATCGAGGGAGCCGGCAATGCGGGCTGGCATACCATCCTCCTCAATCGCCGTCATAACGATACGGCAGGCATTCAGCACAGACCGGATTATATTGTGGAGAGTGAGGAAGAGTTATTAGGAGTGCTAGAGCGGATGCTATAAAAGATTGTCAATTGACTCGGAATCAGGGGTATATCATGAAGGAATAACTATAGATTCATTCGTTTTAAATTGTGTGAATTGTATAAAGAGCAGGAAATAAAATGGTGTAAATGCTTTTTAAAGGACAAAATCTGTACTTTTTTGAGTGCAATCAGGGTAAATGTTATTAGAATAAGCAAGTTAATAAGTAAAAATTAAAAGAAAAACTCTGAATTTACAGATAAAAAGTTTGAAAATAGATAATAGTCAAATAATCAGATAACAACACAAAATGTTTATATTTACAAACGGAAGGAAATACGGTAAGATGATAACTGCAAGACAGATAAGGTATAATCTCATACCCGGAGTGGCCGGAAGACGCCGGAATGCAGGTTTCTCTTCAGGGAGATCTGGTGGCCATAGTTTTTCCGGCGGAGGATGTTGCGGCGGCTCCGGACAGAAGAGATGATTTATAACTGTATATAAGAGAAAGGGTGAGAGCATGTATCATCAGGAAAAGGTGCGGCAGGGCCTGTATGATTCTTCCTTTGAGCATGATAACTGCGGTATCGGAGCTGTGGTGAATATCAAAGGTGTGAAGAGTCACGCGACAGTGTCAAACGCATTGAAAATCGTTGAAAATCTTGAACATAGAGCCGGCAAAGACGCCGAGGGTAAGACAGGTGATGGAGTAGGAATCTTAGTACAGATTTCCCATAAGTTCTTCAAGAAGGCCTGCGATTCCCTCGGCATTTTTATTGGTCAGGAAAGAGATTATGGTATCGGTATGTTTTTTATGCCGCAGGATGAGCTGAAAAGAAACCGTGCCAAGAAGATGTTTGAGATCATCGTGGAGAAAGAGGGACTGAATTTCCTTGGCTGGAGAGAGGTTCCGGTGCAGCCGGAGATCCTCGGTAAAAAGGCGAGAGATTGTATGCCGTGCATCATGCAGGGCTTTGTGAAGAGACCTTTTGATGTGCCGAGAGGGTTGGATTTTGACCGCCGCCTCTATATCGTGCGGAGGGTTTTCGAGCAGTCCAATGATTTCTCCTATGTAGTATCCCTGAGCAGCCGGACGATCGTATATAAAGGTATGTTCCTGGTGGGGCAGCTCCGCAACTTCTATGGAGACCTGCATGACCCGGATTATGAGTCGGCCATCGCGCTGGTACATTCCCGGTTCTCCACAAACACAGTGCCAAGCTGGGAGAAAGCGCATCCGTACCGCTACATTGTCCATAACGGTGAGATTAACACCATCCGGGGGAATGCGGATAAGATGCTGGCCCGGGAGGAAAAGATGGAGTCCGATTATCTGCGGGATGAGATGATCAAGCTGACGCCGGTGGTGGATCCGAATGGATCTGATTCCGCGCGGCTGGACAACACGCTGGAATTTCTTGTGATGAGCGGGATGCCGCTGCCTCTGGCGGTGATGATCCTGATTCCGGAGCCATGGCAGAATGACGAGAGCATGAGCCGGGAGAAGAGAGATTTCTATCAGTACTATGCGACCATGATGGAGCCATGGGATGGCCCGGCATCCATCCTGTTCTCCGACGGAGATATCATGGGGGCGGTGCTGGACAGAAACGGTCTGCGCCCTTCCCGGTACTATATCACCGACGATGACCAGCTGATCCTTTCTTCCGAAGTCGGTGTGGTGGATATTGAAGTGACACACATCGTAAAGAAGGAGAGACTGCATCCGGGTAAGATGCTTCTGGTGGATACTGTGAAGGGAGAGCTCATTGATGACGAAGTGCTGAAAGATTCGTATGTGAAGAAGCAGCCTTACGGAGAGTGGCTGTCGGATAATCTGGTACAGCTTGCTGATTTAAAGATCCCGAATGTGGCAGTGGAAGAGTATGACTACGTGGAGAATAACCGTCTGATGAAAGCGTTCGGATACACCTATGAGGATGTGAAGACAGCGATTCTGCCGATGGCGTTAAACGGAAGCGAGGCCATTGGCGCCATGGGAACGGACTCCCCGCTGCCGGTGCTCTCAAAGATGCATCAGCCGCTGTTCAATTACTTTAAGCAGCTGTTCGCGCAGGTAACGAATCCTCCGATCGACGCCCTCCGGGAAGAGATCGTCACCTCCACCGCCATCTATATCGGCGATGAGGGAAATATTCTGGAGGAAAAGGCGGAGAACTGCCGGGTATTAAAGGTAAACAATCCGATCCTTACGAACACGGACCTTCTGAAGATCCGTTACGCGAAGATTCACAATATCGTGACAAAAGATGTGCCGATCACATATTACAAAGGAACCAGCCTGGAAAAAGCGATCCAGCATCTGTGCATCGCGGTGGATCAGGCGCACAAAAATGGTGCGACCGTCGTCATCCTCACGGACAGAGGTGTGGATGAAAACCATGTGGCGATTCCGTCTCTGCTGGCAGTGTCCGCCGTGCACCAGCATCTGATCCAGACGAAGAAGAGTACGTCCGTGAAGATCATTCTGGAAAGCGGCGAGCCGAGAGAAGTACATCATTTCGCGACATTGCTCGGTTACGGCGCCTGCGCCATCAATCCGTACATGGCACAGTTCGGTATCAAGAAGCTGATTCAGGACGGGCTTTTGAAAAAAGATTATTACGCCGCTGTGGATGACTACAACAATGCGGTTCTTCACGGTATCGTAAAGATCGCGTCAAAGATGGGTATTTCCACCCTGCAGTCCTACCAGGGTTCTCAGATTTTTGAGGCCATCGGTATCAGCAAAGATGTGATTGATAAATACTTTACCAACACGGTAAGCCGGGTGGAAGGTATCACGCTGGATGATATCGCGGAGGATGTGGATTACCATCACTCCAAAGCGTTTGATGTGCTCGGGCTGACGACCGATCTGTCTCTGGACAGCGAGGGAAGCCATCAGTACAGAAGTGGGAAAGAGGAACACCTGTACAATCCTCTGACCATCCACACACTGCAGACGGCCACATGGACCGGAAACTACGACATGTTCAAACAGTATACCGCCATGATCGACAAAGAAAATGCGCCGGTCACACTCCGGGGACTTCTTGATTTTGATTATCCGGAAAAAGGAATCCCAATCGATGAAGTGGAGCCGGCAGAGTCCATCGTGCGCCGGTTTAAGACGGGAGCCATGAGTTACGGTTCCATTTCCAAGGAAGCCCATGAGACGCTGGCCATCGCCATGAACAAGATTCACGGCAAATCCAACACCGGTGAGGGTGGCGAAGACCTTGAGCGTCTGACTATCGGACCGGACGGTCTGAATAAATGTTCCGCCATCAAGCAGGTGGCGTCGGGACGATTTGGTGTTACCAGCCGCTATCTGGTGAGCGCGCAGGAGATTCAGATCAAGATGGCGCAGGGAGCAAAACCGGGAGAAGGTGGACATCTGCCGGGAGCAAAGGTGTATCCGTGGGTGGCCAAGACAAGACACTCCACGCCGGGCGTGGGACTCATTTCCCCGCCACCGCATCATGACATTTACAGTATCGAGGACCTGGCACAGCTCATTTATGATCTGAAAAACGCAAACCGCGACGCCCGGATCTCTGTGAAACTGGTATCTGAGGCCGGAGTGGGAACGGTCGCTGCTGGTGTTGCCAAAGCGGGCGCGCAGGTGATCCTGATCTCCGGTTACGACGGAGGTACCGGCGCGGCGCCGAGAAACTCCATCTACAATGCGGGACTTCCGTGGGAGCTTGGCCTGGCAGAGACCCACCAGACATTGATTCAGAACGATCTGCGTAATAAGGTCATCATCGAGACAGACGGAAAGCTTATGAGCGGAAGGGATGTCGCCATCGCGGCAGCGCTCGGCGCGGAGGAATTTGGTTTTGCCACCGGCCCGCTCATCACTATGGGATGTGTGATGATGCGTGTCTGCAACCTGGATACCTGTCCGGTCGGTGTGGCGACGCAGAATCCGGAGCTTCGGAAACGGTTCAAAGGAAAACCGGAGTATGTCATCAACTACATGATGTTTATCGCGCAGGAGCTGCGGGAATACATGGCAAAGCTCGGTGTGCGTACAGTGGATGAGTTAGTGGGACGAACCGATCTCTTAAAAGAGCGGCCGACGGTAGAGAAATACCATCTGGATCTTTCCGGTATCCTGCATAATCCATATGTGGACAAAAAGCATCCGATCTGCTACTACAAGAAGAATGAATATAACTTTGAGCTGGAAAAGACCGTGGATGAAAAGATTCTCCTGAACAAATTCAAGACAGCTCTGGATAAAAAGCAGAAGAGGAGCATTTCCATCGACGTCGGCAATACGGACCGGGCGCTGGGAACGATTTTTGGCTCAGAGATCACGAAAAAATATCATGATACGCTGGAAGACGATACATTTACGGTACAATGTACCGGTGCAGGCGGACAGAGCTTTGGGGCATTTATTCCAAACGGGCTGACGCTGGAACTGATCGGCGACAGCAATGACTATTTCGGAAAGGGACTGTCCGGCGGCAAGCTGATCGTTTACCCGCCGAAGGGCATCCGGTTTAAGGCGGATGAAAATATTATCATAGGAAATGTGGCTCTGTACGGAGCGACCAGCGGTAAAGCCTACATCAACGGTGTGGCGGGCGAGCGTTTCTGCGTTCGTAACTCCGGCGCGACTGCCGTTGTGGAGGGCGTGGGCGACCATGGCTGTGAATATATGACAGGTGGAAAAGTTCTGATTATTGGTAAGACCGGAAAGAACTTTGCGGCCGGCATGAGCGGCGGTGTGGCTTACGTTCTTGATGAGGACAGCGACCTGTACCTGCGGCTCAATAAAGAGATGGTATCTTCGGAGCCGGTGGTTTCCAAGTATGACGTTATGGAGATCAAAGATATGATCACAGACCATGTGGCTTATACGAACTCTGAAAAAGGAAAAGAACTTTTAAATAACTTCAGTGAATATCTGCCGAAGTTCAAGAAGATCATCCCGCATGACTATAAGAAAGTTATGCAGCGCATTTCCGAGCTGGAAGGCAAGGGACTGAGCGTGGAACAGGCGCAGATTGAGACATTTTATGAGATAAAAAGAGGATAGGAGGGGAGAAGCATGGGAAAACCAACTGGATTTTTGGAATTTGAAAGAAAAGAAAGCCGCGCGGAAGCGCCACTGAAAAGAATCAGACATTTCAATGAATTTCATACCCCTCTGTCCCGGAAAGAGCAGGAAATACAGGGAGCCAGATGTATGAACTGCGGCGTGCCGTTCTGCCAGTCCGGCATCCTGATCAATGGTATGGTCACCGGCTGCCCGCTGAACAATCTGATTCCGGAGTGGAACGACGCGACGTACACAGGCAACTGGGATGAGGCATACCAGAGACTGAAAAAGACGAACCCGTTCCCGGAGTTTACCGGGAGGGTCTGCCCGCATCCCTGCGAGGTGGCATGCACCTGTAACTTAAACGGCGATCCGATTAATATTAAGGAAAAAGAGCTGAGTATTATTGAGAGAGCCTATGAGCGGGGGCTTGCCAAAGCGGAACCACCCGCAGTGCGTACCGGAAAGAAGGTGGCAGTCATCGGTTCCGGTCCGTCCGGACTGACGGTGGCGCATTATCTGAATATGCGGGGGCATTCTGTCACAGTCTACGAGTGTTCGGACCGTCCGGGCGGGCTGCTCATGTACGGGATCCCGAATATGAAGCTGGAAAAACCGTACATTGACCGTAAGATTGATATCATGAAAGAAGAAGGGATTACATTCAGGACCGGCGTGAACGTGGGCATCGACGTGAAAGCAGAAGAGATCAGGAAGGAATACGACGCCGTCGTTCTGTGCTGCGGCGCCTCCAACCCGAGAGATATCCATGTGCCGGGACGGAGAAGTAAAGGGATCCACTTTGCGGTGGATTACCTCACTGCCGCCACGAAAAGTCTCTTAAACTCAAACTTTGCCGATGGAAAATATATTGACGCCAAGAATAAAAATGTCATGGTCATCGGAGGCGGAGACACAGGAAACGACTGTGTGGGCACATCCATCCGTCTTGGATGCAAGAGCATGCTCCAGCTGGAGATGATGCCCAAACTGCCGGATGACAGACAGCCGAACAACCCGTGGCCGGAGTGGCCGCGCGTCTGCAAGACCGACTATGGCCAGGAGGAAGCCATCGCCGTGTTCGGAAAAGACCCGCGGGTTTATCAGACGACAGTAAAAGAATTTATCGCCAATGAAAAAGGCGATGTCTGTAAGGCGAAGCTTATCAAACTGGAAAGTAAATTTGACAAAAAAGCCGGCCGCAGCATCATGGCAGAGGTAGCCGGAAGCGAATACGAAGTCCCGGTGGATCTGGTACTGATCGCCGCCGGGTTCCTGGGCAGCCAGTCCTATGTGACAAAAGCTTTTGGAGTGGAGACCAACGAGCGTACCAATGTAAAAACAGCTCCGGGCACTTACAAAACCAACGTAGAAAATGTATTCGCCGCCGGTGATATGCACCGCGGTCAGTCCCTCGTCGTGTGGGCGATCCGCGAAGGACGCGACTGCGCCCGCGAAGTGGATCGAACATTAATGGGGTATACTAATCTGTAACCACCAGCCTCTCAAAAAAAGCATCTGTTCATGCTTGCATGGAAACAGATGCTTTTTTTAGAGAGCCGCCCCCACATGAGCATGAAGCTCGACAGAGCGGGAATGCGAATGTGGGAAGGATTGCGGGAGCGTGAAGCGCGGAGCAATCCGGGTGGTTACGAGAAAATATTAAAAAACACAAGATTTTTTGCTCTAGTTGTGCTAGAATACTTAATGGAATTTGTTAGAAACAGAACTAATTTTGCAACAGAACAGGAGTGAAAGCATGAATTTAGAAGCAAAAGCATTAGTTTCATTTTTACAGAAGTTTGATGAACACCCTTTCACCGTGAAGATTGGCGATGAAGAGGCACAGATTGGAGAGGGAAAGTCAGAGTTTACCGTTGTTTTTAATAAGATTCCATCTATGAAGGATCTGTTGACCAGCACCTCCATTGCGCTGGGTGAGGCGTATATGGATGGAGACATGGAGATCGAGGGAGACCTGTACCATGCCCTGAACATGTTTATGGGGCAGATGGGTAAGTTTTCCACGGATCAGAAATCTCTGAAAAAGCTGATTTTTTCTTCCCTGAGTAAATCCAACCAGTCAAAAGAAGTTTCCTCCCACTATGATATCGGGAACGATTTTTATAAACTGTGGCTGGGGATTCCTTCTTATTGAGGCTGCGAAAAAGTATAATATCAAAGGCATGGGTATTACGCTGAGCAAAGAGCAGAAGAAGAAATTTGAGGAAAGAATTGCGGAGGAAGGTCTGGAAGGACGTCTTTCCGTGGAACTCATGGATTACCGTGATCTGCCAAAGAGCGGCCGGAAGTTTGACCGTGTGGTCAGTGTCGGCATGCTGGAGCATGTGGGAAGAGATAACTACGACCTCTTTATGCGCTGCGTGAAAGAAATGATGCAGCCGGGCGGATTGTTCCTTCTTCATTATATCAGCGCCCTGCAGGAACATCCGGGTGATGCGTGGATTAAGAAATACATTTTCCCGGGCGGTGTCATCCAATGATGTGAACAATGAGCTGCCGATGACCCGGTGGTATTAAAAAATTTATTGATTCTTTTTTGTTTATCGCTTATGATGGTACAAGGACTTTGTGCGTGGTATGCCGGCGGCTGTTGGCCGGCCGGCGCCATGATTCCGGGTACCATCATAATTTTTTATTGCATAGAAATAAATGAGCATGGACCATACAGGGTATATCGTGGAAGGGAGTTTATATGAGGAACATCATTCTGGCATCCGGCTCTCCCAGAAGGAAGGAACTTCTGGCGCAGGCCGGATACGATTTTGTTATAGAGGTCAGCGATGCTGACGAGAATATAGAGAGAAAAGAACCGGGGGCACTGGTGGAAGAGCTGTCCCGCCGGAAGGCCGGGGCGGTGGCAGACCTGCACCGGGGTCAAAAGGATTCCGCGGCGAAAGGAGATGCTGACACAGTTGTGCCAGCCTGTGACGGTGAAAAGTCAGATGGAGCCGGTGGTGTGCTGACCATCATTGGCGCGGACACAGTGGTGGCGCTTGACGGCCAGATCCTTGGGAAGCCGGACGGCGAGGAAGATGCCATGCGGATGCTCCGCGCCCTTTCCGGACACACGCACCAGGTGTACACGGGGGTGTCGCTTTTTTTACTGCGGGACGGACAGACTGTGGCACAGGATACCTTTCATGTGCGTACGGACGTACACATGAGGGAGATCTCGGAGGAAGAGATCCATCGCTATGTCGCCACGGGAGAGCCTCTGGATAAGGCGGGCGCTTACGGAATCCAGGGAAAGGCGGCTGTCTTTATCTCCGGTATTTGCGGTGATTATTATAATGTGGTCGGGCTGCCGGTCTGTGAGCTGGTGAGCCGGATGCGCCGGTTATGGAAGGAAAACGGGATTCATGAATAAAAAAAGGCAAAATATTTTCCTGCAAAGAAGAGAGAAGAGAAAAAGCGGAAGATCCCGAAGTGCGGGAACATGGGTTCTGTCCGTGCTTCTCGCAGCGTTGTTGTGCATTGGGGCGTTATCCGGCTGTCAGAAGACGGAGAAGGAGGACACCTTTAAAGTCGTCACTTCATTTTATCCTCTTTATATCATGCTCATGAATCTCACGGACGGCGTGGACGGCGTGGAGATCGCCAACATGGCGGAACCACAGACCGGGTGTCTCCATGATTATCAGCTTCGTCCAAAAGATCTGGTGCGCCTGGAAGGGGCAGACCTGTTTGTGGCCAACGGCGGCGGGATGGAGGAGTTTTTGTCTGATGTGCTGTCTACGTATCCGTCGCTTATGGTTGTCTATGCGTTGGATGGTCTTCATGAGGAAGATCTGCTGCCGGGCGAAGAGCATGCCCACGGGGAAGAAGATTTTCATGAAGAGACGGAAGCAGCCGACAGCCTTGGAGCACTGCCGTCCGGCGTCGCCAATCCGCATACATGGCTGAATCCGGAGCTTTATAAAGAGGAGCTGCAATACATTTCTTCTATATTAGAAGAGCAGGATCCTGAGAATGGAGAGGACTACAGAGAGAACTGCGATGCTTATATCCGGAAGATAGACGAACTGACAGCGGAGTATGATGACCTGAAAGAACTGCCTTCCAAAAAAGGATGCGTGTTGCTCCACGAGAGTTTCGCCTATCTGGCAGACGCTTACGGTTTCCCGGTGATGGAGACCGTCGATGTGGAGAAGGACAGCGGCTTTTCTGCCAGGGAGATCCGTCAGCTCATCGATCTGGTGCGGGAGGCAGGAGACGCCATGATTATCTCCGACAGTCAGTATTCGGGGAGGATCTCCCGCCTGCTGGCGGAAGAGACCGGCCTTGTGACGTATCAGATGGATTCCGGCGTCAGCGGTGAGTACGAAAAAGATGCGTGGCTTGATGCCATGCGCGGGAATCTGGAAACACTGCGGACGGCGTCAGGAATGACGTCCGGTTCGGCCGTGGCATCGGAAAACCGGGTGAAAGATCCGGAAAAGCCGGCAGATAGTGAAACCGGAAGTCGGGAGGAATAATAATGCGGAAAATCAAACCGAAAATGTGCGGGAATCACTGCACGAGAATTGAACATGTGGACGTAACGCTGGATGATAACCACATTCTCAATGATGTGAACTTTCATCTTTACTGCGGGGAAATGCTCACGATCATCGGAAAAAACGGCGCCGGTAAGTCTACGCTTATGAAAGCGCTGCTGGGGGAAATCCCCTATAAAGGGCGGATTATTTTTGAAGATATGCGAAACGGCAGGCGGAGCCGGATGAAGATCGGCTATGTGCCGCAGCATCTCGCCTTTGACAAAAATACGCCGACCACGGTGTATGACTTTTTTGCTTCCTGTATCAGCCGCCGCCCGGTGTGGCTCATGAAGGATAAGAAGACCTATGAGAAAGTGAGGAAGGAACTGTCCCGCTTTCAGGCGGAGGAGCTCATCGACCAGTGCCTGGGCGATCTCTCCGGCGGAGAGCTGCAGCGGGTACTTCTCTCCGTGGCGACCTGCCCGATGCCGAACCTGCTGCTTCTGGACGAGCCGATCTCCGGCATCGACCGCAACGGCACGACACTTTTTTATGAGCTGCTGGATGAACTGAAGGGCAAATACGACATTTCCATCCTGATGATCAGTCACGATCTGGACTTTGTCTATGAATACTCCGACCGGGTGATCCTGCTGGACCGGACTGTGGAGGCGGAGGGAACCCCGGCGCAGGTCTACCGGACGGAAGCGTTCCGGAGAACGTTCGGTTATGCGGAGCACCCGTTGTTCGCAGCGACCGGCGCAGCGTCAGAAGACCGGATAGTATCTGCGGCGACTGATACGGCGCCAACGGATGGTTCGCATGTCGCGGCACCGGAAGAAGAGCCGATGGCTGCCATTCCCGGCGCAGCGTCGATGGAAAAAGCCCCGGCGGGCAAACAGGAGGAATAAAAATGTTTCAATATGAATTTATGAAAAATGCACTGATCGCCATCCTGCTCATCACGCCGCTCTTCGGCCTGCTGGGCACCATGATCGTCAACAATAAGATGGCGTTTTTTTCCGACGCGCTGGGGCATTCCGCCATCACCGGCATCGCCCTCGGTGTGATTCTTGGCATGACGGACACGACTTTGTCCATGATTATTTTCGGGATTCTGTTTGCCCTGCTTTTAAACTGGATCAAATACCGGGGTAAGGCGGGTGCGGAGACCGTCATCAGTGTGTTCGCTTCCTGCGGTCTTGCTATCGGTCTGGCAGTGCTTTCCATGGGCGGCAACTTCTCCAAATATAACTCGCTGCTCATCGGCGATATCTTAAGCATTACCCGGACAGAACTGACCGGACTTCTCGTTGCCTTTGTGCTGACAGTGATCTTCTGGCTGTTCTGTTTCAACCGGCTGCACTTTGTCAGCATCAATCCATCACTGGCGCAGAGCAAAGGAGTGCCGGTTCGCCTGTACGACAATCTTTTTGTGGTGTTGATGGCGATTATCGTCATGCTCTCTATCCAGTGGGTGGGGCTGCTCATCATCAATGCGCTCCTCATTCTGCCAGCGGCAGCGGCCCGCAACCTGGCGAGAAACATGCGTACCTATCACCTGTTCTCTGTCCTCATTGCCGTGATCTGCGGCGTGCTGGGTCTGGTGCTGTCCTACTATACAGACATTGCCACGGGACCGATGATCGTGCTGCTGGCGTCCGGCGTGTTCTTTCTGACATTTCTGAAAAGGGCATAGAGAGGAGCGCAGAAAGAAACAGTGAACAGTTAGAAATGGGAATAAAAAGAAAAAACGCATAAAAGAAACTGGAAAATATTGATAAAATAGAAAATAAATAATATGATAAAGAACGGGAACAACTGTGTTACAGGGTGGTTGACCTTCATTCTACAAAAGAATGGAGGTGATGCTGATAAAACATTTTGATTTTAAAGACCTGATGGCCTTTGGAACATTTGTTCTGGCGTTGTTTACATTTATATTTGCATTCGTCAGGTAAGATTTTTACATTAGCATAGAAAAACCACCTCTGGACTTTGGCGAGTAGTTGAGGTGGTATTTCTATAATACATCTAATTATTGGTCAACCCCTTGTGGGCGGTTGTTCCCTTTGTTTATGTTTTTACTATAGCACACTGGTGCACGGGGCGCAAGGGTTTCTTTTGTATAAATCTGGAACAGATAGAAATTTATTTATCTGATTTCCAGCTGCTGCCGTACTTTTTCCAGCGTCTTAAAGTAGATGCCATAGATGAATACTCCGATGAGGAGTAACACACAGAGGCAGACGCCTAGTCCCACGATCTCCGTTCCGGTGAGGGTGCCGTCGTTGGCGTACATGATCATGACAAAAAGAAGATACGTGACCGTCATACCCACGGCAGCAGGAACCGTGAAGACTTTGCCGCACTGGTTTCTGACTTCCCGCGAGAGAAATTGCGGCGAGGCGCCCAGACGCTTCAGGTCGTCGAAGACATAGTGGTTGTTGAGGGCGATGGTCTGGCAGCGGGTGTAGCAGATGATCAGCGCCGCCGTAAAGCAGATGATGGCGATAAAGAGGAACATCATCAGGAAGACGGCAAAGCTTTTGAGAAAATCGTTCTGATCCAGGATACGGATTTTCGGCATATAGCTCCAGTACATGCGGAAGCTTGTGGAATCCGGCTGGTCATAGTTGATCTTATCCATCTCATCCGTGTCTCCCCAGTAGACATCTCCGTTTTGCTCATCCGCATATTTCTGTACCCGGTCGTAGGCGTCGATGACTTCGCAGCTCGCGTCGAACGAGTGGACGAAGTCCAGGTAAAGCTGTCTGGCAAAATCATAATTGTCTTCGCCGTCCACATTGAAGAAGAAAAGGTCTCCCTTCCAGTCGCCGGTGAGGTTCTGCGACATGGCGGCAAAGTCAGTGTTGTCCACCACATAGAAGCTGTTATTGCTTCCTGCCGTCAGATCGTAATGCAAAAAACCGGCAAACTTCGTGTTAAAGCTGTCCATGGTGCACATGTTGGTAAACTTTGTGACCCCGGAGCTTATCCAGAAGGAGTCTTCCTGACTGGTGGAGGTGATGCCGTAACAGGTGCCCGGGAGTACGTCCACCTGATTTCCGGTCATCGCATTGTAGGTATCCTCGGACATGATCTTACATTCGCCAAGGAGAAGCCGGTACTCGTAATGGAAATGGCGTCCTTCTTCGACCTGCTTCTGTCCGTCGTAGGCGAGACTGATGTAGGTGTGATCCTGCCAGTCCGTGAGGTTTAAGTTATAACCGGAGGCCAGATTCTCAATCTCCGCCCTGTCCGGCACGTTCTGGTCTGCCCGGCTGAAAAAGAAATAATCATAATCCCGGCTGCTCGTTTCCAGAATGGAGCCGGTAGAATAAATAGGAATATAAAAGATTCCGAAACAGCCTCCGGCGATAAGCACAGTGCTTACCAGAAGATTGTTGACGGTCTGTTTTCCCTGAAACTTCATCATACTCCGGGCGATGAGATTCTTATGCGGATGTTTTCTGTGACGGCTCCAGCCATGGACAACGGTGTGCAGCATGATCATGTAAAGTCCGAGGAAGACCGGCGCGTACAAAAGATTGATCCATCCCGGAGGATAAGCGGAGAACAGGTTCATGTAGACGCCCGGGGCGCTGTAGCCGATGATGGCGCCGGCAAAAAGGATGACGACGCCCGCCGGACCGCACCATCTTTCCAGTTCTTTTACCGGCTCATTTTTATGCTCTTCCTGCACCACATCCATGATGTTTGTTTTTTTCAGATACCGCCATGCAGTCAGGCAGGAAAAGGCGATGACGATAAAAAGGAAAAGGAGAGACACCAGCAGACAGCGGAAGTCAAAACGCAGCGCCATTTCCTCACTGTCCACCAGAAAAAGCCGAAACCCGTTCCACAAAAGCCAGACAAAAGGAAATCCGGCGAGGATTCCCAGAACCGACGAGGAGGCGCTGAGCGCAAACACTTCGCCAAACAGTCCCGGCGCCAGACGTCTGCGGGAAGCGCCGAGAGCCATGAGGATGCCAAGCTGTCTGGATTTCTTGCGGAAAAACAGGCTGGCAGCATAGATCGTAAACACCACGCATCCAAACAGAGACAAGACAAAAATCGCATACATCTGTTTGCGGCTGTCGCCGCCTTCCGGCAGGATATCAAGCACAGTGGGGGAAAACATCATCGCCGCGTAAGCGGAGATCAGCATCAGCGAGATAAAGTTGCAAAACAGGTATAAAGACGCCTGCTTCCGGTCCGCCCGCTGTAATTTCCGCTCCATATCGTGCAAGGTCACACAGTTCCTTTTGCGTGTATCCATTGTTTTGTTCCGTTTTTGCAAATCCGGATGTTTCATAATAAAATTCCACCTCCTGTCACTCGCTCATCTCTTTGATAGCGGTAAGCAGCTCGTCCTGGAACGCACTGCGGCTGCCGCTCTTTTCCAGCTGCCGGCACACGGTACCATCTTTTAACAGGATCACCCGGTCGCAGAAAGAAGCGGCAAAACTGTCATGTGTCACCATAAATATGGTGGCGTTCATCACCTCTTTGGCGTGCTCAAAAGATTCGATGACCGTGCGGCTTGACTTGCTGTCCAGATTCCCTGTCGGCTCATCCGCGAGGATGATGTACGGGTCGTTGATAAGGCTTCTGGCGACGGCGGTGCGCTGTTTCTCCCCTCCGGAGATCTCCGCCGGGTACTTATCGCTGATATGGGAAATGCCGAAAAGATTCATCAGTTTGTCGGCAAAAGCTTCCGCCTCCGTATCCACCTTCCCCTGAATAATGCGCGGCACAAGGATATTCTCACGGACAGTCAGACCGTCCAGAAGCATGAAGTCCTGAAATACAAAGCCCAGCTTCTCGTTTCGTACCTTCGCAAGCTCCGCCTCATTCAGATAGACAAGCCTCGTGCCGCCCAACGTGATTTCTCCTTTGTCAAAAGGAATGTAACAGGAGATGCAATTCAAAAGAGTGCTCTTGCCGGAGCCGGACGGCCCCATCACCGCCACAAATTCCCCTTTGGCGATCTGAAAACTGACGCCCTTTAAGACCGGGTACTCCTTTTTGCCCGTCATATAAGATTTGTGAAGATTCTTAACGTATAACATGGATATCCATCCTTTCTGTTTTGCTGCGGTACCGGACAAAACGTGTCTGTCTTACTGACCGATGCCGGAATGTCCGCCGCGATATATTTGTTGGTGACCACAATATAGCACAAGGCGTGTGGCTGCGGATCTGCTCATGTCATAAACGAACGCGCAGATGTAACGTTTGGAAAGTGCATGCAGGAAATGTAAAGAATGGTATCTGGGATGTAAAAGTTGGTTTGTGGTATTTGACACCGTCCGCGGGAAAAGTTATACTGACAAAAAGAATTTATTGTGAGAAAGAAGGGAATGGTATGCTCAGAATCGCCATCTGTGATGACGAAGTCCGTGCCCGGGACGCGCTGTGGATGCAGCTTGAGAAGCTGCTCCGGGAGGGAAGTGAAGAGGTGGTCTATGACTTTTCTTCAGGAAAGAGTGCAGTGACATGGCTTAAGAAACATCCGGGAGAGATTGATCTTTTGTTTCTGGATGTGGAGATGGAGGGCATGAATGGGATGGAGACGGCAAAGAACATCCGTCAGTTTGATGAGAGCCTGATGATCGTTTTTGTGACGGGCTATGCGGATTATGTGTTTGACGGGTATCTGGTGGGAGCGCTGGATTATCTCATGAAGCCGGTGAAGGAGGAACGGTTGGAGTCAGTCTTAATGCGGGTGCGGGAGAAAATGTACCGGGAGGACGCCCGGAGCTTTGTGGTGAAGAATACGGAAGGAACGTACCGGTTTTCTTTGAAGGATATTTTATATTTTTACAGCGACAGAAGGAAGGTGATTCTGGTGACTGCCGGAGGCGAGTATGCCTTTTATGACAAGCTGGATGCGGTGGAAGAGAGACTGGGAGAGGATTTTGTGAGAATCCATCAGCGCTATCTGGTCCGTGCCGGCGCGGTGAGCCACATCGGCAGTTCCTCCGTGGAGATCGGGGAGCGCACGCTGCCGGTGAGCCGTTCTCTGAGGGAGACAGCGACAATGAAGCTGGCGAAAGCCATGCTTATGGGGTGACGGGAGATGGAGACGGTAAGAGAAATAGCGAGACTGCTGGAAGACATCCCTTTTACCATGTGGCTTCTGCTCATTATAAATGTAATTTTCATCATTGGTTCCATGCGGAATCTGTTTCGGATAAAAAAGGGCTGGCGGGGGTTCCTTCCGGCTGTTGCGGCTGCATTTCTGGCAAGCGGCACGGTAGTCTATATCGGCGACTGGGGGAATCTGCCGCTTACTTTTGTGCTGCTTCTCATTCTGATCTGGGTGTATAGTGAGGATGACGGGTGGAAGAAGATGACGGTGGGCCTGCTTTTTGGGAGCACGGTTTTTGCCTGGAATGCCATCGTGGATAATTTTATCCGCGTCCATTCGGATTATTTTTTGGCGCCGAGAGTTCTGTTCGCAGTGTTGTTTTTTGCGGCGACCCGCCGGTTTGCCGAAGGGAAAGAGTATGATCTGGCGCCGAAGATGTGGCGGCTCGTGCTACTGCTCACCCTTGTTCCTGTGGGAAATGTGCTGAGTGTGGTTCTGCTTTCTGAAGAACGATGGGAGATCGGGGAGGCAGATCTGCGGCTGCATTTTGCCGTGCTCTGCCTGTCCTTTGTGGCTTTTGTGGGACTGCTCTGGGCGATCCGGGTGCTGACCCGTCAGCGCAGACTGGAGCAGGAAGCCCTGTCGGCACGGATGAATGAAGCCTATTATGAGGCCATGGAGCAGCAACATTTTGAGATCCGGCGTCTTCGCCATGATATGGCCAATCACTTACAGGCGCTCGCGGCTCTGCCTCCGGAAGAAAAGGATGCCTATATCCGGGAACTTCTTGACAGCGGTACTCTGGCAAGGACGTTAAATTACTGCGGCGACCCGACGATCAATGCGGTGCTGTCTGTCAAAGAAAACCTGCTGCGCCAGCAGAACATTTCCCTGGAACTGAACCTGGATATCCCGGAAGAACTGCCCTTTGAGAAAGCGGATCTGTGCACCATCTATGCCAATGCGCTCGATAACGCGGCGGAGGCCTGCGCCAGACAGCCGGAAGAAAAACCGGAGAACATCAATGCGGAATCCCGCGCAAACCATACGAAAAACCGGACGATTATTCTCGAGAGCCGCGCCCGCAAGGGAATGCTGGTCTTTCAGATCACGAATCCGATACCAGAAAATGCACAGAAACAGAAAGAGAGTGTGTCCGTGCAGCCGGGGACATTTTCTTTTTCATCAGCCGGAAAGGAAAAGAGCAGACAGACAGGAACGCTGCCTCCGACAACCAAAAAAGACCGGACGCGGCACGGTTACGGTCTTCGCAGTATACAGACGAGTGTGGAAAAGTATGGAGGACACATGGAGATCCGTCAGGAGAAAGGAAAGTTTACCTTGTTTGGGTATCTGCCGATGCCGCTCTGTCACACCCCCGCAAAAAATAAGTGAAAGAACAAAATAAAAAAATGCATATTATCAGGGACAGATTCGGTAAAATCCGAAATTTTCATGAAAAAATGCAAAATCCGATAGATTATTATTCATGGTTGTAATATAATGATACATGACATTGGCACTGCGCTGCGGGAATGTAACGAAGTGGAGATGCGCTGCGAGCGTAACAGCGCAGACCAAAAATCATATTTGCCGGAGCAGGGCACAGAGCCGCTGCGAGCGCATCGCGCAGTTGTCGGAACAACGGAAAACAGGAACAGGAGGATTTATTATGCCAAAACAGGAAAATATGAAGATGGAAGATATAGAAGAACTGAAACATGATATGGATGTGCTGGAAGAGCAGCTCACCCACAATCACAAGATTGACCCGAACCTTTATCTGGAATATGACGTAAAGAGGGGATTGCGTGACGCCAACGGCAAGGGCGTTCTCACTGGTCTCACGGAGATCTCGGATGTCAGCGGCTACGCTCTGGTGGACGGGCGGCAGATTCCGTCGGAGGGACATCTCTATTATCAGGGCATCGATGTCTGTGATCTCGTCAAAGGGATGGAGGGACGCAAATACGGGTTTGAGGAGACCATCTATCTTCTGCTGTTCGGAAAGCTTCCGAACAAGAAAGAGACAGAGAGGTTCCACGACGTGATGTTTGAGCTGGAAAGCATAAGCAGCCGGTTTGTCCGGGATGTGATCATGAAGGCGTCCAATCAGAATATCATGAACGCCATGCAGCGCTGCGTGCTGACGCTTTATACATATGATGACAGTCCGGAAGACATTTCCCCGGGAAATGTCCTGCGTCAGTCCATGGACCTCATTGCGAAGCTGCCGCTCATCGCCGTGTATTCGTATCACGCGTACCGGCATTTCCGGCTGGACGAGACGCTGTTTATCCGCAATCCGGAGAAGGGGCTCTCGCTGGCGGAGAATATCCTTCTCATGCTGCGGCCGGACAGAAAATATACGGAACTGGAGGCGAGAGTTCTGGACACCGCTCTGATTCTTCACGCGGAGCACGGCGGCGGTAATAACTCGTCTTTCACCACGAGAGTCGTGTCCTCCTCCGGAACGGATACCTATTCTTCGGTGGCGGCCTCCATCGGCTCGCTGAAAGGACCGCGTCACGGCGGGGCCAACCTGAAATGCCAGAAGATGTTTGATAATATCAAAGAAAATGTAAAGGACTGGAGCAGTGAGGCCGAAGTAACGGATTACCTGCAGAAGATTCTTGATAAAAAAGCCTTTGACGGTTCCGGGCTGATCTATGGCATGGGCCATGCGGTCTACACGCTCTCGGATCCCCGTGAAGTGATCCTGAAAGGATTTGCCCGCTCTCTGGCGGAGGAAAAGGGAAGGATGGAAGAGTTCGCTCTCTACGATCTGGTGGAGAGGACGGCGAAGAAGCTGATCCCGGCTCATCGGAATACATTTAAGCCGGTCTGTGCCAATGTGGACTTTTACAGCGGTTTTGTGTACACAATGCTTGGTATCCCGCAGGAGCTGTTCACTCCGCTTTTTGCCATTGCCCGTATGCCTGGCTGGAGTGCGCACCGTCTGGAGGAACTCATCAATGCCGGCAAGATCATCCGTCCGGCATACAAGTATGTGGGTCAGCACCGGGCGTTTACTCCGTTAGAAGAAAGATAAAACAATGGAAGAGATTCTGAAAAAACAACAGCAGCGCTTCCGGGAGGCGAAGAACTTCTCGGCACAGAGCGAGGCGGTCTGGGAGATGATCCTAATCTGCCAGAACCGTCCTTTCCATACAGTGCGGAATTGTGAATTCCGCTATACGGTACGGGGCCATGAGATCAAGATCAGCCGGAAGGAAAAGACGATCACCCGCGCGACGGTGGATGCCGCTCTGCGAAGGGCGCTGAAACAGGAGACGGTCTCCGGTCCCAAGCAGCTGGGGTTTTTGGCGCTTCCTATCTGTATCCGCTGTTTCTTTATTTTGAGATCAGCTAGCGTTTTCGACTTATCATTGGCGCAACGCCCACTGCGCCTTGTTTGTCCGTCTTGCAGAATACGTTTTTGTCTGTAGCGGCGCCATGGATCCCTGCGGCAGTTCAGAACAGAAAATGCCATCCATGTTTGTTGTCCGGAGAGATTCCGGATGGTCATGGATGGCATTTTGCATTTCACAGAAAGTTCAGGGAACGTTACTGTGAAACAAAAATAAAGTATGACGAGTAAATCAGGCTGTTTTTTCCGGGTGACAGGATGTGCCGGCCGGAGCCAGGATGGGCCGCAGCCGGTACGGGACGCCGCGCTATGCCCGCAGGGCGTCCGGAAAACGGAACGCTATTCCTGTACGGCGGATGCGTTCGTTTCCAGATGATAGGAAAGATACTCTCTCATAATGGCGATAAATTCGCCCACAGCCGGTTTTTTCGTGAGAGGATAGCCGGCAATCTGACTTAATAAATGTGGATTTCTCTTCCATATAATAGTGATCACCGTTCGGATATCTCTCTCGACAGAATAAATGGTCGTGTGATATTTTCTGGCGACGTCGGGATAGAGCTCCTTGGTCACGGACAGCAGATACTGGCTGTTTTCCAGAGAGAGCGTGATGGCATAGATCACATAGTCAAAACCAATATACCGCGGCGTGGCGCCAAGCTTCAGGAGGAGCCGGCGGACCGCCGCAGGAGAATAAGGTATATCAGAGGACAGCATTTTCGTTCCCCCTTCCAAAAAATTTCAGAGAAAACCTCCTATACTCGACATGATATACCAAAATATTACCCGTCGATCGTGTTTTAGACAATGAAGTATACTTCGGGAAAATGATACTTCGTTATATTTTTTATTCTAAAACGATAAAGCTTCGCCGGTGCGGGGTTCATCTGTCTGTGCGGGAAGCAGATATTTCCTCGCATGCGGCTTCCGCATCCCGCCGGAAAGAATCGGATCCGGCTTTTTCCGCCTTTTCTTCCGGCAGGTCGCGGCGGAAACGGAGATTCCCGAGAAGGAAACGGTCGATGAGGAAAAGAACACCGATGGAGAGGATAGAGATCAGATTCTCCATCGGACTCGTTTCCTCGATGATCATGTGCCGGGCAACAACAAACATCAGAACCTCGAGCAGAGTATCCTTGCCTGGCGTACACAGCAGCTTGAAAAACTCGATGACGATGACGACATTAAACACAAAGTCGATAAACTCAAAAAAAGCACCGTGTTCTGTCCGGTGTTGCCAGAATTCCCAAAAAGGTTCCCATAAGGAAAGAATGGCAGCCAGGATGGCGATGAAGACAATGACAGCCATGATCCGTTCCAAAAACCGGGAAGATTTTGAGATGAATTCTTTGTTAAGATTTTTAAGATGCAGCATGGTCTCTCCTTTCAAAATTTACTATTCTGGTAAAAATTATAACATAGAAAAGTGGTTACAAACAATATGGAATGTGCTATCATAGGGCGGGACGCAAAACGAAAGAAGTGAGTACAAAATGGAAGAACTGATTAATCTGCAGTTGATGATCTTTTCATTGATTGCCATAGGGCTCCTTGTGAAAAAAATCGGGATGATGGGAAAGACCGGGCAGAAAAATCTGACAGACCTTGTTGTCAACCTGATCCTGCCCTGTAATATCGTGGAATCGTTCATGGTAAAGTTTTCTGCGGATATTGCCGCGGACTTTGCGGACATTTTTATTATCTCGCTGCTCATACAGGCGGGCTGTGTGATCCTCGGGCATCTGCTGTTTAAAAAGACGACAGAGGGACGGCGAAAATGTCTGCGCTACGGAACCATCTGTTCCAATGCGGGTTTTATGGGAAATCCCCTGGCGGAGGGCGTGTTTGGCTCCATAGGGCTGACGCTTGCTTCGGTCTACCTGATCCCCCAGAGGGTGATGATGTGGTCGGAAGGGATCACGGTCTTTACGGAGGCTCCGAGTAAGAGGACTTTGCTTAAAAAGGTACTGACCCATCCCTGCATCCTGGCATGTTTGATCGGACTGGTTCTGATGCTCACCGGACTGCGGCCGCCGGAATTTGCCGTGGATGTGATCTCTGCGGTGGGCGACTGCAACACGGCGGTGTCCATGATGGTCATTGGCATGATCCTGGCTGACGCGGACCCGCGGACGCTGATCGATAAGGATATCCTGTTTTATACGGTGCTGCGTCTTCTGTTCATCCCGCTTCTGGTATGGATCCCCTGCCGGCTGGTACATATGGATCGTCTGGTCATGGGGGTCAGCGTGCTGCTCGCCGCCATGCCGGCAGGCGCCACCACGACGATACTGGCGGCAAAATATGACGGCGATGCCGAGTTTGCCGTAAAACTGGTCGTATTTTCCACAGCCGCCTCCCTGTTTACCACACCGCTGTGGAGTATTTTGCTGTTGTGAAAACTGAAAATGATATTTAAAGTGAAAAAAATGTCATATTTCTTGCTTTTTATGTCAAAGAACTTGAAATTTGCATTAAAAAATTGTAAAATGAATTGGCGATTTTGAAAAGGTGCAATAATGTAGAGAAAATAGAAAGGACAGGATGCGCTGTGGCGGTGATTGATTTCCATTCCCATATTCTTCCGGGGATTGATGATGGAAGTAAAAATGTACAGATGTCGCTGGAGATGCTTAAGAGGGCATCGGAGCAGGGAGTCGATGTGATGCTGGCGACCTCTCATTTTTATGCTTCCCGGCATAGGATCGAGGACTTTCTGGAAAAGAGACAGCGCGCATATGAGCGGCTGGCGGAGGCGAAGAATGATTTCGGACCGGCGATCCGGCTGGGAGCAGAGGTCGCCTTCTTTTCCGGTATCAGCCGGGCGGACAGACTGGAAGAACTGGCCGTTGAGGGCAGTCATGTACTGCTTCTGGAGATGCCTTTTTCGGACTGGAGCAGGACAGATATCCGGGAGGTGGAGGCGCTGATCAGCAGGCGCGGCTTTCAGGTAGTGCTCGCGCATCTGGAACGGTATCTGGGGATGCCGGAGAATAAAAAGTGGATCACAGAGCTTCTGGAGATGCCGCTTTACGTGCAGATCAATGCGGAGAGCCTGCTTGGCTGGCGGAAGCGGGGACCGCTCCTCAAGATGTTTAAAAAAGGCCAGGCACATTTCCTGGGAAGTGACTGCCACCGGCTGGAGATTCGGGAGCCCAATCTCGGCAGAGGCCGGGAGGTACTCATAAAGAAGCTTGGAAAAGAGTTTGTGGATACGATGGATGAGAGAGGCAGCAGGCTGCTTCAGATAGGAGGATAGACAGATGTCTGAAAAGGTTACATATATTTTATGCGCCGTGTTATTTGTGCTTCTCGTGGCTTTGATGGTCTGCGAGAGGATGTACACGGAGGGCGGGGCAGCTCTTCTTCAGAGCATACTGTGAGATGAGGGAGGAGAGCAGGAGCCATGAGTGAAGGCAGAAACGGAAGGACAACGATGGAACGGGGAAAGATAGTCCGCAGACTACTTCCTCTGCTGATCGCCATGATCGTGGTCGCCGCAGCGGCGGGGATCGCTTCCCGGGCGGTAGATAACCGGGAGGTAAAGAGCGATGCAGCCAGCCAGGCAGCGCCGGAGCCGATGCCGCAGGAGGAGACGGTGGATATCAACGGTGTGGCATGTACCCCGAAAAAAAATATAAAGACGTATCTCTTCATGGGTCTTGACGCGCAGGGAGAGGCGGAAAAAGTGGAAGAGTACGATGGCACGGGACAGTGTGATACGCTGCAGGTTCTGGTACTGGATGAGACGAATCACACATACACGAGTCTGCCCATTAACCGGGATACGATGACAGATGTCAAGTCTCTGGATGATGACGGGACTTATCTGGCGACAACCCGTATGCAGATCTCTCTGGCGCATGCGACGGGAGACGGTATGGAGACAAGCTGTGAAAATACTGTGGACGCGGTCTCCAACCTTCTGTACGGACAGGCGATCGACGGTTACGCATCGCTGAACATGGATGCCATCGAGGTACTCAATCATCTGGTCGGAGGCGTGACGGTCACGATCGAGGACGATTTTTCAAAGGAAGATCCTACGCTCACGATGGGCGAGACAGTGACTCTCACGGACGAACAGGCGATGCATTACGTCCGCGGGCGGATGGATGTCGGCGACGGAAGCAATGAGGGACGGATGCGGCGTCAGTCGCAGTATCTGTCCGCGCTCAAGGCGAAGCTGACAGAGAAATGCCAGGCGGATAGTCGTTTTGCGCTGGATATGTATGACGCCCTGGAGCCGTACATGGTGACGAGCCTGACCCGCAATGATTTCATCAAGCTGGCAGCGTCTCTGATCGATGCGGAAGAGCAGGAGGCTCCGGAGATCGCGGGGACGAACGCGACGGGAGAGATGGGATTTAACGAGTTTACCGTGGATGAGAACAGTCTGGCTGACGCGGTCATCCAGCTGTTTTATGAGAGAGAGGAAGCCGCGGAGTGATAAGAGCAGACCAACAGCGGCTAAAAAGAGAAGAACAGGAGAAAAATAATGGGACTTGCAAACAGGAAAACGACAGATACGGGAACGGAGCTTGAAGTGATTCAGGGTTCGCAGGCAGCGGCGGCGCCGCTTTCAGATACCGTGGAAGAGATGGAGATCGATCTTTTGGAACTGGCCTATGTGCTGTTAGATAAGGTGCATTATATCATCCTCTGTCTGCTGGCCGGTGCGGTTCTGCTGAATGCCTTTTCCTTTTTCTGTATTCAGCCGACCTACCAGGCAACGGCAAAGATGTACGTAGTGTCCGCCTCCAACGATTCGGTGGTGGATTTGACCGATTTGAATATCGGAACTTCGCTGACTTCCGATTATGAACAGCTCATGCTGAGTTATCCGGTACTTGATCAGGTGATCAGTGATCTGGGGCTTGATATGGAGACAGAAGACCTGGCGGGGATGATCACGCTGGAGAACCCGCAGGATACCCGTATCTTAAATGTGACGGCTACCAGCACAGACCCGGTGGAGGCCATGAACATAGCGAATAAACTGACAGAAATTTCCGTGGAGTATCTGCCGGAGACGATGAGCACAAATCCGCCGAATATTGCGCAGCAGGCGCAGCTTCCGGAAGAAAAAGCAGCTCCAAGCTATGCAAGATATACCCTGATGGGCGCGCTGCTGGGAGCAGTTCTGTACTGTGCATTTCTGACTGTGCGCTATCTGCTTGACGATACCATTCGCACGGCGGAAGATATGGAGAAATACTTTGGTGTGGTTCCGCTGACTTCCATTCCGGACAGCGATATTTTTGAGGATCTGGAAAAACAGGAAGAGAAAGATGACATCATGAGAACGAAGAAGAGAAACAGGAAGGATAAACGGGCATGAAACAGATTACGATGAATATCAGGACTTTACCGTATGCCGTGGAAGAGGCCATGAACCGTCTGCGTATCAACATCAAGTTCTGTGGAAAAAATACGAAAAAGATACTGGTGATCAGCAGTGTTCCCAATGAGGGAAAAGTACTGTGTCCGTGCATCTCTGGAAGATGCTGGCGGAAGCCGGATTTCCTTCTGTTCTGGTAGATCTGGACCTTCGGAAGTCGGTGATGAAAGACCGGCTGGGATTTCAGAGTGAAGGAGAGATCACAGGACTTGACTATTATCTGTCAGGTCTTTCGGAGTACCAGGATGTGGTCTATGAGACCAATGTGAATAACGGTTACATCGTGCCGGTCTCCAATCTCCTGGAGAACCCTTCGGCTCTGCTGGAGGATCCGAGGATGGGAGAGCTTCTGGACAGGCTGGCGGAAGATTACCGGTATGTGATCATCGATTCTCCGCCGCTGGACAGCGTGGCAGACGGTGCGCTGATCGCTTCCTTGTGTGACGGAGTCCTTCTGGTGGTGAGAAGCGGCATGACTTCCCGGAAGCTGGTCAGACAGTCTCTGCAGCAGCTGGAGAGGGTACACTGCCGTCTGCTTGGCATGGTGTTAAACCGTGTGGAGACAAAGAGTCGTGTTTACCAGAAGTATTATGGTAAATACGGGAACTACTACAGTGATTATTACGGCGGAAAAACCGCAGAAAAAGGAGAGAAATGACAGCAGATCTGTCATCTTCAAAAACACAGTGATAATTACATTTTCTGTTTTCTGGCGGGGAGAGGTATCTCCACAGGAGGACAGAGGATGCTAATTATAAATATGGACAAATAATCATCCGGCAACGTGGCTAAACTGGCTGTTTATTTGGTATAACAAGGAGGAATAGAACAATGTTTAATTTAAAAAAAGCTATGGCTGTAGCAATGACAGTCGCTCTGATGGTTCCATCCACAGCATTTGCGGCTACAACCTCACCTGCAAAAAATGCACTTAGCGGAAATTACACAATTTCTTCTCAGTATACAGGTCAGGATGAAGTCCTGAAGATTACTGTCAATGGCAAAGAGCTGGTAGAAGGTACAGACTTCGTTATCGTAGGAGAACAGCCGACAGCACTGGGCAGCCATACTTTACAGATCAAAGGTACAGGTTTATATGAAGGCGATGCTACAATCACTTACACCATCACAAAAGCCAACAAGCCGGTATTTAAACTGAACCGGAAGGTTGAAAAGAAACTGGCAAAAGGATTTAAAGCAAAAAGCTTAAAGAAAAAATCCAAAAAGATCAAACTGAAATTAAAATCTGACGGAAAAATCGTTGCTTACACCGTAAAAGGCAAAAAAGCACAGAAATGGGTGAAAGTAAGTAAAAAAGGTGTTGTTACTCTGATGAAGGGTATCAAGAAAGGTACTTACAAGATTCGCGTTAAGATTAAAGGTACAGATAACTTCAAGAAAGGTTTCAGAACGATCAAGATCGTCGTTAAATAATTGTTGTTATTTTACCGGAATACAGGAGACAGGCATCCCGGCCACGCGGGAGGTCTGTCTCTTTGTTTTTGGGAGAGCCGGTCTTTTGGGAAAGCCGGTCTTGCCAATTGACAAATACAGCCGGGTTGTTTAAAATGGGTGAAGATGTCCGGAAAATTTCCGGCAGAGCGAGAACGCATGCTGCGTTATCATACGGAAAATGAATGATACCGTGCACTGGAAGGATGCAGGAGAAGAGAGGTTATTATGTTTGAGAAGCTGGAGAGAAAGCTAGTCAATGTACTGCTTTTTTTTGATCTGTTTAAAATGAAAACAAAGATCCCGAAGGATTTTACGAAAGTGATGCGTATCCAGGATAAAAGGGTGAGAAAGCTGGTAAAGAAGGCGTATAAGATTCCATTTTATAAGGAAAGGTTTGACCGGGCCGGGGTGAGACCGGAGGACATCCGCACGGGAGATGATCTGTCGAAGCTCCCGCTTCTCACGAAGGATGAGTTGCGGGCGTGGATGAATGAAGAGGCGAAGAATCCGAAATACGAAGACTGGTATCACGATACCACCAGCGGCTCGTCCGGAGTGCCGCTGATGCTCCTCGTCTCCCCGAGGGAGAAGGCCTACAATATGGCAAACTGGTTCCGCGTCATGATGACAGCCGGATATAATCCGTTCTTTGGGAAGACGATGAGCCGGAAGAGCGCGCACAGCGTCACCGGCGGCAGTGACACCTTCCTGCAGCATTTCGGTATTCTGCGACGGGGATTTGTGGCACAGTATGATCCGGAACCGGAGATCGTAAAACAGATCAATGCCTATCGCCCGGACTTTCTGTATATGAATAAGAGCGAGTTTATGCGGATCTGTCTTTATTGTAAGAAGAACCATGTGAAGCTGGCAAAGCCGAAGTTTTACTGTCCGACCGGGGAGAAGATTGACGACACGGCGAGAAAGCTGTTTGCGGAGATCCTGGGACCGGGCATCATTGATTCTTACGGGACGGCGGAAACCGGCGCCGCGATGGTGCGGCTGTTTGACAGCACGGAATATGTAGTGCACAATGATTCCTTTGTGGTCAATATCTATGATGAAAAGAACCGTCCGGCAAAAGAAGGAAATATCGTGGTGACGCCGCTTTACAAGACGGATCTTCCTCTCATCAATTATGCTATCGGTGACAGAGGGACCTGTGAGGTCCGGGACGGCGTCCGTTTTATCACGAGTGTACAGGGCCGGATGAACGATTTCTTCCGCTATGATACCGGAGAGGTCACCACATTTTTTGAGATCGCGCCGATCATCGCCCACTGCGACGATGTGATCCAGATCCGGTTTATCCAGGAATCTTACACGAAGATCCACATCCAGTGTGTGCAGAATAAAGAAGTGTCAAAACTCACGGAAAAAGAGGTGGAGGAACAGCTCACGCAGCAGCTTAACGCGAAGTTCAAGCATCCGTTTGAGATTGAATATGAGTGGATGGATTCCATCCCGCCGGATGAGAACGGAAAGCTTCGGATGATCGTGTGCAAGGTAAAGGACTGTTGATTTAATTGGAGGAAATGCAGGAATGTCAGAACCAAAAGAGCGAAATACACAGGGGCAGGAGATTCCTGCTTCCATGATTCGGCAGGGAGAGAGACAAAAACAGAATAAAAATGCATCCTTAAACAAGATGGCGTTTACATCAGGATTTTTCTTCATTCTGGCACAGCTGCTCGCCAGAGGGTTTAACTTCATCGTCACTCCGATCTACTCCAGGCTTCTCTCGGAGGCGCAGTACGGCATCGTGACGACCTATGAGTCCTGGCTGCTTATCGCCTACACTATCATGTCTCTCTGCCTCTGGCGGAGCGTCGATGTGGCGAAGCATGACTTTGCGGATGATTATAACGGGTATGTGTCCAGCGTACATACCCTGTCCTATATCTCCATCGCGGCCTTTTTCGGGTTGTGCATGATCTTCAAGGAGCAGGTGCTGGCCTTCTGTGATATGGATGATCTGATGTTTTACATGCTGTTTCTGTATGTATTTACCTATACCAGTATGCTCTACATTCAGAGAAGGGACAAGCAGGTCATGCGGTATAAGTTCAGCACGGCGGCGACACTGCTCACCATCATACCGGGGACGATCCTCTCCATCGCCCTGATCTATCAGGGACGTGTGCAGGGGCTGCTGGATGAGCTGGTACACAGGAGGATCATCGGTTATTATGCGCCGCAGATCATCGGCGGCGCTCTCATTGCCATCATCATCTGGTGGCAGGGAAAGAAATTTGTGAATTTAAAATACTGGAAGTATGGTCTGGCATTCAGTCTGCCGCTCATTCCGGAGGCGCTTTCCGTGCAGATCATGAATCAGTCTGACCGGATCCTCATCAGGAAGATCGTGGGAGATACGGCTGCCGGTATCTTTTCCATCGGAATGACGGTGTCCTATGTTGTCTGGATCCTGGAGGATTCGGTGTGGAATGCCTGGATTCCCTGGCTCTATGAAAAGATCGCCAGAGAAGAGGCGGACGAGGTGGAGAAGCCCTGGACCATCGTCATGCATATGTTCGGACTCTTATCCTGGCTGCTGGTCGTGCTGGCGCCGGAGGAGATCTTTATTCTGGGCGGAGAGAGATACCGCGCTGCGGTGTGGCTGATCGCGCCGCTGGTAACGGGAACCCTGTTCCGTTTTTACAGCTACAGCTATTCGGCTGTGCAAAACTATTATAAGCGGACACAGTATGTTGCCATGGGTACTATCGGCGCCATGATATTGAACCTTGTGATCGGTTACATCGGTATCATGGCCTTCGGCTATCTGTCGGCGGCATACATGATGGCAGTCAGCTATTTTGCGCTTCTCCTTCTGCAGGGATTCTTGGAACACAAAATTACCGGCATGGTCATCGTACCTCTCGGAAAGACGGTAAAGATATCGCTGCTCTATCTTGTTGTAAACCTTGCCACCATGGGACTCTATTATGTGCCGTGGTATCTCCGGTATATGGTGATTCTTGTTGTGCTGCTCGTGGCATTGAAGATCTTTTATCCGCAGATGAAAGCGGTGCTCAAAATGATCAAAAAGAAGAAATGATAAAAGCAATGCTTAAGATGATTGGGAACAAGAGATGATAAAAGCAATGCTCAGGAAAATCAAAAAGAAGAGATAAACAGGGGGCAGCCGCGTCAATGATCATCGCCCGGTCATTGACGTGGCTGCCCCTTTGAGAATTTATTCCACTTCTATCTTGATATTATCCATTGCCTTAAAAAGAAGATCCTGGGCTTCTTCCAGAGTCTCCCCTTTGGCGATGATATGTCCGATCCGGTCCGGTCCCACATGGAACTTGTGCACCTCGTCGCCAGGTTTATAATCAAAATGAACTTCACAGATATTATCGTCTGGTTCATTGAGATTCTCTATGGAACGGATCACGCCGTCTTTGTCGCTCATGAGCAGGTGGCTGGCGTTCGGCGTGTGCGGTTTTTTAAAGTTAAAATCCGGGTCCTCGTCCAGAGCGGTCCGGATGATCTTTTCATAGTAGTCAAATCCATAATAAATAGAAACAAGCTCAGCCAGACAGGTGGCGCCGCAGCGGCCGCCGATCTCCAGAACATAAGTCTTACCGTTTTTCAGGATAAAGTCCGCGTTGATGGCGCAGTTATCAAGACCCATCGCCTTTACCGCGCGGCGGAGCTGGATCTTGGCGTCTTCCACTACCTCCTCAGGCAGGACATACGGCGCGTAATGTCCGATCGGAACGCCGGTGTCACCGTGATAAACATAATCGCCGTGCGGGAGGATGAAAGAGACGTTGCCGTCATAGGCGAACGCCTGCGCGCCGAACTCCTCGCCCTCGATAAATTCTTCCACCAGAAAATAATCTTTGCGGGTATTTTCACGGACATAATCCATGGAGGAAGTAAACTCATCGGAAGAATTTACGCGGATGATACCGCGGCTTCCGGAGGAATCCACCGATTTGAAAATGAGCGGAAAGTTCAGATCACGGATCGTTTTCCGGATATCCGGGTCGGAAAAAGAGACCCTGCGGAAGCGGGCGGTGCGGACACCGTACTCTTCATAGCGGCTCTTCATCAGCATTTTGTCCACGGCGACCTTGGAAGCCTCGTAGGAGAGACCGTTCAGTCCCATGGCATCGCAAACCCTGCCGACGGTTTTCATGCAGACGTCGGTTCCTGAAGTGACAATCCCTTTGATGCGCTCTTTTTTTGCAATCTCAAGAATCTTATCTTCGTCCACTGTATTTTCGTAATACACTTTGTCGGCCAGGGCGAATCCGGGGTAATTGCCGGGGATACTGACGACAATGGTGTAAAGCCCCATTTTCTTTGCAGTTTCAATCAGGGGAACCTGGTAGATGCCGGCTCCCAGTATCATAATTTTTGTCACAGTTTTCCCTCCTGTAAAGGTAGTATACTGACACGTTTCTTTATGTTTTTGGTGTAAAAATGAACAATGTCAGCCCGTTGGTTTGTATATATTTTATTTTGCAGTTACATTTTCGTAAATCTTATTTTCGGAATCATCGGATATCCTGTTGCCACAAATCGCATGTTCCGAATCATCAGATGTGTCGCCGTGGGCGGTCATTTCAGCGTGATCGTAGATCTTTTTTACCACATACTGCGGCTGCCGGTTCATGCCCAGGAACATCCGGCCCAGATACTCCCCGATCAGTCCGAGGAAGAGCATGATGATCCCGGAGAAAAAGCAGATGGCGCACATGACGGAAGGCCAGCCCAGTGCCATGGCAGGGTTGATAAGTTTGCGGATGACGACGATCACTGCGCCGAGGATACTCAAAATAGAAAAGAAATATCCGCAGTAGGTGGCCATCCGGAGAGGGATGACAGAGTATCCCATGATGTTGGACCACAGCTGCAGCAGCTTCTTTAACGTGTAACCGGACTCGCCCACTTCCCGTTCAAAATGTTTGATGGGAATACAGCTGATATTCCGGGTGGTCCGCAGGAACAGTCCCTGCAGGTGGGTGTACGGGCTTTTGTACTGTACGACATAGTCCCGCACGAAACGCCGGATAACCCAGTAGCTGGATGTCCGCATATCCTTCGGCTTGCCGATGAGGATGCGGACGGTGATGTAGTTGATAAAACTGCCGAAGTTCCGGAAAACGGAATGTTTCTTTTCCGGATAGTAGCCGTAAACGATATCATAGCCCTTCCCGATCTCTGCCAGCAGATATTTGAGCTGGGAAGGATGGGTCTGCATATCGTCGTCCATGGCGATCAGAAGCTCGCCGGAGGCATAATTAAGACCGGCCATCACCGCGTTGTGCTGACCGGAATTTCTGGCGAGAGAGATCACTTTGACGAAAGCGTGGTCTCTTGCCAGCGCGCGAAGCTCGTCAAGTGTGGCGCCCCCGTCAGGAGAATAATCATCCACCAGAATGAATTCATATTCGGAAATCCCGAGATTCTCAAGTTCTTCCGCAGTCATCTCCACGACTTTGCGGATGGTCCGGGATGATTTATAACAGGGTATGATAATGGAATGTAACACAGTAGTTCCTCCTGCTGCCGCAGATGTAAGGAAATGTCCCGGCTTACGCGAAAACTCCCGGCACAGGCGGGAGTATCCGTAAGGCACATGATGATAAAACTGCTGAAAAAGGGCAGTTTAGCGGGTGTAAAATTCCCTGATCTTCTGGCAGACTGTCAATACTTTTTCTCTTTCAAGACCGTAGTAGAGTGGAAGACGCAGAAGCCGTTCGCTCTCGCTGGTCGTGTATCTGTCCTCTCCGTGGAAGCGGCCGTACTTCTTTCCGGCAGGCGCGCTGTGAAGAGGAATGTAATGGAAGACGGTGGAGATATCGTTTTCTTTCAGGAAACGGATCAATGCAGAGCGTTCTTCCAGATCTTTAGCCTTGATATAGTACATATGCGCGTTGTGCACGCAGCCCTCCGGTATGGTCGGAAGGGAGAGATAGCCGGCCTCCTGAAGAGGGGCCAGTGTCTCGTTGTAGAGATTCCAGGAAGCCATGCGGTCCGCATAAATCTCGTCGGCGATCTCCAGCTGCGCCCAGAGATAAGCGGCATTCAGATCGCTCGGCAGATAGGAGGAGCCGGGCTCCACCCATGTATATTTATCGATCTGTCCCCGGAAGAACTTGCTGCGGTTCGTGCCCTTCTCCCGGATGATCTCCGCCAGCTCGATGTTATCTTTATCTTTGATCAGAAGGCAGCCGCCTTCTCCCATACTGTAGTTTTTGGTCTCGTGGAAGCTGAAGCAACCGTAATCGCCGATGCTGCCGAGAGCTCTGCCCTTGTAGCTTGCCATGACGCCCTGCGCGGCGTCCTCGATGACCAGGAGATGATGCCGGGCGGCGATATCCATGATCGTGTCCATCTCGCAGGAGACGCCGGCGTAGTGGACCGGAACGATGGCCCTTGTCTTGTCGGTGATGGCGTCCTCAATCTTTGTCTCATCAATATTCATGGTATCCGGACGGATATCCACGAAGACAACGGTGGCGCCGCGCAGCACAAAGGCGTCCGCGGTTGACACAAAAGTGTAGGAAGGCATGATGACCTCATCGCCCGGGCGGATATCCGCAAGGAGGGCGGCCATCTCCGTCGCATGTGTGCAGGAGGTGGTGAGAAGAGCCTTCGCCGTGCCGGTATGTTCTTCTATCCAGCGGCTGCACAGGGCGGTAAAAGCGCCGTCGCCGCTGATCTTGTGATTGTTGATCGCCTGCGCCATGTACTCGGAAGCCTTCGGAGCGCAGGGTGGAATATTAAAATTAATCATACGCAATCCTTCTTTTTCTTTATCGATACAGTTCTGCTGTCTGTCAGGCTGTCCGGAAGACGGATAGCTGAGGGTATTATAGCAAATTTCCTCAGCGTTGTATACCCTTTCTCCGGCTGCTGCCGCGGCGTTTCCGGACGAATTTAAAGAGGATGATGCACACGAACACGCCTGCGCCCGACGCGGTGACAGGAAGGACATATTTCAGACCCGGCTGCTGATAATGCAGGCGGATGCTGTGCTCTCCTGCGGACAGGTTCAGACCCATGTACTGATAATTGACCTTCTGGATATCGACCTCTTCGCCGTCCACCCATGCCGTCCAGCCGCGCTGGTAAGGAAGTGTGATCACGAGCATCTTGTCACTGTCCACAGTGATGTCTCCGGTGACGGTGTTGGTGTCCGTTTTTACATTTTCCAGAGAATTTTCCCGCAGGGCTGCGACCCGCTCCGGATACGTTTCCATGCTCTGTGTGTAAATGCACAGCTCATCGAAGCGGATAGTGCCGCCGCCCTTGAACTTCAGCCGGCATTTGGTGAGCGCATCTTCATTGTAGCCCAGATTGAAGAGATATTCTTCCTGTCCGGTGGCGTAGGAATCAATCTGGAACCGGTGCTCATAGCTCATATTCTCGGCTTTCACCTGTGTTTTCAGAAGATGCTCGGAAGCATCCTTTGGCGCGTACAGGTCGCCGCGCAGGGACAGATATGTTTCCGAATTCGGTCTGCCCTCAAAGGTAAAGTTGACGATGCCGCCGCCTTCCGGAATGATGATCTCGCCATCTTTCACCGTCACGCCTTTGCCCGGTTTGATTTTGGTGATCGGCAGCTTCTCGGCGGTCAGAGGCAGGGAATCGGGATCTGCCGTCGTGAGATTTGCATTTTTTTCCACGGCGTCATCCTCCACAATGGCGGAGAGCATGGTAAGCTCCTGCTTGTGCGCGGCGGAGAGATCCTCCGCATCGGACTCGCTGGTGACCGTGTCGTACGTATAGCCAAGCGGCAGGGCGTACTGATTTTCGTAGATCTCATAAGTTCTCTTCCGGCCCTCCCGGTCAAACACCTTTTTGTAGCCGTAAGGCACCGAGATCTTCACATCGCTGGCAGTGCCCAGGTAGCGGACGCTGGCAAGGGTGTGCATGTAGGCGCGGGCGTTGTAGCTGTAAATGCTCACGATCGTCCAGTCGCTGTTGCCCATGGCGCGGTTATAGTCCACGATGGCGCCGTTTAAGGTGCTGGTAAATGTGGAGATATCATGATAACCGTAGATCAGACTTGTGGAACGGACATCCCCGTACGTTTTCAGGTTGGTACTCCGGTAAAAACCGTTTTCCTGCCCGTCCGCATCATCGTCCACGCGGTCCAGATATTTGAGGGCGGTCCGGGACATGTTGTCGACAGACTTGCCGGGTTTTACGTAGTTTTCCAGATGGCTCTCCTCCTCGTAATCCGTGAGGAAGAAGAAGTTGGCGTTGAAAACGACGGCTGCCATCGTGACGGCAAAGATGGCATTCTTTGCCGCCTTCTTTGAGATGGAGATCTTATCGTTGTTGATGACCAGCAGCAGGGCGGTGGTCAGCGCCAGCAGTCCGAATACAGCCAGGACCTTGTCCGAGCGGTACTTGGTGGAGAAAAAGATGATGCCGGCGTACAGGCAGACCAGCCCCAGCATGAGCTGCATCTCACGGGCGGTCAGTCTGGTGAAGTTCTCCAGATTCTCTGCCAGGATGAAGGCGATGACAGCAGCATAAATGTAGCACCAGCGGTTGGTGACGCTGCTGAATCCGCTGAAAATATATCCGAAGACCGGAAACAGGCAGAAAAAGGTGAAGATGATAAACAGCGGTTTCAGTTCTTTTTTATTTTTCCTCGTAAACAGCAGCACCAGAGCCAGAACAGCGACCGGCGCGAAGCCGAGTTTCAGCCAGAGTCCCGGACTGAAGGAGTCGGAGAGGAAAGAAACAAAAAAGTCGGCGATCCAGTCTTTCTGGTAAAACAGCGGTGTGGCGGTCAGAAAATCAGAGAGAGAGCTGCCGCCGCTCCGGCTGGAGCCGATGTAATTGCCAAAGGACGTGAAGATGGAGATACTTCCCATGGCGACGCCCAGGATATAGCTGCCGACGATGATAAGTCCTCTGGTAAAAAATGTTTTGATGTTCCGGTATTCTTTCGTGCAGAGAATCCTAGTCACGTAATAGATACCGAGGGCGATCGTGTTCATATATAAGAAATAATACGTACACAGCAGAGAGATCGCGGTGAATACGGTGAGGAGATACCATTTCTTCTTTGTGATAAGCTGCTCCATGGCAATGACCAGGATCGGGAGCAGCATCAGCGGGGAGAGAAACTGTCCGTGTCTCGTTCCGGCGTAGATCGCGTAGCCGGAAAAGGCGTACACCATGCTGGCAACGTAGGCGGCATAGTGGGAACGCCGGAAATACAGCACGAGCGCGGACATGCTGGCTCCCGCAAGGAAATACCGCAGGATGATCAGCAGGCTGTAGGCAGTCTCCACCTGAGAAGGATTGAAGAGAAGATACAGCCAGTACACCGGCTCGAAGCTGATGGAGATGGTGGAACCAAGTCCTCTCGTAAAGTCATACTGCTGAAAGTCAAAGTTGCCGTGCAGGATATCCTGTATGACGGAAGGCACGTAGGAGACAAACTGATGTGCCTTTGCCACATACTGTCCCAGACCGTCCACAGACCAGATGAGCGTCCGCTCTCCTTCTATGTACGGGACAAAGACGAAATAGGCCATGATGAGGAACAGGATGGTATATCCCACATAATACAGAAAAATATCCAGCGCCCGGTTTTTCTCGCGGCGTCGGCTGACAGCCTGACAGAACTCTCTCAGGCGGGAGAGAACTGCCAGGACAAAGGTCTCCACTGCCCGATACAGAGGCAGGAGAAAGGCGCTCACAAGAAGACAGAATCCGGCGCCGCCGGTTCCGAGCAAGGTGGTTGCCGGTTCATTCCTGTGAAGCAGAGCGAGTCCCGCTCCCACGACGAGAAGAACCACGCACGGGATGAGCAGGCAGCAGCAGGCGGAGAGAATCTGTGCCGGTGCGGGATAAGAATCCGTATTGTCAGCAGCCGCACGCAGTCTCCGGGCAGTCAGTACGCCTCCGAAGAAGGCGAAAAGATACGGAAAAAGCGGTACGGCGGCAAGGCGGTCTGCGCCCACAAAGACGCCCACCAGTCCGTAGCCGAGGATCCCTTCCGGGAGGAAGGTGAACAGAAATCCCACAAGGCAGACGGAGAGCCGCAGAGGGCGGGACCGCAGACATTTTTCCACCCATGGCCAGCAGAAGCTGCAGAGCAGAAACAGCACGCTCAGGGTCAGGAAAATGGAAGCCCGGCCCGGAATCCGCAGAACAGCCAGCAGGTCTTTGATCGTGGCAAAAACGGCTCGCTCATTGATGAGGATCTCATTCAGGAAGCCGACGGTGTAGAAAAGCAGGATTGAGTACAATGCTTTTCGCAGCGTATTTTTTCTGAAATCTTTCCGGGAAGCGTCCTGCGCTCCCATCAGGCAGCCGGCGGCAAAGATCATACCGGGCGCATATAAAAGTTCTGCTCCTTTTATGAGGAGGGAGACGGCCCGCGAGTCAGGAAACGGCCGGTTTAAAAATGAGGCGGCAAACATGCCGAGATAAAACAGCACAAACAGCTCCCGGTACCAGAGATGTTTTTTATCCGGGTACGCAGAGGCGCTTCCGGGCGCGGTTTTGTTTAAGAGGCGGTTTGGTTTGTCCATATGTGATATCCTCCTGTTTCTTGTCACATTTTCTTTGAAAATAGAAAACATATGTAAACGGGTTGCTGCGGTTATGTTTGAAGTTACCGCTGGAACATGACGGTGTACTCTTCCTTCGACGGATCATAGGAATCCTTGCTGGTGGACGCCATGGTCGGGTCCATCATGCTCCAGTTTTTGCCGTCAAACTGAATGAGGCTGTCCACCCAGCCGACAGACTTTAAATACACGCTGATCCAGGCGTGGTAGACGTCTCCGGCATAGCCGATGTTCAGTTTGCAGGGAATGCCCTGTGTGCGCAGCATGGTGCACATGAGCGCGGAATAATCAAAGCAGATGCCTTTCCCCGTATCCATCGTCTCATCCACATCGGGATAATACGGCGAAGTGACCGTGGCGGCCTTGTCATAGTCATATTCGGTATTGTTGATGACAAAATGATAGATCGCGGTGGTGATATCCAGATCGGAGGCGCAGCCCTGCGCCAGTTCTCTGCCTTTTTGAACGGCACGGGTGTCCTCCGTGAAATAAACGAACTGGTTGGAGTAGAGAAACGGCGTGAACTCATTTTCCAATGTCACTTCAATGACGTCGGACAAAAGCAGACTGTACATATCTCCGTCCATCTGTTCGTAAATCTCCACAATGTAGGAGCCGTCCCCGGAAGACAGCGGCATCGCCGTGTAAGTGTCTTTTTCACTGATAAAATACAGATAGGACACGCCGTCCGGGCCGGTGAGCTGGATGTTCACCTGCGGGGCGCTCCCGTGATACGAGGCCATGATATAGCCTTTTGCTGTGTTGGAAATGTCCACTGTCACGGAATCGTTGCCGATGGTCTCCCTGCCGTCCGCAGTGGGAACGAGCACGGCGGGCGCAAAGGCGGTGATACTGTCATCATCCGCTTCGCCGCCGGTCTTCGCTCCGGGGGAAGCGCCGCTGCCGCAGCCGCTTAACAACAGGGCGCATAAAAAAAACGGCAGCAGGAAACGATATTTAAAAATGTAAGAAAACCGGAAAAAACGGCGGCTCCTCCGGGGGACAGGATCCGGGCCGGTGCGCCGCGTTTTATACCGCATTTTATAATGTAATAACATATGATAACCCCTGATAAAATCTTTCCGCTGTTATTGTAAGGGATAGCACAGAAATTTGCAAGATGCGATACGTGCTTTCGGCATTTTCGGCGGGGAAAGAAAGCTATTGACTTTGTGGAAAAATGTACTATAAAATGAAGACAGTTCAGGAAAAGGAGGCAGAAGGAATGCTGCTTTATGTAATAAGACACGGGGAGACAAAATGGAATGCGGACGGGCGTCTGCAGGGCTGCGCGGATATCCCCTTAAATGAAAATGGCAGGGAGCTGGCGCGCATCACAGGAGAGGCATTAAAGGAAGTGCCTTTCGATTTGATCATCAGCAGTCCGCTTCAGAGGGCGAGGGAGACCGGCGCACTGATGGCGGAACCGTCGGAGCGGTATTACGGGAGAAAGATTCCGGTCATTCTGGACGACCGGATCCGGGAGATCGACTGGGGCAGCTGGGAAGGTCTTGGCTGCACGGAGCGCAATTATGAGATTCCGGATGAGAATTATAATCTGTTTTTGACAGACGCGCTGCATTTTGCGGGCTCTCCGGACGGGGAGAGTGTGGCGGATGTCTGTGACAGGACGGCGGAGTTTCTGCAGGAAGTGATACATAATCCGGAGTATGAGGATAAGACGATCCTGATATCGACCCACGGCTGCGCCATGCGCGCCATGCTGAACCCACTCTATGAGAACCGGCTGGACTTCTGGCAGGGGCATGTGCCGTATAACTGCACGGTCAATGTGGTGGAGGCGCATCACGGCATGGCGAAGCTTGCCGAGAAGGATAAGATCTATTATGACGCCTCCCTCTGTTTTGACAATTACAAGGTTGTGCATCCGTCGGAAAAATAAAACGTCGCCTGCGTTTTTCTCTTTGCGGCGGACAGCGTGCTGTTCCGGTGTCCGGATAAACTTTTAGTATAAAATACCTGTATCGGCTCATACTATTTTTGGTCGAAACCACAAAAAGCAGAGCGAACCCGGGCGGTATTTTCCTTTCCAAAAGGGGCTGTACGGGTCATATAGACAACGATGGAGGTAAATGCAAGATGAAAGCGACAGGGATTGTACGCAGAATAGACGATCTGGGACGAATCGTGATCCCAAAAGAGATAAGAAAAACTCTGAAGGTGAAGGAAGGGATGCCTCTGGAGATCTACACGGATCAGGAAGGCGGTATTATCTTAAAAAAGTACCTCCCTTTTTCCGAGTTTTCCTCCCTGGCTGAGGAATATGCCGAGTGCATGGTGCAGCAGACCGGCGCCTGCGCCATCATCACGGACAGGGAGAAGGTCATCGCCGCCGCGGGCGGCCTCGGAAAGATAAGGGGACAGAGTATCAGCGAACGCCTGGAACGAATCCTGGACGACAGGGACGAACAGCTTCCGGTCTCAGAGCGGAGCCGGTTTATCCCTGTGGTGGAAGGGATGGAGGCAGGTGGAGACCAGATTTTTTCGGTGATCCGGAGCAGCGGGGAGATTCTGGGCGCCGTCTTTTTGCAGGCGAAGGAGCCGGGACGCCGCCTGGGTGAGCTGGAACGGAAAGTCGCCGCCATCGCGGCAGAGTTTCTGGGACGGCAGGTGAATGTGTAACTGCAAAATAAAATCCGGGTACAGCGAATCATGATTGAGCAGCGCTGTTGTCAGCCTGCCTGTTCACTGTACCCGGATCGCACGATCATAAATATCGAAACAGCTCTCTGGCTTCCTCTTTTTTGGCGGTGTCTTTGACGTCCAGGATCTCGGCCTTCACACTCTTGTTGCCGAACTGGATCTCAAGGATATCGCCGCTTTTTACGTTCAGGCTGGCCTTGGCGGCCTTGCCGTTTACGAGAACCCGACCGGCGTCGCAGGCCTCATTGGCTACGGTGCGCCGCTTGATCAGGCGGGAAACCTTCAAAAACTTATCCAGTCTCATAAAAGATACACCTCCGTGGCAAAGGAGTGTATTAGTTGTTCACTTTCTCCTTTAATGCCTTCATAGCTTTGAACTTCGGAGACTTGGAAGCAGGGATGGTGATGGTCTCTTTGGTTCTCGGGTTGATACCCTCACGTTCTGCGCGCTCTGCAACTTCAAATGTGCCAAAGCCTGCCAGCTGAACCTTTTCACCCTTGCTCAGCTCATCTCCAACTACATCAATGAATGCCTTTAAAGCGTTATCAGCGTCTTTTTTGGTCAGTTCTGTTCTCTCGGCGATTGCTGCAACTAATTCTGTTTTATTCATGATTCATCCTCCTGATATTCAGTCGTAAAATCCGTATAGACTCTATTTACTTCCATAGTTATAACGGTTTCCGCTTTATTTGTCAAGGAGATATCCGTAAAACTTTTTCCATGGCTCTGAGAAAGCGAAAAAGAGCGGATCTGCCTTCCCCGACGGCGGACGGACGGGAAATTTGGAGCCGGTATGCATGTCACTCCCGGGGCCGGCATAAGTATGAAATAAATCTTAAAAGCGGGGGCGGACATGGCAATGAAGTTTCAGGAAAACGGAGGCTACATGGAAGAGCGTATTATGAAGAATCACAAGATATCGCTGTTTAATCGGAGCAGCGGTATCATCAGCGGGGTGAAGGAGGTTATTTCCTTTGACCTGAATGAGATCCTTCTGGATACGGAGCAGGGGATCCTTGCCATCCATGGAGACGGCCTGCATGTGACCAGACTGACGGTGGAAAAGGGAGAGGTGGAGATCGAGGGGCTTGTGGACAGCTTTCTTTACTCGGACAGTGGCCCGGGCAGAGGCGAGAAGGGAGGGATCATGCGGAGACTGTTCCGCTGATATGGCAGAGATCATCACACAACAGGCAGAGTTGTTTTTTATCAGCGCCCTTTACGGTGTTCTCCTTGGAATATGGTATGATTTTTTCCGCGCCATCCGAAAGAAAATATCCCACAAAAACCGGACGGTGCATCTGGAGGACATCATTTTCTGTATCAGCGCGGCAGCCGGACTGTTTCTCCTGTTTCAGATCTACAACCAGGGAAGCGTCCGCTTCTATGTCCTTTTCGGACTGGCTGCCGGGGCGGCGCTCTACTTTTTCGGTCTGGGGATCCCGGTGGAAAAGGCGATGGAGTTCTTCGTGGGGGCGGTCGTCCGCCTGCTGCGAACGGCGGTATCTTTCTTATTATTTCCGGCGAAAATAATTGTGAATTCTCTTTTAAAGACGTTGAAAAAAATAAAGAGAACCGTTAAAATAGTGAGAAGCAGAAAATAACAGCCCGACATGCCGGGCGGGAAGTACAGACAGGTGAGCGCATGAAGCAGAAAAAGAGAAAAAACAGCAAACAGTTTAATGAGAGATTCCGGAAGCGCTTTTTTACGAAGAAGTCCGTGCTGGTGCTGATGTGCGCCGTGGTCATTCTGGTCGCCATCGCTTTCGGTTGCCAGAGTCAGCGGCGGCGGGCGGCCGTTCTGGAGGAGACCGTCGATGAGCTGAACACGGAGATCAAGGAGATCAAGGAGACCAACAAGAGTCTGGAAGAGGAGCGGACCAACATGGATTCTCCGGAGTTTAAGGAGAAGATGGCCAGAGAGCGTCTGGGCATGATCGACGAAGACGAGTATTCCCTCCAACAGTCGGAAAACGGCGATGCCGAAGAGACGACCGGAGCGGCGCCGCAGGAGACAACCGGGGACACTGCGGAAAGTTCTTCGGAGGGAGATGCCGGAGAAAGTACAGAAAGTCCGGAAGAAGACGCCGGAGAAGACGCAGAGGGCTCAGAAGAAGATGCCGGAGATCAGCCATGACATTTCGGAAGAGTGAAAGTTCTTACAAAAGGAAACTTTCGGCGTTGCTTTTTACGTTTTCAGGCGCATGGCCAAACTGTTATAAAAAAGTGAAAAAAACAGTTGACACCGCATCGGTTTTTGTGGTATGATATCGCTCGTTGAGTGCGGCGGGATAGCTCAGTTGGCTAGAGCACACGGTTCATACCCGTGGTGTCGCTGGTTCAAATCCAGTTCCCGCTACTATTTATCCGAAGGTCCGAAAGGGCCTTTTTTCTTTTTGTACGGCAAGGCAGATCAGCAGAAGATTCTGCATTTCTGAAAGAGCATGACAGCTTTTGACAAACGAATTTCCCCCGTCTCTATATAATAGCAGAGAAGATGTGGGGGTGGATTATGAAAGAGAAGAAAACAGCGCTCTCCCCGGAAGGTGAGGTACTGGACCGCCTGCGGATGTTCGAGGAATCGTTGCGGGAACTCCTGCGGCTTTCCGAGTCCGGAAGCGGCAGCCGGCCGGTATTATCCCGGAGGGGGACGGAATACATATATACGACATTGACGGAGGATGTCTGCCGGCGATGCCCCAAATACAGAGAATGTTTTGGTGTAAATAAAGAAAAAACGTTTCGTGAGATCGCGGCGATCCTGGAGCAGGCGTCAAAGGAAAACCGGGTGGACGGCCGGATGGCGTCCGGGATATTTCGGAAACAGTGTGTCTATTTTCAGCCCTTTATGGAGGAAATGATGTGGCTGTTCCGGATGCTCTATCAGAACCATTGCTGGGAACGGCAGCTCGGCGGACTCCGGCAGGTAATGAAAAAACAGCTGGTATCCCAGTACATGCTCATGCAGGAGTGCAGACGCCTTCTGTCCGACGGGACGGAGGTGACGGGGCTGAAAAAGCGCCGGCTCACACTTTCGCTTCTTCGCCGTGGTTTCCGGCTGCTTTCCGCCCGGGAATATACAGATGAGGCAGGGATTTTTACCGTCACTCTCTCCCTGCGGCCCGTCGCCGGTTCGAGGAAGGTGACCGGTGTGCTGCGGGCGCTTGCCGGTGTTTACGGCAGAGCCTTTCGCTGTGCGGATGGAGATACCTGGGTGCGTTCCGGCGGAAGCCGGATTTCTTTTGTGGAGGAGGGCGGCTTTCAGGTAAGCTTCGGTGTGAGCCGCCGCAGCAAGAAAGGGGAGACGGTCTGCGGCGATACCTTTTCTTTTACAAATTATAATAAGAAGAAGGCGGTGATGCTGCTCTCCGACGGTATGGGTGTCGGGGAGAGTGCCGGCAGAGACAGCAGACAACTGATCGAGGCGTTTGAGACGATGCTGGAAGCGGGGATTCATGAGGAATACGCGCTGGAGATCCTTCACGATGTTCTCCTCGGCAGGGAGAAGGCGGAGTACGCCACGCTGGACGCCGCGGTCATTTCTCTGCAGACAGGGACGCTCCGGCTTTTGAAAGCGGGAGGGACGGCGACCTTTATTCGGCACAGACAGTCGGTGGAGCGCATTCTTCCCTCCGGGCTGCCGCCGGGCTGTCTGACGGAACAGCGATTTGATATTCACAGCAAAAAGCTGTATGATGGGGACATGGTGATCATGCTCTCCGACGGGATGCTGAATTTTGAGACGACGGCGGGCAGACCTTCCATGGAGGAGATTTTGCTCGGCATCCGGCCGGGAAGCGCGCAGCGGTTCGCGGAAGAACTCATGAAGGCGGCGCCGGAAGAGGATCATGACGACGACAGGACCGTGCTGGTAGCTGTTGTCCGGGATTTTTACCGTCCGGGAAATCGATCCCCTGTGCAATAAAAAATGTTCTGCGAAGTCATACGGAGCGGATGGGAAGATGGCTTTTTGTCAGAATGGTACAGAAGATCAGGTTACAGATAGCCTGCAAATCAAAAGAAAGGACGACAAATCCGGTCATGTGGGAAAAAATCGACAGCTTCGTCAGAGAAAACGATATGCTCGCGGACGGCGACGCGATTCTCGTTGGTCTGTCCGGCGGCGCGGACTCCGTGCTTTTGCTGCGGTATCTTCTGGCGGCGCGGGAAAAAATGCAGATCAGGCTGTTTGCCCTGCATATCAATCATCTGCTCCGCGGAGAGGAAGCGGAGAGGGACGAAGCCTTTGCCGGGGAGCTCTGCGCGAAATGGCAGGTTCCTTTTGCGGCGGTGAAAAAAGAGGTGGCGGCGGAAGCGAAACGCAGGCACTGCTCGCTGGAGGAAGCGGGGAGGCTTGTTCGCTACGACTGTTTTGCCACGTTTGCTGAGAAGTGGAACTGCAACAAGATCGCGGTGGCTCATCATAAAAATGATCTGGCGGAGACGGTCTTATTCCGGATGGCGAGGGGGACCGGGATACGGGGGCTTTCCGGCATCCGCCCGGTCAACGGTGCGCTCATCCGTCCTCTGCTCTGTCTGGAAAAAGAAGAGATCGTCCGGATGCTGCAGGCGCTCGGACAATCATATGAGGAGGACAGCAGCAACCGGGATGACAGCTACAGTAGAAACTATATCCGCCTGCGCCTGCTTCCGGACCTGCAGGCGGTCAATGCCCGGGCCGTGGAGCATTTGGGACAGTTGTCCGGACAGGCAGCGGAGCTTATGGATTATCTGGAGCCGGTGTTTGAGAAAATATACGGACAGACGGTGGTCTGCCTGGAGGACGCCCTGCTGCTGCCAAAAGAGGCTGCGGCGCGGCTGCACCCGGTTGAGAGGAAGGAAACGGCCCGCCGGATGCTCGCGCAGATGGCGGGCAGTCAGAGAGATATCACGGCGCTGCACGTGGAGCAGCTGTTGAGCCTCCTTGACAAAAAGGCGGGAAAGTACCGGGAGTTGCCGTGTGGTCTGACAGCAGAGCGGACAGAAAAGGGCGTTCTCCTCATGCGAAGGGAAGCCTGGAAGAAAAGACAGCGGCAAAGCGCGCGGGCAGAAGAATCGGCAGTCCGGTGGGTAGATATGGAAAGACTGGAGCGAACCGGAAGTCAGGAGATCCTGCTGCCGGGGACCGGACACATTTCCTTTCAGATCAGACCGTTTCAGGGCGGTTATATCGAAAAAAATGATTGTGTGAAATACTTTGATTATGATAAAATAAAAAGTACTCTTTGTTTAAGAAGCCGGAAAGCCGGCGATTATTTTGTTGTAGACAAAGAGGGACGCCACAAAACCCTGCGGCGCTATTTTATTGATGAAAAGGTTCCCGCGGGGGAACGGGATACAAAGATTCTTCTGGCGGAAGGGTCCCACATACTCTGGGTGACCGGCGGGAGGATCAGCGAGGCGTACAGGGTGGAGCCGGACACCAGGAGGGTTCTGGTCGTCCGGACAGAGAAACATTGCAGAAAGAGAAATGGAGGAAAAACAATGGCCGATAAAATCAGCGTGCTCATACCGGAGGAGAAAGTGATCGATAAGATTAAGGAACTGGGTGAGCGGATCAGCACAGATTATGCAGGAAAAGAAGTACATCTGATCTGTATCTTAAAGGGAGGCGTGTTCTTTGCCTGTGAGCTGGCAAAACATATCACCGTTCCGGTTTCTCTGGACTTTATGCAGGTGTCCAGCTATGGCAATGCCACCAGCAGTTCAGGGATCGTCCGCATCAAAAAGGATCTGGATGATTCCATGGAAGGAAAAGAGGTCATCATTGTGGAGGACATCATTGACTCCGGGCGCACACTGCATTATCTGATCCCTGTGTTAAAACAGAGGAATCCGGAGAGCATTCGGCTCTGCGCGCTTCTCAATAAGCCGGACCGCCGCGAGGTGGATGTGCAGATCGATTATCTGGGTTTTGATATTCCGGATGAGTTTGTGGTGGGCTACGGTCTTGATTATGCGCAGAAATACAGAAATCTTCCATTTATCGGAATTGTAGAACCGGATGTCTCCGGAGAGGAAGCGGAGGCAGAACCGGAGAGGAAAGGAGAAATCGTTGGGTAAAAACTTTAAGAATTTTCTCGTCTTTTTTATCGTCATACTGCTGATTTATTCCTTTGCAAGCTATTATATGAACAGGAATATGAATGCGAACGGGGAGGCATATACCTACGCGCAGTTTGAGCAGGATCTGACGCAGGGCGAGATCGCATCCATAGAGATCGCACAGAATGAGGAGGTTCCTACGGGAACGGTACATGTGGAGTTTACGAACGGGGAGGAGACTTCCTTCTATGTGACAGACGTCAATGAGGCGGAGGCAGATGCCAGAGAGCATCAGGTCACCTGCGTGGTGTCCAATGTCAGCCGTGCCGGTGGATTTCTGGCGGTATTTCTTCCGTATGTGCTGGTCATCATCGTCATGTTTGTCTTCATGTTCCTGATGATGGGCCGGGCGGCAGGAGGCGGCGGCAACGGAAAAATGATGAATTTTGGCAAAAGCCGCGCCAAGATGCAGGACCCGCATGTGAAAAAAGTGCAGTTTAACCAGGTGGCCGGTCTTCAGGAGGAGAAGGAAGAACTCAAGGAGATCGTGGACTTTCTGAAGAATCCCGGCAAGTTCATCGAAGTGGGCGCCAGGATTCCAAAAGGCGTTCTTTTAGTGGGCCCTCCGGGTACCGGAAAGACGCTCCTCGCCAAAGCGGTGGCAGGAGAGGCGGACGTACCGTTTTTCAGTATTTCCGGTTCGGACTTCGTGGAGATGTTTGTCGGCGTCGGCGCTTCCAGAGTCCGGGATCTGTTCGAGGAGGCAAAGAGGAATTCCCCGTGTATCATTTTCATCGATGAGATCGACGCGGTGGCAAGACGAAGAGGAACCGGTCTTGGCGGCGGCCACGATGAGAGAGAGCAGACGTTAAACCAGTTGCTGGTGGAGATGGATGGTTTCGGTGTCAATGAAGGCATCATCGTCATGGCAGCGACCAACCGGGTGGATATTCTGGACCCGGCCATCCTTCGTCCGGGACGATTTGACCGTAAGGTAGCTGTCGGCCGTCCGGACGTGAAGGGAAGAGAGGAGATCCTCCGGGTGCATATCCAGGGCAAACCGCTGGCGCAGGATGTGGACCTGCATCAGATCGCCAGGACGACGCCGGGATTTTCCGGAGCGGATCTGGAGAACCTGATGAATGAGGCGGCCATTCTGGCGGCGAGAAATGACCGCCGCTTTATCAAGATGGAAGATGTGCAGAAGGCATTTATTAAGGTAGGAATCGGTACGGAGAAAAAGAGCCGTCTTGTTCCGGAGCTGGAGAAGAAGATCACTGCCTATCATGAATCCGGGCATGCGATCCTGTTCCATGTGCTGCCGGACGTGGGACCGGTTTATACCGTCTCCATCATCCCGACCGGCGTTGGCGCGGCGGGTTACACCATGCCTTTGCCGGAAAATGACAATGTCTTCAACACAAAGAGCAAGATGATCCAGGATATCAAGGTCGGCATGGGCGGAAGGATCGCCGAAGAACTGATCTTCGGTGATGTGACTACCGGTGCTTCCCAGGATATCAAGAGCGTCACTGCCACGGCGAGAGCGATGGTCACGCAGTACGGTATGTCTGAGAAGCTGGGCTTTATTAATTATGAAGAAAATACGGACGAAGTCTTCCTCGGAAGAGATCTGGGACACTCCCGCAGCTTCAGCGAAGAAGTGGCGAGCCAGATCGACAAAGAGGTAAAGAAACTGGTGGATGAGTGTTACGAGGACGCCAAACGGATCATCATGGAACACATGGATGTGCTCCACGCCTGCGCGGCGCTGCTTATAGAGAAAGAACGTATCAATCGCGAAGAGTTTGAGGCGCTTTTTGAAAACCGCGAGCATCCTGCTGTACAGGATGCGGAGGCTTAAAAACAGGCGATATTTTGCGGAGATCCGCAGGTGCGTTTTGCACAGAGGGTGCGCAGGTATCCCGGTTATGCGGGATGCCTGCTCTTTTTTTGTTAATTATAAGTCATGAAATGTATAATGAGATACTTTTTTGCTCTAAAACAGGGATGCAATATTGTTGTAAAGTGGTGTAAAAACAGGGAAAAATCATGGGATTGTGATAAAAAGACAAAAAATTGGCGTGAAGACTGTAGAATTTCAGATAATATAACGAATCGTTGTCGAAAACATTCTATCCTGCACAATTTTTTTTGTTAAAAAAATAATTTTTTGTGCACACTTAAGTGAGGGGAGATGCTAATATAATAGCGTAACCCCCCCAATACATTATATAGTTTTTGCTACACCCAATAAGTAACAAAAATACCTTCTCCAAAAAAGGATGGCGTTCGGAATTGCCATCCTTTTTTCGTTATATAGAAAATTATGTTCAATTATGTTCCTGTGCAACGAAAACATTCCGCGGGGATCGCGCTGCGGCGGGAGTACCGCTGTTTTTATTGTCAGAAGATTTGGGATATTCTTCCAGACAGCATGACGAAATAGACAAAAAAAACAGGACAAAAAAAGAAAGTTTATGCACACTTCAGAAGCGGCGGGTGCTATTATAATAGGCGTAACCCCCCCCAATACATTATAGATTTTGTTGCTAAGTAACGTAACAAAATACCTTCTCCAAACGAGAGCGGCATCGGGGCCGCTCTCAAAAAATACATGTATAAAGCCAAAACAAAAAACCGGTGAACCTTTTGGTTCACCGGTTTTTTGTTGATGATAAAAAGAAACTTTAAAAAGAAATCTCTATTGTTTTCCGTCTTCCAGAAGCTGCCGCTTAAGATCAAAGAGCGGCTGGGACAGATCCACATAGACGGTCTGCGGATTGACCAGACGACGGTTCTCATCCCACAGGGTATCAAGCTCCTGCTGGCAGACTGCCTTGATGCTCATGGTATCCGGGGACTCGTAGACGCACTGTCCGTTTAAGAAGACCGGTACGAGAAGTTCCCGCATGGTGTATGTGCCGCCCGGGATCGTGGACTTCTTCCAGGTGGAGATCGGGTCGAAGATCTTCAGGTCTTCGGATGTATCGTAGGTCTCGCCCACCAGGCAGATCAGGTCCGCCTTGATCTTATGGGTCTCATTGTCGTAAATACGGAAGATCGTCTTGTTGCCCGGGTTCGTGATCTTCTCCGGATTCTCGGAGATTTTGATCTTGGCGCTGAACTCGCTCTCTCCCTGCTTTTTGATGGCGGCCAGCTTGTACACACCGCCGAAGGCCGGATTGTCCGCCGAAGTGATCAGGTTGGTGCCCACACCCCAGGAGGTGATGGCGGCGCCCTGTGTCCGCAGGCTGTCGATCAGGTACTCATCCAGATCGCTGGAAGCGGAGATGATCGCATCGGTAAAGCCCGCTTCGTCGAGCATCTTTCTCGCCTTCTTGGAAAGATAGGCCAGATCGCCGCTGTCCAGGCGGATGCCGTACAGTTTGGAAGAAATGCCTTTTTCACGCATCTCCTTAAATACCCGGATGGCGTTTGGAACGCCGGACTTTAAAGTGTCGTAGGTATCCACAAGCAGGATGCAGGCGTCCGGATACATATTTGCGTACGTGTGGAAGGCGGTATACTCGTCCGGAAAGCTCATGATCCAGGCGTGAGCGTGCGTGCCCTGCACCGGGATGCCGAATAATTCGCCGGCAAGTACATTGGAAGTGCCGGTACAGCCGCCGATGACGGCAGCTCTGGCTCCCAGTGTACCGGCGTCCGGTCCCTGTGCGCGGCGAAGGCCGAACTCCATGACGCCGCCGCCGGCAGCGTAGTCCACCCGCGACGCTTTGGTCGCGATGAGGCTCTGGTGGTTGACGATATTTAAAATGGCCGTCTCCACAAGCTGCGCCTCCATGATCGGCGCAATCACCTTGATAAGCGGTTCTTTTGGAAATACCACGCTTCCTTCCGGGATAGCATAGATATCGCCGCTGAAATGAAAACCTGCCAGATAGGACAGGAAGTCCTCGCGGAAGATATGAAGACCCCGGAGGTAATCAATATCATCATAAGAAAAACTCAGATTCTTTACATAATCGATCACCTGCTGCAAACCGCAGGTGATGGCGTAGGAGCTGCCGCTGGGATTTGTGCGGTAAAACATGTCAAAGACAACGGTATCGTTGTTGCCGTTTAAAAAATATCCCTGCATCATGGTCAGCTCATACAGGTCAGTCATCATTGTCAGGTTGCTGGAAAACATAATCTTACTCCTCTGTTCCAATACGAATCGTCGGTTCACCCAGCTGGGTGATGTATTCACTGTTTACATATCCCCGGTAGCTCTCATATTCGCCGGTCTGCACCTCCACCAGTGCGTAGTCCGTATCTTCCACAAACTCGATCACCCGAAGATGGGTCATCGGCGTCAGACTGGCGATCGCGTCAGAATCGCTGCTCGGTCCCTCTCTGAGAGTCAGTGACTGATGAACATCCGCCAGATACGTATCTTCGCTCTCTTCCTCGTCTTCTGTGGAAGAACTTTCCGTCTCTTCCGGATCTTCCACCGTGGAAGGCAGGCTGATAGAATTCATGGCTGTCTGGCTTGGGATTGCGAAGTAGAGAAGACAAACACCGGAGAAAATCACTCCCGCGATAAATACAACGCAAAGAAAAGACACAATGAATTTCTTTATCATATGGACTCCTTTCTGTCATAGTATTGCGTACAGTATACCCGTGGTTTAAACAAATCTATACATTTGCCACAAGGATTACCCAATATTTTACCATAATATTATGTAAAACGCCACAGATTTATAATTGACATTTTTACACAGGTAGTATATGATTGTTGTGGTAAAAAACAAAGACGGAGACAGTAAGTATTCCTGAAGGCTCCCAGTGAGGCGGAGACAGTGCGAACCCGCCGTCAGTAGGGGATATCTGAACATCACTCCTGAGTTGCGCGGCTGAACGGTTCCAGTAAGCGGCGACGGATTCTCCCCGTTACGAGAGAGACATATGATAGTATGTAAAAGGTGGTATAATGAACGCATGGGCTTTCATCCTGTTACGGATGGGAGCTTTTTTAATTCATAAGAATTAGATTTTTTCAGGAGGAAAACATGTATAGGAAAGTTTCAACAAACCTGAACTTTGTGGAGAGAGAAAAAGAGACCGCGAAGTTCTGGAAAGACAACGACATTTTCAAAAAAAGTATGAAGCAGAGAGAAGGTTGTCCGACGTACACCTTCTATGACGGACCGCCAACTGCCAACGGCAAGCCGCACATCGGCCACGTGCTGACCCGTGTCATCAAGGATATGATTCCGCGGTACAGAACCATGAAGGGTTACATGGTTCCGAGAAAGGCCGGCTGGGATACCCACGGACTGCCGGTAGAGCTTGAGGTGGAAAAAGAGCTGGGTCTTGACGGCAAGGAACAGATCGAAGAGTACGGCCTGGACCCGTTCATCAGAAAATGTAAAGAATCTGTCTGGAAATACAAAGGCATGTGGGAGGACTTCTCCAACACGGTCGGTTTCTGGGCGGACATGGATAATCCGTATGTTACCTATCATGATGACTTTATCGAGTCCGAGTGGTGGGCGTTAAAACAGATCTGGGATAAAGGTCTCCTTTATAAGGGATTTAAGATCGTGCCGTACTGTCCTCGTTGTGGAACTCCGCTTTCCTCTCATGAGGTGGCACAGGGATATAAGGCGGTCAAAGAGCGCTCCGCAGTGGTACGTTTTAAGGTGGTGGGCGAGGACGCTTACTTCCTGGCATGGACCACGACTCCGTGGACACTGCCGTCCAACGTGGCTCTCTGTGTGAACCCGGAGGAGACTTACTGCAAGGTGAAGGCAGCCGACGGCTACACCTACTACATGGCGCAGGCACTGCTTGACAAGGTTCTCGGCAAGCTGGCCGGAGAGGATGAGAAGGCCTATGAGGTTCTGGAGACCATGAAGGGCGCAGACCTTGAGTACAAAGAGTACGAGCCGTTATTTGCCGCAGCCGGCGTTGCTGCTGAGAAACAGCACAAAAAGGGATTCTTTGTGACCTGCGACGACTATGTTACCATGTCCGACGGTACCGGTATCGTCCATATCGCGCCGGCTTTCGGTGAGGACGACTCCAAAGTGGGCAGAAAATACGACCTGCCGTTCGTACAGTTTGTAAATGGAAAAGGCGAGATGACGGAGGAGACCGATTACGCCGGTACCTTTGTAAAAGACGCGGATCCGCAGATCTTAAAAGATCTGGATGCAAAAGGACTCTTATTCGACGCGCCGAAGTTCGAGCATGACTATCCGTTCTGCTGGAGATGTGACACGCCGCTGATCTACTATGCGAGAGAGTCCTGGTTCATCAAGATGACGGCGGTCAAGGAAGACATGATCCGCAACAACAACACCATCAACTGGATTCCGGAATCCATCGGAAAAGGACGTTTCGGCGACTGGCTGAACAATTTGCAGGACTGGGGTGTATCCAGAAACCGTTACTGGGGAACTCCTTTAAATGTGTGGGAATGTGAAGGCTGCGGTCACATGGAAGCGATCGGAAGCCGTCAGGAACTTGCCGACAGAAGCGGCAATCCGGATGCGGCAAAAGTGGAACTGCACCGTCCGTATATTGATGAAGTGACCTTTACCTGCCCGGACTGTGGCAAGACGATGCGCCGTGTGCCGGAGGTTATCGACTGCTGGTTTGACTCCGGAGCGATGCCGTTTGCGCAGCATCATTATCCGTTTGAGAACAAAGAAGTATTTGAGCAGCAGTTCCCGGCACAGTTCATCTCCGAGGCGGTGGATCAGACCCGTGGATGGTTCTACTCCCTGCTGGCAGAGTCCACGCTGTTGTTTGACAGAGCGCCATATGAGAATGTTATCGTTCTCGGCCATGTGCAGGATGAGAACGGCCAGAAGATGAGCAAGAGTAAGGGCAATGCGGTGGACCCGTTTGACGCTCTGGAGCGTCACGGCGCCGACGCTATCCGCTGGTACTTCTACTCCAACAGCGCGCCGTGGCTGCCAAACCGTTTCCATGACGGCGCCGTGACAGAGGGACAGCGCAAATTTATGGGAACCCTCTGGAACACCTATGCATTTTTTGTATTATACGCAGATATCGACTCCTTTGACCCGACAAAGTACAACCTGGATTATGAGAAACTGTCCGTCATGGATAAGTGGCTTCTGTCCAGACTGTACTCCAGTGTAAAGGCAGTGGATGAGAACCTGAACAATTACAAGATTCCGGAGACCGCAAAGGTACTTCAGAGTTTTGTGGATGATATGAGTAACTGGTATGTGCGCCGTTCCAGAACCCGTTTCTGGGCAAAGGGCATGGAGCAGGATAAGATCAATGCCTACATGACATTGTATACCGCTCTCGTGACTATCGCCAAGGCGGCTGCGCCGATGATTCCGTTTATGACAGAGGATATCTACCAGAATCTGGTGAGAACGGTGGATAAAAACGCGCCGGAAAGTATCCATCTGTGCGACTTCCCGGAAGTCAAAGAGGAAATGATCGACAAAGAGCTGGAAAAAGATATGGCAGAGGTACTGGATATCGTCGTTCTGGGCCGTGCCGCAAGAAATGCGTCCGGCATCAAGAACCGTCAGCCGATCGGCGAGATGTTCGTGAAAGCCGACAGCGAGCTGAACGTTTTCTACAAACAGATCATCGAGGAAGAGCTCAACGTGAAAAATGTGGAGTTTAAAGACGATGTGTCCGAGTTTGCCGGATATACCTTCAAACCGCAGCTCCGTATCCTCGGACCGAAATACGGAAAACAGCTGGGACAGATCAGCAAAGCGCTGGCAGGTATCGACGGAAGCGCCGCGAAAAAGCAGCTGGATACCGAAGGAGTGTTGACAATTACCCTGAATGACGGTAAGATTGATTTGGCTCCGGAAGAATTGCTCATCACAACGACACAGAAGGAAGGATTTGTATCACAGGAAGATCGTGGGGTTACTGTTGTGCTTGATACAAATCTGACACCGGAGTTGATTGAAGAAGGATTTGTAAGAGAGATCATTAGCAAGATTCAGACGATGCGGAAGGAAGCCGGCTTCGAGGTGACCGACCACATTGTGGTCTGCGAGAGCGGCAATGATAAGATCCGGGGAATTATGGCCGATAACGCAGATGTGATTAAACGGGATGTATTGGCAGAAGAAGTGGAATTCGACACAGAGCGCGGATATTCCAAAGAATGGAACATCAACGGAGAACATGTGAAGCTCAGCGTCGAAAAAAGATGATGTAGGAGGATTTCCCAATTGATTAAGAAAGCGACCTTTAACAAGAAGAAATTCAAAAAAGAAGTAGAAGCAAATACCCGTATGTTATTCCGCCGTACCCTGGATGAGGCGACTCCGCAGCAGATCTATCAGGCAGTTGCCTATTCGATCAAGGACGATATTATCGACAACTGGATTGAGACGCACAAGGCATATGCGGCACAGGACAAGAAGACCGTGTACTATATGTCCATGGAGTTTCTGATGGGCCGTGCCCTTGGTAATAACATGATCAACCTGACCTGTTACGACGAAGTGCGCGAAGCACTCGAGGAGATGGGTCTTGACTTAAATGTCATTGAAGACCAGGAGCCGGATGCGGCTCTCGGTAACGGCGGCCTTGGCCGTCTGGCAGCCTGCTTCCTGGATTCCCTGGCTACCCTTGGATATCCGGCATACGGCTGCGGTATCCGTTACCACTATGGTATGTTCAAACAGAAGATCGAGAACGGCTATCAGATCGAGACGCCGGACGACTGGTTAAAGAACGGCAACCCGTTCGAGATCAAGAGAGATGAGTACTCTGTGGAAGTGAAGTTCGGCGGCTACGTGGATGTGGAGAATCACAACGGTCACACGAAATTCGTGCAGAAGGGCTACCAGAGTGTCCGCGCCGTGCCGTATGACATGCCGGTCGTAGGTTACGGCAACCATATCGTAAACACACTCCGTATCTGGGATGCGGAGGCGATCAACAACTTTAACCTGGATTCTTTCGACAAGGGAGAGTACCAGAAAGCGGTAGAGCAGGAGAACCTGGCAAGAACGATCTGTGAGGTGCTCTACCCGAACGACAACCACATGGCTGGTAAGGAGCTTCGTCTGAAACAGCAGTATTTCTTTATCTCCGCTTCCGTGCAGAGAGCCGTACAGAAATATAAAGAGACCCATGACGATATCCGTAAGTTCCATGAGAAGGTTGTCTTTCAGTTAAACGATACGCATCCGACCGTGGCGGTGGCAGAGTTGATGCGTATCCTGGTGGATGAGGAAGGCCTGACCTGGGAAGAAGCCTGGGATGTGACCACAAAGACCTGCGCGTACACCAACCATACCATCATGGCGGAAGCCCTGGAGAAATGGCCGATTGAGCTGTTCTCCCGTCTGCTTCCTCGTGTATACCAGATCGTGGAAGAGATCAACCGTCGTTTTGTCATGGAGATCCAGGCAAAATATCCGGGAGATCAGGAGAAAGTCAGAAAAATGGCGATCCTCTATGACGGACAGGTGCGCATGGCTCACCTTGCCATCGCCGGCAGCTTTTCCGTCAACGGCGTGGCCCGTCTCCACACAGAAATTCTTAAGAAACGTGAGCTGAAAGATTTCTATGAGATGATGCCGGAGAAGTTCAACAACAAGACCAACGGTATCACCCAGAGACGTTTTCTGCTGCACGGCAATCCGCTGCTGGCAAAATGGGTGACCGGCAAGATCGGCGACGACTGGATCACAGACCTCTCCCACATCAGCAAGCTGGGCGTGTATGTGGATGACGAGAAATGTCAGCAGGAGTTCATGAACATCAAATATCAGAACAAGGTTCGTCTTGCAAAATATATCAAAGAGCACAACGGCATTGATGTGGATCCTCGGTCTATCTTTGACTGCCAGGTAAAGAGACTGCATGAGTACAAACGTCAGCTCATGAACATCATGCATGTGATGCATCTTTATAACCTGCTCAAAGAGCATCCGGAGATGGATATCGTGCCTCGTACTTTTGTCTTCGGCGCGAAGGCGGCGGCAGGTTATGACACAGCCAAGCTGACCATCAAGCTCATCAACGCCGTGGCAGACCGCGTCAACAATGACCCGGCGATCAACGGCAGGGTGAAGGTTGTCTTCATTGAGGACTACCGTGTATCCAATGCGGAGCTTATCTTTGCGGCAGCCGACGTCAGCGAGCAGATCTCCACCGCTTCCAAGGAGGCGTCCGGAACCGGTAACATGAAGTTCATGTTAAACGGCGCGGTGACCATCGGAACCATGGACGGCGCCAACGTGGAGATCGTGGAAGAGGTTGGCGAGGACAACGCCTTCATCTTCGGTCTGTCCGCAGAGCAGGTGATGGAATACGAGAAGAACAAAAACTATCATCCGGCAGACCTTTACAATACCCACGACGATATCCGCCGTGTCATGACCCAGATGATCAACGGATATTACTGTCCGGAGAATCCGGATCTCTTCCGTCCGCTGTATGATACCCTCATGCAGAAGGATATGTACTTCATTCTGGCTGACTTTGAATCTTACAAAGAGGCACAGAAGAAAGTGGAAGCTGCATACCGCGATGAAAAACGCTGGGCGCGCATGGCAATGATGCAGACCGCGCACTGCGGCAAGTTCTCCTCCGACAGAACCATCGAGGAGTACGTAAGAGACATCTGGCATCTGGAAAAGGTGACTCTGTAATCACAGGGGAGATCACAGAGCGTCTTTGAAAAAGGATGAACACAGTTTGTCCCGAATGGTAACGACAATAAAATACCTGATAAGATAAAAAGAAACCGTTCTGAACGGATATGCTGGTAAATAATTAACCGGCGAAACCGTTTGGAGCGGTTTCTTTTCTTTTTTTAATTGATGTTATGGGATTCTTGAATAAAATTCGCTATTTTCTGTCGGAAAAACTTGTGTAACATTTTGGGAAATCAAAAAACGTTGTAAAATATCCGATAATAATTTGCTTTTTCATGCAAAAAAGTATAGAATAAAAACAAATGAGTCCTTTTATGGGTGGAGGAGAAAGATGAGCGCAATTATAGACGAGATTATTGATTCCCTGAAACGAGGACAGGGCAAGCGAGTGACGGACCTGGTGAAGATGGCTCTCGAGGAAGGTATTTCCGCCCAGACCATTCTGGAAGATGGATTTCTTGCAGGCATGGAACAGATCGCAGATAAGTTCCGCCAGGAAGAAGTGGGAGTTCCGGAGATTTTGAGTGTGACGAGGGCATTGGATAAAGGCGTGCAGTCTCTGCGCCGCTACACCGGCAGCAGTAATTCCAAGGAAGTGGGTACTGTGGTGCTGGGAACGGTGGAAGGCGATATGCACGATATCGGTAAAAATCTTGTAAAAATGATGATGGAGAGTAAGAACATTCATGTGGTCGACCTGGGCGTGGACGTGTCTCCGAGGAGGTTTGTGGAGGAGACGATCGCCAGTCGGGCGCAGATCGTCTGCATGAGCGGCATACTGTCCGGATCAGGAGAAGACATGCGCGCGGTCGTGGAAGCCTTTGAGGAGAGGGGCATCCGCAATCGTGTGTATATTATGGTGGGAGGATATTTTCTGGACGCCGAGCAGGCGAAGAAGATAGGAGCCGACTGCTATACGGAGGACGCCTGCGCCTGTGCGCAGCAGGCATATCAATATCTGATGAAGAGGGGAAGAAGAAAACGGTACCAGTGACGTCGTGCGCTGCCGGTACATTTTTTTTGGAAAATGTACGGTTGCCGGGGATGCTGGGACAATGACAGGGATGGAGGAAGCTTTGTTGGCAGAGAAAACGAATATTCATATTGAAGATGTCATAGACAAAAAAGAACTGCAGAATCTGCAGGACAACTGGGCGAAGGCGACGAACCTAGCCTTTGTCAGTGTGGACTGCAATGGTACTCCCATAACAGAATACAGTAACTTCACTCCTTTTTGTGAGAAACTCAGAGAGAAAGAGGAGTTCCGGGAGCGGTGTCATTACTGTGACGCCTGTGGAGGACGGAAGGCGAGACGGATCGGAAAAGCCTACGTCTACATCTGTCATGCCGGACTCATAGATTTTGCCATTCCGATCATGATCAAAGGGCAGTACGTGGGAGCGATCCTTGCGGGACAGGTAAAGAGCACCGACTATGAGGCGCTGCGAAAGATTACTCCGGCCACACAGGGCTGGAAGAAGGATCCGGAGCTCATGAAGCTTTATGATCAGGTGACGGTGGTGCCGGTCGAAAAGATTCAGGCAGTGGCACAGATTCTCTGTGACAGTTACAATTATTCTGTGGAGAAGCAGTACGCCAATATGGTGGACGCGAAGCTGCGGGAGAAAGATTTAAAACTTATCAAGGAGGAAAAACTCCGCATTGAGATGGAAAAGGCGCTGCGGGAGATCGAGCTCAAGGCGCTGCATTATCAGATCAACCCCCATTTTCTTTTTAATGTGTTAAATACGATCGGGCGTCTGGCCTTTTTTGAAAATGCCAAGATGACCGAGGATGTGGTCTACGCATTTTCTGACATGATGCGGTATATTCTGCGCAAAAGCAGTCAGCCGCTGAGTTCTCTGGGGGATGAGATCGCCTATGTGATCAACTATCTGAAGATACAGAAGATCCGCCTGGGAAGCCGCCTGCAGTATACCATCGATGTTCCGGAAGAGTTTTATACGGTGAAGCTGCCGTTTCTCTCCGTGACAACGATCGTGGAGAATTCCATCAAACATGCGGTGGAGAAGCGGGCGTCCGGCGGGAGTATTGAGGTGCGGGCGCACAAAAAAGATAAGGATCTCTATGTGGAGATCATTGATGACGGGGACGGAATCGCGCCGGAGCGGATCACGAGTATCCTCCGGGGAGACGCCTACAAAAATGAGAAAGAGGGCGCCGTCGGCATGTATAATATCAACAACCGTCTGATTCATCATTTCGGGCATGAGTACGCGCTCATGATCGAGAGTGAGAACAAACCGTCCATGGGGACGAAGGTGACCATTAAGGTGCCTTTAAAAAACAACTAGAAAGGCGGTGTCGATTTTGTACCGTATATTAATTGTGGAGGATGAAGAACTAGAAAGAACTTCGATGAAGATCTTTCTGGAGGAGAATCTTCCGGATGTGGAGATCGTGGGAGAGGCCAAGAGCGGATACGAGGCCGTGGAGATGATAGGAAACTGTGATATCAATCTGATGCTGGTGGATATCAACATCCCCGGTATAGACGGCATGGAAGTGATCAAATATGCCAGAAAGAAGCTGCCGCAGGCGGTGATCATCATCACGACCGCCTATGATGATTTCAATATCGCGCACAAGGCGATCAAATTAAAAGTCGATGATTTTCTGCTGAAACCCATCCGCAAGGAGGTTCTTCTCGACTCGGTAAAAGCGTTTGCGGGAAGGCTCGGCGAGGGCACGCAGACAGATAAGAGTAATAAATTGTTGTCCAAACTGGAAGTGGAACTAAGAAAGTGCTCTTACAAAGCTACTGTAGACCTTTTAAGAGAGTACATTGACCAGTTATATTTAGAACATCACGATGTGAACATTATCTCCAAAAGACTGCAGGATCTGGCAAAGATGATCGTGCGAACTGCCGAGGAGCTGAACATCAGTGATACCAATGAGCTTGTTATGCAGATGGAGAAGCTTAAGATCAAATATCTGCTTTATAACAATAAACATGATGCCTACAATGAGGTTGTGAAGATGGTTGACATTCTCTTTGACAAGATGAACATCAAAGGGAAGCTGTCCGACGGCGGCATGAAGTCCGTTGTCGACTACATAGAAAGGAACCTGAAACGGGGCATCAGTCTGGAGGACGTGGCGAATCATGTCAACATCAGCACCTACTATCTCAGCAAGATCTTCAAGAAGGAGATGGGGGTGAATTTCATCACCTATGTCACGGACCGCAAGATGGACCTGGCAAAGGAGATGCTTGTGGACACCGACATACCGGTGCTTAATATTGCCTTGGATCTGGCGTACAATGAAGCGAATTACTTCAGTAAGGCTTTCAAAAAGAAAACCGGATTGACGCCGTCTGAGTATAGAGAAAAATACAGGACAAGAAAGGAGGAGGAAAATGAAACGGTTTAAGCTTTCCACTGAAGTGCTTTTCAGTGAGGATGCCATCGACGCCCTGCTTGAAGAAAAGGATGAGAACGCTGTTCTGATCACGGACAAGTTCATGGTAGATTCAGGAATGGCGGACGTGATTCTCAAAAAGTTATCAAACTGTAATTCAGTTTCCGTATTTGACGAGGTTATTCCTGACCCGCCGATGGATTTGATTGAGAGGGGAATTGATTTCCTGCAGGACAAGGAGTGTGACGTGGTTGTCGCTTTGGGAGGTGGCTCCTCCATTGACGCGGCAAAGGCCATCGTTTTCATGGCAAGAAAGATTGAACTTGCACAGAATCCGGAGAGCACAAAGAAGATCAAGCTGATCGCTCTGCCGACCACCAGCGGTACCGGTTCCGAGGTAACCCAGTTTGCGGTGGTCACCGATTCAAAGACCGGCGTGAAGATCCCTCTGATCGACGAGAGCCTGATGCCGGATATCGCGATCCTGGATCCGGAGCTTGTAAAATCGGCGCCGCCATTTATCACAGCGGATACCGGAATGGATGTGATCACGCATGCGATCGAGGCCTATGTGGCTGAGACGGCCAGCGACTGTTCGGACTGTCTGGCAGAAAAAGCCATGGAACTGGCGTTTGAATTCCTGCCGAGAGCATACCGCAACGGTTACGATATCAAGGCGAGAGATAAGATGCACAGAGCATCTTGCCTGGCAGGTATGGCGTTCAGCCTGGTAAACCTGGGTCTTAACCATGGTATCGCCCATGCGCTCGGCGCGATCTTCCACATTCCGCACGGCCGTGCCAACGCGCTCGTTCTGCCGCATGTCATCTACTTTAACGCCGACATGGACAGAGAAGCCGCAAAACACAGCAATGACGCAGCTAAAAAATATCAGAAGCTTGCCCGCGTTGTCGGACTTCCGGCTCCTACCGTAAAGGTCGGTGTCTCCAATCTGATCGCGGAGATCAACCGTCTTCTCAAATATATGGACCGTCCGATGTGCATTACACAGTGCGGTGTGACTCTCGAAGAGTTCGAGGCTAACAGAGAAGAGATCGTTCGCCGTGCGCTGGCTGACGCATGTACCCAGGCGAATCCGAGAAAGGTGACGGCTGACGACGTCAACAGGATTCTGGATCACATTGCAAAATAATAGACAGAAGCGGTTGGTTTGTTTTGCCCGTTGACAGAAAAAATGTCAACAAAGTATCATGTCGAAGATTGGCTTTCAGAATATCATGTATATTGAAAGGCTAAAAATTATAGGAAAACGCCAAGTAATTTTGTGAAAGTTGCTATATAATGATACTATCCTGTAAATCAACCAAAGGTAGTCTGTCCTATCCAGACAGACAAGAATTTTTATAAGGAGGTCAATTATGCAGAAAGAAGCTTTAGGAATGATTGAGACCAAAGGTTTGGTTGGCGCAATCGAAGCAGCCGATTCCATGGTTAAATCAGCAAACGTAACACTGGTGGGATATGAGAAAATCGGATCTGGTTTAGTTACTGTAATGGTTAGAGGTGACGTAGGAGCTGTTAAGGCATCTGTTGACGCAGGTACTGTTGCTGCTGACAAAGTAGGTACTGTTGTATCCAGCCATGTAATCCCGAGACCACATACAGACGTAGAGAAGATCTTACCACAATAAGTTTAGTCCTAGTCTGATCAATTATTAATGGAGGTATAATTCAATGAAAGATGAAATGATGGCTAAAATCATGGACGAAGTTATGAAAAAAATGGGTGGCACTCAGGCTGAAAGTGCTTTCGCTAATGATACAACTATCGCAGCTCCAACTCCTAAGGGAATCAACGAGGATCTCTGCGGGCTGACAGAGTACGTTGGAACAGCATTAGGCCATACGATCGGTCTTGTTATCGCAAACCTTGACTACAGCGTTCATGAATTACTGAAAATCGACCCGAAATACCGTTCTATCGGTATTATTTCCGACCGTGTTGGTGCAGGCCCACAGATTTTTGCATGTGACGAAGCTGTAAAAGCTACAAATACTGAGATTGTTCTCTGCGAGTGCCCAAGAGATACAGAAGGCGGCGCAGGACATGGTTCCTTAACGGTATTCGGTGCTGAGGACGTTTCCGATGCAAGAAGAGCTGTAGAAGTTGCATTAAGCTTTGTTGAGAAACAGATGGGTGATGTATACGGTAACTCCGCAGGACATCTGGAGTTCCAGTACACAGCACGTGCATCCTACTGCTTAGAGAAAGCATTTGGCGCTGTTGTTGGTAAAGCATTCGGTATCACCGTAGGCGCTCCTGCTGGTATCGGTATCGTATTAGCGGATACAGCTGCTAAGACTGCTACAATTGATCCTATCGCTATCGCTACACCAGGTAACGGCGGAACATCCTTCTCCAACGAGGTTAACTTCTTCTTTACTGGAGATTCAGGTGCAGTTAGACAGGCTATTATCGGCGCAAGAGAAGTTGGAAAACAGTTACTGAAAGCTTTAGAGCCGAACGAACCACTGGAATCCACTACTGTTCCTTATATCTAAGATAACGCTTTGATTTTTAGCATACCTTGTGCGCGGACCGCTGCATGAGGAAACGGGTAGATAAGATATCTGCGTACATACATATGAACGGACAGGCAGATATCAGAGCTTCTGTAAGATAGTATAGAAGAAAGTTTAATTGAGAAATTGAGAGGTGTTGAGACCGTGAGAAGTAAACGTTTTGAATATTTAGATCAAAGACCTGTTAATCAGGACGGCTACGCTTTAGAGTGGCCAGAAGTTGGATTTATTGCGATGAACAGCCCATATGACCCTACTCCTTCCATTAAGATCGTGAACGGCGAAGTAGTAGAGATGGATGGAAAGACAAAAGACGAGTTCGATATGCTCGACGCTTTCATCGCTAAATATGCTATTAACCTTGATTTCGCAGAGGAAGCTATGGCTAAAGATTCTCTGGAGATCGCACGTATGCTCGTTGACATCAACGTAAACAGAGCTGAGTGTCTGAAATACACAACAGCAGTTACACCTGCCAAGCTGGTTGAGATCGTTGGTAACCTGAATGTCCTTGAGACCATGATGGGTATCACCAAGATGAGATGTAGATTAAAACCGGCGAACCAGTGCCACGTAACAAACGTAAAAGATAACATGATCCAGATCGCAGCAGACGCAGCTGAGGCAGCTGTTCGTGGCTTCGCTGAGATGGAGACAACCGTTGGTATCGTTCGTTACGCTCCGTTTAACGCTATCGCTATCATGCTCGGCGCTAACGTAGGACGTCCTGGTATCCTGACACAGTGTGCGGTAGAAGAGGCTACAGAGCTTGACCTTGGTATGAGAGGTTACACAGCATACGCTGAGACAGTTTCCGTATACGGAACTGAGGACGTATTCATGGATGGTGACGATACTCCATGGTCCAAAGCATTCCTGGCTTCCTGCTACGCTTCCCGTGGCGTTAAGATGAGATTTACATCCGGTACAGGTTCTGAGGTTCAGATGGGTATGGCAGAAGGTAAGTCCATGCTTTACCTTGAGGCAAGATGTCTCGGTGTTACCCGTGGCGCTGGTGTTCAGGGAACTCAGAACGGTTCCGTATCCTGTGTAGGTGTTCCTGCTGCCGTACCTGGCGGTATTCGCGCTATCGCTTGTGAGAACTTAATTGCTGCTATGCTTGACCTTGAGAACGCTTCCTCCAATGACCAGACATTTACACATTCTGATCTTCGTAGAGTTGCTCGTTCCATTCCTCAGTTTATCCCTGGAACTGACTACATCTGTTCCGGATATTCTGCAACACCTAACTATGATAACATGTTCGCTGGATCCAACTGGGATGCAGATGACTACGATGACTGGGTAGTTATCCAGCGTGACTTAAAGGTTGACGCAGGTCTTGTTCCTGCTACCGAAGATGAAGTTGTTGCTGCTCGTAACAAAGCTGCAAGAGCTATTCAGGCTCTCTTCCGTGAATTAGGATTACCTGAAATCACTGACGAAGAAGTTGAAGCTGGTACATACGCACGTGGATCTCAGGATATGCCTGACCGTGACGTTGTTGCTGACCTTAAGGCTGCTACAGAAATGCTTGAAAGAGGCGTAACAGGTATCGACTTTGTTAAGGCTCTTTACAAAGGCGGATTTGAAGATGTTGCAGAGTCTATCTTCAACATTCAGAAAGCGAAAGTTGTTGGTGACTACTTACATACAGCATCCATGCTCGACAGCAACTTCCACGTAATTTCCGCTGTTAACAGCCCGAACTGCTACGAAGGACCTATGACTGGTTACCAGATCAGCCCAGAGCTGTGGACAAAACTCAGCAATATTCGTACAGCTGTTGACCCGTCGAAGATTTGATAAGATAGTCTATTTTAAGGAAGGTGAACTATAATGGCAATTGATGAAAGATTATTAAAAAGCGTTATCGCTGAAGTTCTCAAAGAAATGAACGCTACTTCCGCAGCAGCAGCTGAAGAGTCTTGTTCCGAAGGCATGACCATCACAGAAGTTGGCGATGCTCAGAAAGGTACAAACCCTAACGAAGTTGTACTGGGCGTTGCACCGGCTTTCGGTGTATCTCAGACAACAAATATCGTTGGTATTCCTCACGCAGCTATCATCAAAGAGATCATGGCTGGTCTTGAGGAAGAAGGCGTTGCCTGCAGAATCGTTAAAATATACAGAACATCTGACGTATCCTTTATCGCTCATGATGCAGCAGAGTTATCTGGATCAGGCATTGGTATCGGTATCCAGTCCAAAGGTACAACTGTAATCCATCAGAAAGACCTTCCGCCACTGTCTAACCTGGAGTTATTCCCTCAGTGCCCTCTGATTGACCTGGAAACATACAGAGCAATTGGTAAGAACGCTGCAAAATACGCAAAAGGCGAATCTCCAAACCCTGTACCGGTAAGAAATGACCAGATGGCAAGACCGAAATACCAGGCTTTATCCGCTGTTCTGCACATCAAAGAGACAGAACATGCTGACAGAAATAAAGCTCCTAAAGCTCTTAAAGTTGAATTTAAATAAACGGAGGTGTCAATCGTGGATCAGGAATTATTAGTAAGACAGATTATGCAGGAAGTGCTTAAAAATATGCAGGGTTCTGCAGCAGCTTGTGAATGCGAAGGCAAAGTAACAGCCGCTGATTATCCTATCGGAGAAAAAAGACCTGAGTTGATCAAGAGTGCATCAGGAAAATCTCTGGATGAATTAACATTACAGGGCGTTATCGATGGTACATTAGATGCGAAAGATTTCCGTATCACAAAAGAGACTCTGGAATTACAGGCTCAGGTTGCTGAATCCGCAGGTCGTGGATTCTTCGCTGTAAACTTAAGAAGAGCCGGTGAGCTGATTCCTGTACCGGACGCAAGACTTCTTGAGATTTACAATGCATTAAGACCATATCGTTCCACAAAAGCTGAATTATACGCAATCGGTGACGAGCTGATCAACCAGTACGGCGCAACAGTTTGTGGTAACTTCGTAAAAGAAGCTGCAGATATCTACGAAAAACGTGATCGTTTAAAAAAATAGTTGATTGATATATATCAACGGAGGTATATAAAGTGAAATTAGTTGCGGGCGTTGATATTGGCAATGCGACGACAGAGACCGCCGTTGCCAGGATCGACGGAAAACATGTGACGTTCCTTTCCAGTGGTATCACAGGTACCACTGGAATCAAGGGAACAAAACAGAATATTCATGGCGTCTTCCAGTCTCTGAAGAGTGCCCTGGACAAGGTTGGGCTTGACATCAGCGATCTGGATGAGGTGCGCGTGAATGAGGCAGCTCCCGTAATCGGTGACGTTGCCATGGAGACAATTACCGAAACTATTATCACGGAGTCTACCATGATCGGACACAATCCCAATACCCCTGGTGGTATTGGGATTGGTGTCGGAACATCCCAGATGATCACAAAACTGGATAAGATGGAGCCTGGTACCGATGTGATAGTGGTTATCCCGTCAAGTATTTCCTTTGAAGCCGCTGCACAGATCATTAACCAGTATAATAAAATATTAAATATTACAGGTGCCATTGTCCAGCGCGATGATGGCGTTTTAATTAACAACCGTCTTGAGAAAAAGATCCCGATCGTCGATGAAGTGGGAATGGTCGATAAAGTCCCGCTTGGAATGAACTGTGCCGTAGAAGTTGCGGCTGTGGGCGGTGTGGTGGAGGTTCTCTCCAACCCGTACGGTATCGCGACTCTGTTCAAACTGACGCCGGAGGAGACCAAACAGGTCGTTCCGATTGCGCGGGCGCTGATCGGTAACCGCTCTGCGGTTGTCATTAAGACACCTGAGGGAGATGTCAAGGAGAGACGGATCCCTGCTGGTTCTATTGAAATTATTGGTAAGAAAAAGAAAGTAACGGTTGGCGTTGACGAAGGCGCCGAGAAGATGATGGATGCCGTAAGAAGCATAGATGTCATCGAAGATATTAAAGGCGAACCGGGAACGAATGCCGGCGGAATGCTTGAGAAAGTTCGTCAGGTCATGTCAAATCTTACAAACCAACACCCGAGAGATATCAAGATCCAGGATTTACTGGCGGTGGATACGTACAATCCACAGCAGGTAAAAGGTGGTCTTGCCAACGAGTTCTCTCTGGAGAGCGCGGTTGGTATCGCGGCGATGGTCAAGGCGGACCGTCTGCAGATGCAGATGATCGCGGAGGAACTGACAGACAGACTGAAAATACCTGTATATGTCGGCGGTGTAGAGGCCGATATGGCTATCAAAGGTGCTCTGACGACACCGGGTACAAATGTACCGATTGCTATTGTTGATATGGGCGCAGGTTCGACGGACGCATCCATTAAGAATAAAGAGGGCAATGTGAAGCTTGTGCATCTGGCAGGCGCCGGAAACATGGTCACACTCCTCATTCAATCCGAGTTGGGTCTTGAAGACTTCAACACAGCGGAAGACATTAAGAAATATCCTCTGGCAAAGGTGGAGAGTCTTTTCCATATCCGCCATGAAGATGGTACCGTGCAGTTCTTTGAGGAACCGCTGGACCCGAATGTATTCGCGAAGGTTGTATTGGTAAAGGAAGGTGGAGAATTAGTACCGCTTGAAGGATTCAGTTCACTGGAGAAGATTAAGATGGTACGGACTAATGCAAAGAAGAAAGTATTTGTTACGAACGCGATCCGGTCGCTGGCAAAGGTCAGCCCGACGGGAAATGTAAGAGATATCGAATTTGTAGTATTAGTTGGCGGTTCTGCACTGGACTTTGAGGTGCCGACTCTCGTAACTGATGCATTATCACAATATAATATAGTAGCTGGCCGGGGTAACATCCGTGGATGTGAAGGACCTCGAAATGCAGTGGCAACAGGACTGGCAATGTCTTGTTCTGAAACAGGAGATTAGGTATGGAAGGAAGTAATACAGGAATAAATGCAAGACCTTCAATAAAAGTTTTTTATGACTGTGACCACCTTTCTTTGGCTGATTTTTCCGGAGTACTTCTTGGGATAGAAGAAGAAGGAATCCCCTATGATCTTCAGGCAGAGCATTGTGCGGACGTTCTGGAACTTGCCCATAATGCCAGCTTGGATTCAAGATTAGGGGTGGGCGTTGGAATCAGCAAAGAAGGCGTAGTTCTTCAGTACGAAAAGCTAGATAAAGCGGCCCCTCTTTTTAGAATCAAGTTTTATCAGACAGATCAGTTCAGGAACATCGGTTCCAACGCGGCGAGACTCGTAAAGAAGATGCCGTTCCGAAGCCTGGATTAATCTGTAAGATTTATCTGAATTTAATCTGAAAAGTAAGGAGGTGTAAAGGTGGCTGACAAGAGTATTGGTTTTATTGAAACCTTTGGGCTGGCTGCCTGTGTGGCAGCGGCAGACGCGGCAGTGAAATCTGCTAACGTTAAACTGCTTGGTTTCGAGTATGCAAAGGGCGGCGGTATGTGTACCGTCAAAGTAGAAGGTAATGTCGGGGCCTGCAAGGCGGCGGTAGAAGCCGGAAAGAAGGCTGCGGAATCCGTACAGGGTTCTCTGAGCGGCACGAAGAGCGTACTGCTCAAGGCAAGACCGGCTCCGAGCATGAGAAAGCTTCTCGTGGATAACAGAGAGACTGTCGGAGGAGAGATCGCTCTGGCAGAAGGGTATCGTCCGAAAGGAGACACCAAGAAGCCTGTCCTGGTTAAAAACTGGAAACCGAAAGCAGAGCCAAAGGCTGAAACACCAATGGAAGAAGCACCTGAACCGCCTGTAGTTGAAGAGCCGGAGAATCATACATCTGATGAGAACATGGTGACAGATTTCGCAGATCATCAGCCGGAAGAGACTCCGAAGACGGAGGAGACAAAGTCTGAGGAAGTTCCTGAAGAGGAAGTGAAACCGGAAGAAGCTCCGCGGAATGCAGAAGAAGCTGTGGACGCTCCGAAGGCAGAGGAAGCAAAACCGGAGGAACCGGAATCGGTGGAAGCACCTGAGGCAGAAAAAGCCCCGGTGGAAGATTCTGAGGAAGCTCCGAAGGAAGAGACGCCTGCAGAGGAGAAGAAAGCGGACGATGTGACCAAAACAGATGCTCCTGCTAGAAAACCATCAACAGGAAACAGAAGAAGCGGAAGATCCAGAAAGAAAAAGAACACAGACAAAAATACAGATAAATAATCCGGAATAGTGGAAGGATCACAGATCTGTGTCTGCGTTACCAGGAAGGATCGAATCATAATATCCGGGTACAGATCAGGTGTGGACGCACCTGCACCTGGTCTGGCCCTGCAAGTTGCGGTTTATCCTTAAATCGTGGCAGAGTACGTTAAGAATGCATGTATTGCTGAGAAATTATGGAAATGACAGCTTTAAGGCTGCGGCTGTCGGTCAGCAGATATAATTGCTTATAGTGGCAGCAGTCTTAAAATAACGTAGACAGATGAGGCAGAATACATGAATGATTATAATGATGTTTTGGTTGGCTTTTCGGAGCTGATCAAAAATGAAGAATTTCGACCGTATGAAGGAGAGTTGAGACTGGGTGTGGACCTGGGAACTGCCAATATCGTAGTTTCCGTGGTGGACGCCAACAATACCCCGATCGCCGGGGCATCCTATCCTTCTACAGTTGTACGGGATGGAATCGTTGTTGATTTTCTCGGTGCATCCAGAGCAGTCCAGAATATGAAGAACAGGCTGGAAGAGATGATGGGCGTGGAGTTTCATGAAGCGGCCACCGCGATCCCGCCGGGGATCATATCCGGAAATGTAAAGGTTATCTCCAATGTGGTAGAGTCCGTCGGACTGGACGTTGTCAACGTCATTGACGAACCTACTGCGGCGGCATCCGTGCTGGGGATCACAGACGGAGCGGTTGTGGACGTCGGAGGCGGAACAACCGGTATCAGTATCCTCAAAGACGGAGAGGTTGTCTTCACAGCCGATGAACCGACAGGAGGCACACACATGACGCTGGTGCTTGCCGGCAGTCTGGGATGTACCTTTGAGGAAGCAGAGAGAATCAAGAAGGATCCGAAACAGGAGGTGCTGGTATTTCCGGTCGTGAAGCCGGTAATCGAAAAAATGGCAGCGATCGTCTCCCGTTTTATCCAGGGATACGATGTGGACGTCATCTACGTTGTGGGCGGTGCCTGCAGCTTTAAGAAGTTCGAGAGTGTTTTTGAAAAGGAGACGGGCATCCGGACGATCAAGCCGAAAGAACCATTACTGGTTACACCTCTTGGAATTGCCATGAACTGTAACAGACAATAGGTGGCATAATGAATAGAAACGAATTTGAGAACGCGCTTATGTCAACCATTGTGGAATACATTTCCGACCAGATCGTTTTAAGATATATGGACGCCTGCAAAAAGGCGGCAGTTCTTTTCTCAGGAGCCCTGATCGGGTATGCCGATGCGGTACGTTCCCTGCAGGAGCTGAAAAAAGATGGCTGGAAGCTGACAGTCGTTATGTCAAAGGCTGCCGGCGAAGTGCTGACAGAAGAACGTATCAAAAACGATATCGGTCCGGAAGCCATTTACGTTGAGGGCGCACCGATAAATGGACGACAGATTATCGATGACAATCAATTCGTGCTTGTACCTGCGCTGACCATCAATACGGCGGCAAAGGTGGCAAACTGTATCAGTGACAATCTGCTCACGAATATGATTTCCAGAGCGATGGCCACAGGAAAGCCGGTTGTGGCGGCTGTCGACGGCTGCTGCCCGGACAATGCAGTGAGAGCAAAGCTCGGATTCAAGGTGACAGATGCCTACAAGGCGCGCATGAGGAGTAATCTCGAGGCGCTGCAGTCCTACGGCATCCACCTGACTGTGGACAGTAATCTGTTTAATAAAGTAAATAAAGTGTATACTGCAAGCTTTGATTTTCCTTCGCCGGATTCCGATGCGAAACCGGTACAGGTGAAGGCGGAGCAGGCAGCACAGCCATCCTGCAGCGGCAGTGCGGCGGCAGAAGAAGTCTCCAGCGTCAAACTGGACAAAAAAGTCATCGGCCGTGTGGATATTGCCAGAAATGCAAGATATAAAACCATTATTGTGGGGGCTGACGCAGTTGTGACAGCTCTTGCGAGCGACGAAGCATGCAATCGCGGTATCGCGATTGTGAGAGAGTAAGTAAAGTAGGTGAAGACATGTATTTAGGTAAAGTAATAGGCACAGTGGTATCTACTGTAAAAAGCCCGAGTCTGACCGGCTGTAAGTTCCTCATCGTCGAGAAGATCAATCAGGACCTTACAGCGAAGAAACAGACAGAAATTGCCGTCGATACTGTTGGAGCCGGTGACGGCGAGACCGTGATTGTCGTAAGCGGCAGTTCAGCTCGTCGGTCAGCCGATGGTGACAAAAAAGACAGCCTTCCCGTTGATGCCGCGATCGTGGGTATCGTTGATACCGTGGAAGTGTCACAGTGTTAAAGGTGTGAATGTATGGCTAATATTTATACAAAAACAGGTGACAAAGGTACGACGGGCTTATACGGTGGTTCCAGAGTAGACAAAGACAGTCTGAACGTGGATGTCTACGGAACCATCGATGAGGCGATCTCAGCACTGGGAGTTGCTTACGCCCAGACAGAGTCACCGGATATCAGAGAATATATCAATCATATTCAAAAAAGGATGTTCCAGGCGGGAGCAGAATTCGCGTCCGATGCAAAGGGCATGGAGATGCTCAAAGACAAAATTGGAGAGGCAGACATCAGATACCTGGAAGATATTGTTGACAAATCAACGGAAGTCAATGGACTGATGCGCGAGTTCGTGGTGCCTGGAGTGAATCCTTCATCCGCTGCTCTGCATCTTGCGAGGACCATCGTGAGAAGAGCGGAAAGGAAAATTACGACTCTTGCCAGAGAGATCCCTGTCCGCGATGATCTGAAAAAGTTCATCAACCGTCTCTCAGACGCCTGTTTTGCCATGGCCAGACTGGAGGAGACCAGGGCGCAGGAAAAGGAGATCGAGGAACTCAAGAAGACTGTGCGGAGAGTGGCAAAGGAGCTCCTTGGAGGCACCGGAAATAAAGGAGAATGTAAGATGGACATGTCATTAAAGAGCCTGAAAAAGATGGCTGAATTTGTGGAAGAAAAAGCAAATGAAATCGGTGTGCCAATGGTATTTTCCGCTGTAGATGAAGGCGGCAACCTTGTTTATTATCAGAGAATGGAAGGTTCCCTTTTAGTCAGCATAAAAGTATCACAGGATAAGGCGTATACCGCATGCGCTCTTAAGTGTCCGACCTCAGACCTTGCAGACCTTACAAAACCGGGTGACAGCCTGTGGAGTCTTGATAGTTCCGGGGATGGCAGGATCATATGTTTCGGTGGAGGATATCCGATCAAAGTGGACGGCAAAGTGATCGGAGCCATCGGTATCAGCGGAGGAACCGCTGAGGAAGATATGGCAGTAGCCACATATGCATTAGAAAAAATGCAAGGAGGAAATGCATAATGAATATTGATGTTCAATTAATTGAAAAAGTTGTGAAAAAAGTTCTGACAGATGTTGAGTGCGCTGGTGCTGCAGACGATTATACCTACGGTATTTTTGAGACAATGGATGACGCCATTGAGGCATCTGCGAAAGCACAGAAAGAATATATGAACTACTCCATGGCTGACAGAGAGAGATTCGTAAACGGAATCAGAGAAGTTGTCTGCCAGAAGGAGAATCTGGAATACATGAGCAAACTGGCCGTAGAAGAGAGCGGCATGGGAGCTTACGAGTACAAGCTGATCAAAAACAGACTGGCAGCAGAGAAATCTCCTGGAATCGAAGATCTGACAACAGAAGCTTTATCCGGAGATGACGGACTTACATTAGTAGAGTACTGCCCGTTCGGCGTTATCGGAGCGATCGCACCGACCACAAACCCGACAGAGACTGTTATCTGTAACTCCATCGGAATGCTGGCAGGCGGCAATACCGTAGTATTCAGCCCACATCCACGTTCCAAAGGCGTTTCCATCTGGCTGATCAAAAAGATCAATGCGAAGCTGGAAGAGCTGGGCGCTCCGAGAAACCTGATCGTTACCGTAAAAGAACCATCCATCGAGAACACCAATATCATGATGAATCATCCGAAGGTTCGTATGCTGGTTGCAACTGGTGGTCCTGGAATCGTTAAAGCGGTTATGTCCACAGGTAAAAAAGCGATTGGCGCCGGTGCCGGTAACCCTCCGGTTGTTGTTGATGAGACAGCAGACATCGAGAAAGCAGCCGTTGATATCGTAAACGGATGTTCTTTCGACAACAATCTGCCATGTATCGCAGAAAAAGAAGTTATCGCTGTTGACCAGATCGCAGACTATCTGATCTTCAACATGAAGAACAACGGCGCTTATGAGATCAAAGATCCTGCCATCATCGAGCAGATGGTTGATATGGTTACCAATGACAGAAAGAAACCGAACGTAAACTTTGTAGGAAAGAGTGCACAGTACATTCTCGACAAGGTTGGCATCAAAGTCGGACCGGAAGTAAAATGTATCATCATGGAAGCTCCGAAGGATCATCCATTCGTACAGATCGAGCTGATGATGCCGATCCTTCCGATCGTCCGCGTAGCAAATGTAGACGAAGCTATCGAGTTCGCCGTAGAAGTAGAGCACGGCAACAGACATACAGCAATGATGCATTCCAGAAACGTAGATAAACTCACCAAGATGGCAAAAGAGATCGAGACAACGATCTTCGTAAAGAACGGCCCGTCTTATGCAGGTATCGGTGTTGGCGGAATGGGTTATACAACATTTACCATCGCAGGTCCTACAGGTGAAGGTCTGACATCTGCAAAATCATTCTGCCGTAAGAGAAGATGCGTATTAAAGGATGGTCTCCATATCAGAATGAAATAATTAAGAGGTGAGTTAAATGGAAAAAAACCTTATTGATGTTATCGCTCAGGCCGGTATTGTTGGCGCCGGTGGCGCAGGTTTTCCTACTCATGTAAAAGTGAATGCCAAAGCGGAATATGTCATCTTAAACGGCGCGGAATGTGAGCCGCTGTTAAGAGTCGACCAGCAGCTGATGGCGATCGAGACAAGAAAAATCCTTGAAGGCTTAAAGCTCATCAAAGAAACCGTAGGCGCGGATAAAGTCGTGATTGCATTAAAAGATCATTATACAGCAGCAATCAACAGCTTTAACGAGCTTATTGGGGAGTATGAAGGCTTTAGCCTTCATCTTCTCGAAAACTTTTACCCGGCGGGTGATGAACAGATTACAGTATATGAAGTGACAGGAAGAATCGTTCCTGAAGGCGGTATTCCATTAAACGTGGGCGTTATCGTTTCCAACGTGGAGACAGTTCTCAACATCTATAACGCATACTACGAAGACCAGCCGGTGACAGATTCTTACGTTACCTTTGCCGGAGAAGTCAAGAATCACGTTACCATGAAGCTGCCGCTTGGTATGACAGTGGCAGAAGCTCTGGAACTGGCCGGAGGCGTTACCGTGGATGGTCCTTACGTTGTCATCAACGGCGGCCCGATGATGGGTAAACACGTTCCTCTGGATTCCAAGATCACCAAGACGACAAAAGGTTTGATTGTATTACCGGAAAGTCATCCGTTAATTCAGGATGTCAAAATGGACATTTCCAAGATGCTTCACATCGCGAAAGCTGCGTGCTGTCACTGCAGCCTTTGTACAGAAGTATGTCCACGTAATTTGATTGGACATAGAATTGCTCCGAATAAAACTATCAGATTTGCTAGTTACGGTCATTTATGCGATGGTTCCGATACCCCTATGATTGCATTCTTATGTTCCGAATGTCGTCTTTGCCAGTACGCCTGCATCATGAACCTCCAGCCATGGAAGGTAAACCATGAGTTAAAGGGCATCATGGCAAAACAGGGTATCAAAAATACATTACATAATGCGCCTGAATCGGCACATCCAATGAGAGAGTACAAAAAATATCCGATCAGGAAGCTGATCGCGAACCTTGGCCTCTCAGAATACAATGTAGCGGCACCAATCACTGAACTTCCAAAAGAAATCGACCATGTATCGATTCCTTGCGGACAGCACATCGGCGCACCGGCGGTTCCGTGTGTAAATGTTGGTGACACAGTTACAAAGGGCGATGTAATCGCAAAACCTGCAGAAGGTAAATTAGGTGCTTGTATTCATGCTAGTATCAGCGGTACTGTAAAGGCGATCGCTGACGGTTGTATTGCAATCGAAAAATAAAGGATGGTGTTTACACAGTGAGAAAAGCAGTTGGATTTGTAGAAATTAAAAGCATTCCTGTTGGTATCCAGACGGCTGATGAGATGGTAAAAGCAGGAAATGTAGAATTATTATTAGCTACACCAATTTGCCCTGGCAAGTATGTGATTATCGTCGGCGGACACGTAGGCCCGGTAAAGGCAGCTATGAGCAAAGCAGAGCTCGTGAGCGGCATTTACCTGATTGATACACACATTCTTGATAATGTTCGTGAAGAAGTACTTCCGGCAATCTCCGGATTTACCAATACAGAGAATATTCAGGCAGTTGGTGCGATCGAGACAATCTCCGCTTTGACAGCAGTTATCGCAGCCGATGTTGCAGTAAAAGCTTCCAAAGTAAGTATTGTTGACTTAAGAATTGCCAGAGGTTTAGGTGGAAAAGGATACCTGGTTATCACCGGCGAAGTATCTTCCGTAAGATCGGCAGTCAATGCCTGTCTTGCGAAGCTGAGTATCAGCGGCGAAGTGACTTCCACATCCATCATTCCACGTCCACACCCATCAATCGTGGAAAACCTGCTGAAATAACAAGCCTTGCACAGATTTCAGGAACGGGGCTGCGCAAGCTTGCTTGAGAGCAGAACTGTTCCTGAAAATCTGTATGAGGCGACAAAACACATCGAGATGAAGCGAACGAAGAGAAGCGAATCGAGATGCGGATTGTCGCCGGGGAGCCATCGCGAAGCGAGGGCGATGGCAAGGCGAGAAAAGCCTTGCAAGGAAAGGCGACAAAACACGAATTTCGGATGCGGATTGTCGCCGGCAAGGCGAAAAGAGCCTTGTAGAGAAAGGCGACAAAACACGAATTTCGGATGCGGATTGTCGCCGGGGAGCCATCGCGAAGCGAGGGCGATGGCAAGGCGAAAAGAGCCTTGTAGAGAAAGGCGACAAAACAAAAAATAAAAAAAGGCTGCTCATCCGGGCAGCCTTTTTGAACTGGAAAAGGAGATTACCATGGCAGAGACATATATACCAATCGGTGAAAAAAATAAAAAAGCGATCCTGAACTTTATCGGCATGTGCCGGATGAACGGCCTGGAAGAAAACGGAGAGCCGTCTTTCACATTTAAAGACCCGCGAGAAGGCATCGGAGTAGTAATGTTCGACCTTTTCTACAGAAGCACAAACGTGCTGGAGCCATGCTGGAGCATGACGGTGAAGGTGGATTCCCAGAAACGTTTCCACGATAATGAGCCGGAGGAAGAGGGAGCGACCTACTGCTACCTGGATTCCTACAAGATCGCGAAAGATTCTCTGGATCTGCAGCATAAGACGTCAAAGTTCAACGTGTTCTCGTGGAGATAGACGAAGCGTTGAAACGAATCAATGAATGATTGAAACATAACAAAATAAAGGCCCTGTGAGAATAACAAAAGACGGTGAAATCTCAATGAAAGTTATTCTCACAGGGCTTTTTTTGTCAATGATTTTCTTTGATTCATCTGTAGTTTTCAAGCTGCTTCTTGTTGCAGGCCACTCTCTGATGAGTCAGTCAGCAAGAGGGAATCTTTAAAGGATTCCCTTGCGCTTTTTCATAAGCATGATCATGTCATCAAGCGGCTCTTCGATAGTATTGTAGGTAAACCACTTGCGGAACAGAAGCTCGTCGATCTCGACGGAAAGGAACTTCGCCTGGGTGCGGAGCGCGTTGTCCTTGATGTGGTCAAAGTCGGCGGTCTGCATGGTACCGCAGACACGACAGAGGTTCGCGCAGGCGGCGAAACCGAAACATTCCCGGAGAATGTCGAGAGCCAATGACTCCTTGTATCCTTTCGCAAGCTTGTACTCCAGCTTGGCGTCCTTCTCCCAGTACTCAAAGAAGTACTGAATGTAATCGGTGTAGAGCAGATGCATGATCGAGATCAGGTAGGACAGGCAGACCTTTCTCTCGCTCTCCACTTCAAACGGGCGGAAAGCGGCGGAGCAGAACTGGCTGATGATGTTGGCCAGAATAAATCCCAGATCATAGGAAAACGGCGCTCCGAAGGTGTACTCCATGTCGATAACCTTCAGATGGGTGTCATCTGCGAACATATTGGACGTATGGAAATCGCCGTGGATCAGCGTCTCAGACTTGCTCATGAACAGATGACGCAGCTTAAAGCGCTGGAAGGTGATCTCCGTGTCTTTGTAGATATTGCGGCAGTATTCTTCGAATTCCGGGCCGCAGGCGGCATCGAACTCATCCGAGCCGAAGATGCCGAGGAAGATACCATCCTCCATTACATGGCGGATCTCCGCGTTCATGAAATAGGAGAGAAGGCTGCGATACTCATCGGAATCCAGATAAAACTCCGAGGTATAAAAATGCGTGGCAGCCAGATACTGCGCGGCCTGGCTGGCCAGCTCCGGAAGCCGGTGATTCTCATTCATCTGATAGCGAACCAGCTTCAGGTTTGACACATCCTCCATGATAAAGATATTATTTTCAAAATCACCGTGATACAGAGACGGTACATACTGCGGTACGATCTTGGAGCGAAGCTGCATAATCTCGTATTCATAACGGTTCCGCTTCGGCGTGATCGGCTGCCCTCTCCGGCGCAGATGGCTGGTGGACTGCTTCACGATGTAGGAAGAATGCGCGTCCGCCACACGGAAAACGAAATTACAGTATCCGTCGCCTTCCACATCCTCGCTGAGGTCGCCCTCGCCGATGACATTGACCTGAACCGGCTCTTCCAGCGTGATAGAAGGGACATGTTCTCTGATGTAGGAAACGATATTTTCTTTCGTTAAAATGATCATGACAAAACCCCTCCCTTCTACTGTCTGGTCTGTCCGGCTTGCGTACCGGAAGCAGCCCGCTGTTCATCATATTCCCGCGCGTACCGGCAGTAGATCTCCTCCACGGTACGCATATCGTCGATGAACTCATCAATCGTGTTATACTGTTCCCATTTTACCAGCATCTGACGATTCAGGATGATGGAATAACATTTGGCATTGTGCCGCTGTACATAATCATCAATATCGTCGTAATCCGGATACGGAATGTCGCCGGCGATCCGTCCCAGCATGGCAGTGGCGGCGAAACCGATGAACTCCCGCAGTGTCGTCAGGCGGAAATCCTGCTGCAGCCCCGGTACATGCTGGTATACCGGTTTGGCATCCTCGTCCCAGTAGCGGCAGAAATAATCACAGAACTTGCAGTACGTCTCCCGAATCATGAACAGACAATAATCCTTAAAGACTGTGCGCGCCTGCTCCGTCTTGTACGGACGGAAAAGCGCGGCTGCGTACTGAGCGATAAAGTTCGCCAGGAAATATCCCATATCATAGGAGAACGGTCCGCAGAACGTGTATTCCATATCGATGATCTTTGCCTCCGTCTGGCTGGCAAAGATGTTGGACGTATGTAAGTCGCCGTGGATCAGACACTCGCCCTTGGTCATGAAAAGATGACGAAGCTTCTGTCTGGATAAAAGAACGGCGGGGTCTGCGCAGATTCTCCTGGAAAATGTGACAAAATCCGGATCCAGCGGACGTCCCACAGTGTCTTCCGGAGAGACGCTGGTGAGGAACATGCCCACATCCATAATATCCCGCATGGTGGAATTCATAAAATGCACGGACAGATCCCGGAAGGTCTTGCCGTCCAGATAGAACTCCGATGTGTAGAAGTTATTGGCCGCCATATAACGGGCAACCTGTTCCGCCAGAAGCGGGTAAGTAACCCCTTTTAACAGCTGAAAACGGGAAATCCGAAGACGCGACACGTCCTCTGTGATAAAAATGCGATTCTCATCGTCGCAGTCGTACAGATCCGGAATCAGATCCGGAACGATCGCCTTGCGGATCTGCATGGACTCATACTCCAGCTTAAATCGGTTTACATCCAGAGTAAAGTCCCCTTTGCAGCGCGGCTCGGCGGTGGACTGTTTGACGATCAGGTGATACGTTCCGTCGGAGATACGGTACACCATATTGATGAAACCGTCGCCATCCTCCTCCACGGAACCTTCGCCGATGGCGGAAACCGTTACCGGGCCGCCGTCCGCATTAAAAAAATCAAGCCTTGATTTTACATATTCCGTCACATTTTCCTTCGTAAGTATAATCAAGGTGTCACCTCCTCCTTTTGTTGCCATCAGATGCATCGGCTGCCTGAGCTGCCCCCGTGCACACTCCTGTGTGATGAAATCTCTTCTCCGGCGCTTTTTTTAATCGAAATAATCCGCTGCGTAGCGCCGGGCATTCTCCTCTTTATACTTCTCAACCATCTTGTGAAGACTGGCGGACAGCTCCTCCACACCCTCTCCGGTGTAGGAACTCACCGCGAAAATATCTCTGCAGCCTGCCAGCTCCAGATAAGAGCGGGCCTGCTTCTGATTAGAATCCGCACGGTCAATCTTCGTGAGAATGCCGACGACCGGCTTTTCAAACTTGGTGGTAAGACCACCGGAAAACCAGCAGTCCTCACTGGTGGAATCCTGGACCAGACCGATGATATCCGCGTCGTGAGACGTGATGGTCAGCGAACCCCAGTAGCCCCGCTGCTGCATATATTCGCCGGGGGTGTCGATATAGTTCCCTACATACTCCACGGTCTGCGTTTTATCGTACTTGATCTCCTTGTCAATGAGACGCTGGATCAAGGTCGTCTTACCGGCGGCCGAAGGGCCGATCAACATAATCTTCATAGTATCATCCTCTGCTGCGATAGCCGGCACAAAAATACAGCTGTAGCCTGCGGGCATATGCCCGGATCATATCTGCGCCGGACTGCTGATTGTCATGTCTTGGTGATGGCCACCGTGTCAAAGCCAAGCTTATTATAAAATGTTGTGATCACACTGTTCAATGCGGATTCCACATTGGCTGTGGAGCCCACGATAATAACGGAGCCGGAAAATCGATCCACAAATCCCAGCTTGATGGAAGCGGCCTTCGTGCAGATGTCCGCCGCGATGATGGTCGCCTCTGACGGGGTGATCGTCATAATGCCGATGGCATCATGGTAATCATCCGGAAGCCCCAGCTTCCGGTAAACAGAAGCCTTCGGCCGGGTGACCATGTGGGCGAGGGTGATCTGCTTGCCGGGAACGTACTCCTGTATCATACGGGACTTATCTTCTGCGTTGATCCCGTTATTAATCATATCTTTCGCCATGCTTCGCTCCTTTCCGGATACCTGTCGCCGGCCAAAAGGGCATACGTATCCAAATTCTAAACTCCATTGCCTATATTATATAAATAAAGAAGAAGAAAGTAAATGTACATTAGCCGCAAAGTACAAGTATTCTTTTGCGATTTCCGGGAAAGAGGAGGCAAATCTTTTGAGCCCGTTTCTCTGAAACAGGGATGAATCCGGCGTGCAGAACCGATATAGATGTGCGCGTGAAACCGCATAAATCCGATGAGCGGAGCCGGCAGTTGTTCTTCGTGTGGAATCGGCATAAATCCGGCGTCGGCCCCATATAATGTAAGATGAAAAAAATAATACGGACAATTCTGATTTTGAGCCTCAGCATTTTGTTGCCGGGCATATGCACGATGCTGATCACCGGCAAGACAGGAGGAAATCAGAGAAAAATGGGCGTACAGGTGACGCTGGAAGATGGAGAGAAGATTGACGGCGAAGAGTTTGTCATCGGCATGGCTGCCTCGGAATTATCCTATATCGAGGAGGAGGAAGCGTTAAAGGCATGGATAATTGTGTGCAGAACAAATTTTGTGAAGGCAGTCGGCGAGAACAAAGAAGTAAACGCCAAAGACCTGTCTCTGGATTACATTTCCAGAGAAGAGCTGGAAAAAAATAACGGAAAGAAGGCATGGCTGGAGATCAACAGCCGGCTGGAGGAAGCCTCGGAGGAAACCTTCGGGCAGGTGCTCGTGTACGCCGGCAATCTGATCGACGCCCTGTACCATCCGGTCAGCATCGGGAAGACGGTACCCGCCAGTGAGATCTACTCCGTGGATGTTCCTTATCTGATCAGTGTGGACAGCAGCCAGGACGTGGAATCCGCCGAGTACATGGATGTGAAGATCATGTCCTACAAGGACTGTGCGGAAAAATTAAAAGCAGCGGGATATGAGGAGACGGAGGAGAGCTGCCGCAAGCAGCTGCAGATCGAGTCACAGACGGCAAACGGATTTGTACAGAAAGTGAAGACAAAAGAGAATCACTGGACGGGAGAAGAGTGGAAAGAAATCTTTTCGCTGAATTCCACCAACTTTTATCTGGAGAACTACGGAGACCGGCTTCGCATCGTGACGATCGGCAAAGGCCACAGCATGGGAATGAGCCTGTACGGCGCCAATAGTCTGGCGAAGAAAGAGTTGTCTGCCGCCACCATACTCTCCTATTATTATCCGGGCACGGAGATCCGGGAGGATCTCGCCAGAGCGACTCCGGAGGAAGCCGGGAGCACAGGACAGTCGTAGCGCCCCGTCTCCTGTTTTTCAGGTTTTGCTTTCCCGGGTTTTGCTGGTCATCGGAGAATGGCATGCGGTATCGATGTTTCGCGGATGATATCCTGCAGTAAGTTTTCGGGAAAGAATAAGAAAAAATGTATAAATTTTCATCTGCTGGCAAAGCTATAGCCAGAGGTGATGATATGAAAAAACCAAATAAACTCTTAAACAAGAAATATCTTTCAAGTTTGGTGATCGCAGCATTTTTGATCTTATCTGTCCTGACAGCGTACAATATCCGGTTTGGGGACAGCGGGAGGGACGCGGAGCAGACGGAGGTGGAGGAGACCCTCGGAGACGGCGAGGGCGTCATCCGGTCCGGGGACGGCCGGAACGGGGAAGAGGGCATGACGCCGGACGGCGATGAGGAAAGCGCCGGGAATGGCGTCGGAAACGATACCGCAGAAGATACTGACGGAGGCGGTGTGACAGGCGACGCCGCTGACAGGGACGCCGTCCGTGATGCCGGGGACATCCGGGAAAGTGCCGGTGGACGTGGAGAAGACAGCGCGGATGCATCGGGAGAAACATCGGACGACTCCGGAAAAGCGTCTGATACATCCGGAGGAGAGGAGCGAGAAGAGAAAAACTTCAGCTACGACGGAAGCCGGAAACTGCCATGGCCGGTGATGGGAAATATCATTCTCCCATACAGCATGGATACGACGGTCTACTACACGACGCTCGACCAGTATGCCTGCAATAACGGAATCCTGATCGGCGCGAAAAAAGGCGAGGAAGTGCAGGCAGTCGCCGATGGAAGAATCGTCAACATCGTCGAGTCCGATCGCTATGGTACGATGCTGACCCTCCTGATCGGAGATGCCTGCGAGGTCACGTACGCGCAGGTAGAAAATGTAAAGTACGCGATCGGGGACGAGGTGGAAGAGGGCGATGTGCTCGCCACCGTGGCGGCGCCGACCCGCTCCTTCACCCTGGAAGGCCCGCATCTGTTTTTCAAAATGACACTGAAAGGCGAACCGGTCAACCCGACGGAATATCTGGAAGCATGAGAGAACTGCCGGGACAGAGCGGACGAGAGAAGCAGGAAACGCCCGGAAAAAACGTTTCCATAAACAAATCCGTCACACCGGGAAATGTACCGCATAAGATAAAAGGGGTGTAAAAACCTGTGAAAAATACAGCCGGATTTGTGTTACAATGAAAGGCAAAACAGATACACGGGTAAGATACCAGAGGTATCCGGCTGATAAGATAGGGAGAACCGTTGCCGGTTCTCCCGAAAGGAATACAAAAGCCGGGAAAGGAACACAAATGCAGTATACATACATAGTAGAATGTCGTGACGGCACCCTCTATACCGGGTGGACGACAGATCTCGAGAAAAGAATCAAGGCACATAATACGGGAAAAGGTGCGAAATACACAAAAAACAGGGCTCCTGTGCGCCTCGTATATCATGAAGAGTACGAGACGAAACAGGAAGCCCTGAAAAGAGAATACGCCATCAAACAGATGACGAGGAGGGAAAAGCTGGCGCTCATCGCAGGCCAGGCGGCGGAAGATCCCGCCGGTGACCCGACCGTAAAAGGATGAGCGTCCGCCTTACCATTGTTATGAGAAAAAAACATTATAACATATACACATACATGAAAATGAAATGGCAGAAACTGCCGCCCATCACAAACAGATGGAAGATCTCATGACTGCCGAAGCTCTTTGGAAGCCTGTCAAATACAGGCAGCTTCAATCCGTAGAGGATACCGCCGATGGTGTAAATGATGCCGCCGGCCAGAAGCCATCCGAAGGCTGCCGCCGGGAGCGCTGCCACCAGAGGCTTGAAGACCAGAACACAGGTCCAGCCCATGGCGATATAGATAACGGAGCTTACCCAGTGTGGGCAGTTGATGATAAATATCTTAAGTCCGATGCCGATAAAAGCGGTCGCCCAGACGAGAAGGAGAAGCGGGATACCGCTGCTTCTCGGCAGAGCCAGCAGGCAGACCGGCGTGTAGGAACCGGCAATGAGGACGAAGATCATAGCGTGGTCAATGCGGCGAAACAGTAGGTTCACCTTGGCGGAAATGTCCAGAGAGTGATAGAGGCTGCTGGCGCCATAAAGAAGAATCATACTTCCGATAAAAACCGCCATGGAAAAAACAGCAGTGTGGCTGTCGCTCTGTACCGCTTTAAACAGCAGCGGGAAGGAGCAGATGACAGCTCCACCCATGGCAATGAGATGAGTAATCGCGCTTCCGGGATCTTTTAAATGTGTATTCATAAAAATACCTCCTTTAAAAAGAAAAACTATAGTTTTCTTTCCGGCTGTGTTATTATGAAAACAAAAGCAGCTTCTTAATCTGTAAAGATCAGGAACGGGCGGTGTCTGTGACTTCTCAAATGAGAAGCGCTCTGCCCGCGGAAAGATGTAATGACGTATGAATATTATATGATGTAGTTTTAAAAACTATGTATCAAGTGTTTTAATACTAGCACACTGGACAGAAAAATGCAACCCTCTGTTTTACGTATATTTTCGGACGGGACTTCCACCCTTCGTACAGATAGAACAGCAAAGGGGGCAGCGGCAGAAGAATAAGGAGAATTTTATGAGAGCAGGACTGGCACAGATGGATATCCTTTGGGAAAATGTACAGAAGAATAAGAAAAAGGCAGAGGATTTTATAAAAAAAGCAAAAGAATATGATGTGGAGCTGCTGGCGTTTCCGGAGATGAGCCTGACAGGATTCTCCATGCAGGTGGAGAAGACAACGGCGGACTGGAAAGAGCAGAGACATTTCTTTGAGGAGATGAGCGGCAGATATGAGATGACCATCGCCTTCGGATACCCGGCGCCGTCCTCCGGACCAATGTGCCGGAACCATCTGGCAGTGGCGGAAAACGGACGCATCCGGATGGACTACGAGAAGATCCATCCGTTTACTTTCGGACAGGAAGGCGCGCACTTTGAGGGAGGGGAGCACATTTCCTGTATGGAATGGAAGAATACCGTGCTCGGCGGCTTCATCTGCTATGACCTTCGGTTTCCGGAAATCTTTCAGATCAGCTCCCGGGAGAGCGAGATCATCCTCGTCATCGCCAACTGGCCGGAGAGCCGGATCGGGGACTGGGACTGCCTGCTGCGGGCGAGAGCCATCGAAAACCAGGCGTATATCCTCGGCGTCAACCGGGTGGGCGAGGGCGGCGGCATCGTCTATAACGGACATTCCGCTCTCTATGATCCGCGGGGCGAGAGACTGACCCACTTCTGCGAGGAGGAGAGCCTGCTCATCGGGGAGATTGACCCGGAAAAGGTACGGAAGTGCCGGGACATTTTCCCGTTAAAAAAAGACCGGAGGGAAGAACTGTACCGGCGGCTTGGCAGCAAGGCGGATCAGAAGAGCAGATCGTTTGCTGCCGGTCACTGCGTGGACAGCAGCGAAGCGACGCCCGTGGAACTGTCCGCAGATTTTACTGTTTGACTTTCCTCCCTGTCTATGGTATCTTTATCAGGAAAATCTGAAAGTTACATAGGAACGGATTATGGAGTCCGGAGTATCCGGGCTCTATTTTTGTGCGATTTGCGCGACAACATACGTTTCCGTCTTCCTGTGCTACAAAGAACCCCGGCGGGACGCTGCTGGATGAAAATGAACATTAGAAAGCGAGACATATATGGAATCATTACAGTTTATGGAACTTGACATCAGACCGCAGATCTTAAAAGCGATCGCCAACATGGGCTTTGAGGAGATGACGCCGATTCAGGCAAAAGCCATCCCGGTGGAACTCACAGGCGCCGATGTGGTCGGCCAGGCGCAGACAGGTACGGGGAAGACGGCGGCCTTTGCCATTCCGATCCTGCAGAAGATCCAGCCGAAGTTGAAAAGACCGCAGGCGATGGTCATCTGTCCGACGAGAGAGCTGGCCATCCAGGTGGCGGATGAGATCCGGAAGCTGGCCAAATACATGCCGTCCGTAAAGGTACTGCCGATCTACGGTGGACAGGAGATCTCCAAGCAGATCCGTTCGCTGAAAACGGGCGTGCAGGTGATCATCGGAACACCGGGACGGATCATGGACCACATGCGCAGAAAGACGGTGAAGTTTGAAGAAATCTCCACGGTAGTCCTCGATGAGGCGGATGAGATGCTGGATATGGGATTCCGGGAGGATATCGAGACGATCCTCAGTGAGATCCGGGAAGACCGGCAGACGCTCCTGTTCTCGGCGACGATGCCGCGTCCGATCCTGGAACTCACAAGAAAATACCAGAACAACCCGCAGACCATTAAAGTGGTGAGAAAGGAGCTGACGGTTCCGAACATCACTCAGTACTATTATGAAGTGCGTCCGAAAAACAAGAGCGAGGTTCTCTCCCGTCTGCTGGATATCTACGATCCGAAACTGTCCGTCGTATTCTGCAACACCAAAAAAGGTGTGGATGAGCTGGTAAAAGATCTGCAGGGAAGAGGATATTTTGCGGAAGGTCTGCACGGCGATATGAAGCAGACCATGCGTGACCGGGTGATGCGCAATTTCCGGAACGGAAAGACCGACATTCTCGTTGCCACGGACGTGGCGGCGCGGGGAATTGACGTGGATGACGTGGACGCCGTGTTCAACTACGACCTGCCGCAGGATGACGAGTACTATGTACACCGTATCGGAAGAACCGGCCGTGCCGGAAAGGCAGGTATGGCGTTCAGCTTCGTGGTGGGACGCGAAGTGTACAAATTGCGGGAGATCAAAAAGTACTGCCGCGCCAAGATCAAGGCGCAGCCGATCCCGTCTCTCAATGACGTCACGGAGACCCGGGTGGAAAAAATCTTTGAAAGACTGGATTCTTATATTGAAGACCAGGACTTAAAGCGTTATATTAGTATGATAGACAACTTTGTCAATGAGAAGGACTACACCGCCATGGATGTGGCTGCCGCCTTTCTCGCGCAGACTCTCGGAAACTCTGAGGGAAGAGGCGCGCAGGACAGAGAGGACTTCGGAGATACCGGAGCGGAAGAAGGCATGGTACGCCTCTTCATCAATATCGGTAAGAAGCAGGGCATCCGTCCGGGCGATATCCTGGGAGCCATCGCCGGAGAGTCAGGCATCCCGGGCAATCTGGTAGGGACCATTGACCTGTACGATAAATACACCTTCGTGGAAGTGCCGAGAGAAGTGGCCTCCGACGTGCTGGACGCCATGAAAAATGTAAAGATCAAAGGAAAATCCATTAATGTGGAGCCGGCAAACCGGAAGTAAGTAGCCGAAAAAGAAACAGCATGGAGAAGCCTGCTCTGGTCATGCACGGCCGGGCAGTGACGAAAAAGATGAATTGAGGGGACGAGAATGGGAATATTTCAGAATATGACGTTATCAGAAAAGATGCAGATGCATATTCAGAGGACGAAGCCGATTCTGAATCAGCAGGCATTGTTTACGGATGGCGGGCCGAATTACCGCCAGCCGATGGAGCCGGAGACAGGAGACACGGTGAAGATCCGTTTCCGGACGGCGAAGGACAATGTGGAGCATGTGTATTTCTGCACGGAAGAAGAAAAGAAAGAGATGACGATCGCTTCACAGAACACGCTGTTTGATTTTTATGAGACAGAGGTTGTGATGGGAGAGGACGTTCTCGTCTATTATTTTGAGGTGCATGCCGGCGGAAAAGTGTGTTTCTTCAACAAAATGGGAGCGATGAAGACGCTGGAACCGTTTTTTAACTATAAGATCACGCCGGGTTTTTCCACGCCGGACTGGGCGAAAGGCGCCGTGATTTATCAGATATACGTCGACCGGTTTGCCAACGGAGACCCGACCAACGACGTGCTGGACCGGGAATACATTTATATCGGCGAGCCGGTGAGCCGGGTGACCGACTGGGAGAAATACCCGGCGCAGATGGGCGTGCGGGAGTTCTACGGCGGAGATCTGCAGGGCGTGCTTGACCATCTGGATTATCTTGAGGATCTGGGTGTGGATGTTCTCTATCTCAATCCGATCTTCGTATCCCCGTCCAATCACAAATACGATATCCAGGATTACGACTACGTGGACCCGCATTTCACAAAGATCGTGGTGGATGAGGGAGAGGTGCTGCCGGAAGGAGCGCTGAACAACATTCAGGCGACAAAGTACATTTCCCGGGTTACGGACAAGAGAAATCTGGAAGCCAGCAACGCATTTTTTGTGAAGTTTGTGGAGGAAGTGCACAAGAGAGGTATGCGCGTCATTCTGGACGGCGTCTTCAACCACTGCGGTTCCTTTAACAAATGGATGGACGCGGAGCGGCTCTACGAAAATCAGTACGGCTATGAGAAGGGCGCTTACGTGGATAAAAACAGCCCGTACCATGATTATTTTACCTTTTATAATGAAGAAGAATGGCCGTACAACGAAGAATATGACGGTTGGTGGGGACATCGGACGCTGCCGAAGCTCAACTATGAGAAGTCCCCGCAGCTTTACGAATATATCCTCAATATCGGAAGAAAATGGGTCTCCCCTCCGTATAACGTGGACGGCTGGCGGCTGGACGTGGCGGCGGACCTCGGCTATAACGAGGAGACCAATCATCGTTTCTGGAGAGACTTCCGTTCCGCCGTCAAGGAGGCCAATCCGGACGCCATCATCCTGGCGGAGCATTACGCAGACCCGGGAGAGTGGCTGGAGGGCGACCAGTGGGATACGGTCATGAACTATAATGCGTTCATGGAACCGGTCACCTGGTTTTTTACCGGCATGGAAAAACACAGCGATGAGCATAGAAGCGATCTGCTGGGCAACACGCAGGCGTTTCTGGACTCCATGATGTATCACATGTCCCGTTTCCAGTATCCGTCTCTTCTGGTGTCCATGAATGAACTGTCCAACCACGACCATTCCCGTTTCCTCACCAGAACGAATCAGACGGTGGGCAGAACGGAGTTCCTGGGACCGGAAGCGGCTGACCAGGGCGTCAACAAGGGCATCCTGCGGGCGGCAGTCATGCTGCAGATGACATGGCCGGGCGCGCCGACCATCTACTACGGCGATGAGGCCGGCGTCACAGGCTGGACGGACCCGGATAACCGACGGACATATCCGTGGGGACATGAAGACCGGGAACTCATCGAGTATCACCGGGAGCTGATACGGCTGCACAAGGCACATAAGGCGCTCATGACCGGCTCTCTCCTCTATCTGGAAGGGGCATACAAGGTCATCTGTTACGGGCGCTTTGATGAGCAGGAGAAAATGGTCGTGCTCATCAACGGCAGCTTTGATGAAACCAAAGTCCGTGTGCCGGTGTGGGAGGCCGGTGTGACAGAGAAGGAAGATCTCCTGCGGCTCATGATGAGTACCGAGGGAGGTTTCACGATGGAGCAGGTCGTCTGTCCGGTGCGGGGCGGCGTGCTGGAAATCACCCTCCCGGCAATCTCCGCCATGCTTCTGAAAGCAGTTCCAAGGAGCGACAGCTGAAGACGACCATCCTGTTTTCCGGCAGTCTGACTCTTCGAAATGTAACATCCGGGTTTAAATCCGTTTTTTCAGAAAAACTGCTTGATTTTTGCGGAGAAATCGGCTATAATCAAAAACTGTCAGATATGCTGATTGCATATGGAATGGGTGGATTCCCGAGTGGCCAAAGGGGACAGACTGTAAATCTGCTGCAAATTGCTTCGGTGGTTCGAATCCACCTCCGCCCATTGATTTAAAGACACGGCAGTGATTGCCGTGTCTTTTTCCGTACATAGAAAGTTCAGTTCCGTAAAGTTTCAGTTCTGCAAAGTTCTTTTCCGTAAAATTTCAGCGAAGTTTTGCTCTGTAAAGTTTCAGTTCTGTAAAATCCTGTTCCATAAAGTTTCAGCCGCATGAAATGGTTCCGGCAAAAACATTTTCTAAAAGAAATATAGTGTTTTATGACGCCAATTATTGATAAAGTTTTTCGATAAGAGAAAAAAATATGGAAATACTCAGATTATAGAGTTAAAATAAAAAGAAAATTAGAAAACAGGGAGGATTGTCAAATGGAAAAACATAAATTCTGGGCGTGGGCTCTTATTTTTTGTTTGTTTATGACAATGTACACCGGGTATAAGCACAAATAGGAGGGACTTAAATGTTAAATTGTTTAAAATGTTTATCAAAAATTGATGGAAAGAAAACAGGAATTTTTGCTGCGGGCGTACTGTTTGGAACGGCCGGGATTAAGATTCTTTCCAGCAAAGAAGCAAAGAAAGTGTATACAAATTGTACTGCGGCGGCACTGCGGGCCAAGGAGTGCATCATGAATACCGCAGCGACGATTCAGGAAAATGCCGAAGATATTTATGCGGAAGCGCAGCAGATGAATGAGGAGAGAGAGGCAGAAGAGGCAGAAGAAGTAGTCAGTACTTCCGATGAAGAGGACAGCGGGACGGAGGATAAAGAGCCGGAGGACGGCGAGGCGGAAAGTGAGAAAGAATAGCTGATGCGGCAGCCCCGTCATGGGAAGGAACATTGCTTACACTTCCATTTAGAAAAGAGGAATTCATAATGAAGTTTAAAATCAAACATGAAATCCGGGGAAGAATCCGCCTGCAGAGCTGTCAGAAAAAGTTGTCCTGCGAACAGGCGGATGCGCTTCAGTATTATTTAAGCCTGAAAGAACCTGTGGAATCTGTGAAAGTACAGGAACGTACCGGAGATGTTGTCATCCGGTACACCGGAAAACGAGAGGACATCCTCCGGATGATCGGAGACTTTCGTCTGGCCAATGTGAAAATCCCGGAAGATTGCCGCCGAAGCGGCAGCCGCAGACTGAATCAGGAGTATTGGGATAAACTGATCAACAAGATTGTTCTCTATTATGGAGGGCGACTGTTTATTCCCTATCCGCTGCGGGCGGTTCTCACGGCAGTGAAATCTATAAAATATATCAAACATGGCATTGAGACGCTGGCGAAGGGAAAGATAGAGGTGCCGGTGCTGGATGGTACGGCCATCGCCATCTCCATGATTCGCGGAAATATCAATACGGCGTCTTCCATTATGTTTCTGCTGGGCGTCGGTGAGATTCTGGAGGAATGGACCCATAAGAAATCTGTGGATGATCTGGCCAACAGTATGTCCTTAAACATCAGCAAAGTGTGGCTGATGCGGGAGGGACAGGAAGTGCTGGTGTCGGTGAACGAGATTCAGGAAGGAGACCTTGTCCGGGTACATATGGGAAATGTGATTCCTTTTGACGGCGCGGTGACAGAGGGTGAGGCCATGGTAAATCAGGCGTCCCTCACCGGAGAAGCGCTGCCGGTCCGCAAATGCGGGGGCGGCTATGTTTATGCCGGCACAGTGGTGGAAGAAGGAGAACTGACTCTCCAGGTAAAAGAAATCAACGGTTCCAGCCGTTTTGAGAAAATCGTTACCATGATTGAGGAGTCAGAGCAGTTAAAGTCTGCGCTGGAAAGCAAGGCGGAGCATCTGGCGGACAAGCTGGTTCCATATACCCTGCTGGGTACAGGGCTTACTTATCTGCTGACAAGAAATACCACAAAGGCTCTTTCGGTGCTCATGGTAGATTTCTCCTGCGCGCTGAAACTGGCCATGCCGATTTCCGTGCTGTCTGCCATCCGGGAGGCCAGCGGCTATAAAATTACGGTCAAGGGCGGTAAATCCATGGAAGCCATGGCGGAAGCAAAAACCATCGTCTTTGATAAGACCGGAACTCTCACCAAGGCACGGCCGACGGTGGTGGATGTGGTATCTTTTAGCGGTGAGAAGGAGGATGAACTTCTCCGCGTGGCTGCCTGCCTGGAAGAACATTTTCCACATTCCATGGCGAAAGCCGTGGTTCAGGCGGCGAAAGACAAAGGTCTTGTCCATGAAGAGCTTCACTCCAAGGTGGAATATATCATCGCCCATGGTATTTCTTCCAAGATTGATGATAAGAAAGTGGTCATTGGCAGTTATCATTTTGTATTTGAAGATGAAAACTGCACCATACCGGAGGGGATGGAAGAGACTTTCCGGCAGCTTCCGGACGAGTACTCGCATTTATATATGGCCATGGAAGGAAAACTGGCCGCGGTTATCTGCATTGAAGACCCGCTACGCGGGGAAGCGGCAGACGTTATAAAACAATTAAAAGAAGTTGGAATTGAAAAGGTAGTCATGATGACCGGAGACAGTGAGAGAACCGCCAGATCCATCGCCGCCCGGGTGGGCGTGGACGAGTATTACTCCGAAGTGCTGCCGGAAGATAAGGCAGGGTTTATTGAGAAAGAGAAAAAGGCGGGGCGTAAAGTCATTATGATTGGCGACGGTATCAATGATTCGCCGGCACTCTCGGCCGCTGACGTGGGAATTGCCATCAGCGACGGAGCGGAGATTGCCAGAGAGATCGCCGATATCACCATCGGAGAAGATAATCTTGAGGAAATTGTCACCCTGAAGCTTATCAGTAATTATCTGATGCGGAGAATCCAGAATAATTACAGGGCCATCATGGGTTTTAACGCCGGGCTCATTGTTCTGGGGATTGCGGGAATATTGCCGCCGACAGTATCGGCGCTTCTCCACAACACATCGACTTTGTGTATCAGTTTAAATGGTATGCGGAATCTTTTGCCGGAAGAGAAAACAGAAGTCTGACAGAGTGCTGACTGGCGGGATATGCAATGAGATAAAATCCATTGCCGCCAGTCAGACACTCTGTTTTAGTGTAAAAATAAAAAAACATAATTCGTCATATTTTGTAATGTTGCGCTTTTCTTTTTCGGGGAAATATACTACAATAATCCAAAAGCAGACGCAGAGAAGTTCTGCTGACCATGGGTGTGTTCTTTGCATGGAGGCAGAACTTTTTGTTATGAAAAATTAAAGAAGGTATGATGAATTATGGGCAGAAGACAGGAAAGAAGAAAAAGAAAACAGAGACTGAGAAGAAAACGGAGTCTGTTCGGGCTCTGCGTGCTGGCGGTACTCTGCGCCGGCTATCTGCTGGCCTGTACGATGGTGGATAAAAATACGATCGTGGACAGGGTGCAGGTCAATGGCGCCGAGGTCGGCGGGCTGACGGCAGAGCAGGCCGCGGAACGGATCCGGAAAGATTTTGAGGAAGGATATGCGGACGCCGTCCTGACGGTGAGCGCCAACGGAGAGGAGTATCAGGTGGAAATGTATCCGTCTCTCTCCCTGGATGCGGAGGCAGCGGCGAAGAAAGCGATGGCATACGGACATGGCAGCTTTCTTTCCAGAGGAGCGGACCTGCTGAAGGCGAAGCTCTTTGGAGAGAGTATCACAGAGAATCCGACTGTGGGCGACGAGGAAAAACTGTCCGCAGCCATCGACGCCACCGGGTTGTCTGCGATCAACACGACGGCGCAGACGACCTATGAGGTGACGGGCGACACCCTGCTGATCCATAAAGGCAAGACCGGCGTCTCCGTGGATAAAGAGAGTCTGACGGCGGATATCCGGAAAGCGGTGTCGGAGGATGACTTTGCGACAGTGATCGAGAGTCCGATGCTCACCGGGCAGGTGGCGGCGACGGATATGCAGGCCATCTATGACAAGATCCACGCGAAGAAATCCAACGCCACCCTGGATCCGAAGAATGATTATAAGATCGTAAAGTCGGTGACGGGCATCAGTTTTGATGTGAACAGCGCGAAGACCACCTTTGACGCTGCCGAGGAGGGAACGGACGTCAGCATTCCGCTGACGGTGAAGAAGCCGAAGATCACGACGAAAAAGCTGAAAAAACATTTGTTTAAAGATAAGCTCGGAAGCTGCACCACAAGCGTGGGCGGCTCCAGCGCCCGGATCTCCAATGTGAATCTGGCGGCGGAGACGCTGAACGGCATCATCCTTCTGCCGGGCGAGACATTTTCTTATAATGACGCGCTGGGCGAGAGAACGACGGACAGAGGCTATCAGGCGGCTCCGGCCTACTCCAACGGGGAATCCGTACAGGAAGTGGGCGGCGGTATCTGTCAGGTATCCTCCACCCTCTACAAGGCGACGCTTCTGTCGAACCTTAAGATCGTGGAACACCACAACCATTCTTATGTGTCTTCCTACATCGGCATCGGCATGGACGCCACGGTATCCTGGGGTGGACCGGACTATCAGTTCAAAAATAATACAGACTATCCGATCAAGATCGTCGCCGATTATTCCGGCGGACAGGTGACCTGCACGATCTACGGGGCGAAGATGGACGACACCCATGTGGAGATGACGGCGGAGACCCTCCAGGTCAATTCCTGCGGAACGGTCTATCAGGATGACCCGGATATGGCGGAAGGCACCAGCACGGTCGTTTCCTCCGGCCACGACGGCTATGTGGTGCAGACTTACCGGAACATTTATGACGGAGACGGAAAGAAGATCTCCACCACAAAAGAGGCTTACTGCGTCTATCGGAAGAAAGACCGCGTCGTCCGGGTCGGCACGAAGTCGGCGGCGCCGGTGGAAGAGACGACGGCAGCGGATGAGACGGCATCCGGCGAGACGGATGGCAGTGAGGGAACCGGCGGCAGTGAAACAGCGGTCGGAGACGCGGCAGCGGGCGAGTAGCGGATACCTCTTTGCACGGTAGGGGAAAATGTTGCTGTCATTCGGGGCGTTTTGCACAAATCCACAGGCCTGTAAAACATTTTCTTATGTATTTCCGGCAAAAATTTATCGGAAGCCTTTGTTGAAAAAAAGGGACGGGAAGTTTACAATAAAAGAAGGATAAATTACACTGGGTTGATTTACAGTTCATTTACAGTAAATGAAAAAAAGGGATGCAACATACTTTGGAGGTTCAGAAAATGTTAACCAAAATGATTGAAACATTGAAAAAGAATCCTCGCACGATTGTTTTTACAGAGGGAACCGATAACAGAATCCTCGACGCCGCAGATAAGCTGACGGCAGAGGGTATCCTGGGTGTCATCCTCCTCGGAACAGAGGAAGAGGTGAAGGCAGCGGCCAAGGCCGGTAATTATAACATTGACAAATGTTCCATTATCGACCCGGCAGGCTATCCGGAGATGGATGCCATGGTCGCAGAGATGGTGAAGCTCCGTAAAGGCAAGATGACAGAGGAACAGTGCCGGAAAGCATTGTCCCAGAGCAACTACTTTGGAACGATGCTCGTAAAGATGGGTAAGGCAGACTGCCTGCTGGGCGGCGCCACCTACTCTACAGCAGATACTGTCCGTCCGGCTCTGCAGCTTATTAAGACGAAACCAGGCAACAAGATCGTAAGCTCCTGCTTTATTCTTGTCCGCGGCGATGAGAAGATCGCCATGGGAGACTGCGCGATCAACATTGATCCTTCTGAAGATGATCTGGTTGAGATCGCGATCGAATCTGCAAAGACCGCCAGGGTCTTCGGTATTGACCCGAAGGTTGCCATGCTGTCCTACTCCACTCTGGGCTCCGGCAAGGGTCCTTCTGTGACAAAGGTAGCTAACGCGACCAAGAAGATTAAAGAGGCAGCTCCTGACTTGGCAGTCGAGGGAGAGATTCAGTTTGACGCTTCCGTATCACCGGATGTGGCCAGCATCAAGTGCCCGGGTTCACCGGTAGCCGGACAGGCGAACACCTTTATTTTCCCGGATATCAATGCGGGCAATATCGGTTACAAGATCGCTTCCCGTCTGGGCGGATATACGGCGGTGGGACCTGTGCTTCAGGGACTGAACGCGCCGATCAACGACCTGAGCCGTGGATGTACGGCAGAGGAAGTGTACAGCATGTCCATCGTGACGGCAGCGCTGAGCGTTCCGGAAGAGCAGGAAGAGGTGAACGAGGCGGATCTGGAAGCCATCGTCCGCACCGTAGTTGCCACCTTCATCGCAGCCAAAAAGTTAAAGAAATAATCACAGACTTTTATCCTCAGGGATGTATGTGGACAGGGAATCAGACCGGGCGGCGCATGACAGAGTATCATGCGCCGCTTTCTTTTTGGAGAAAAGGAGGGAGGAACCATAAAGAAAGTATTATTGATTAACGCCTGCGCCAGACCAGAATCGAGAACACACCGTCTGGCCCGATATGTTCTGGAACAGTTAAAGTTGGCTGGTGAAAAAGAAAGTCAGGAAGAGGGAAAAGGAAGACAGCCGAGGGCAGGAAGTGAAAAGATACGGGTGGAAGAAGTGAAGCTGTATGAGGAAACACAGCTTTTGCCGCTGGATAACGAAAGACTGGAAGAGAGAAACGGATGCATAGCCGCCGGTGATTTCTCAGCGGAACTGTTTCGTTATGCCAGACAGTTCGCGGAAGCTGATGAGATTATCATTGCGGCGCCGTACTGGGATCTGCTCTTTCCGGCGGTGCTTCGAACGTATCTGGAGCAGGTTACTGTGACCGGCGTTACCTTTTATTATACACCGGAAGGGATACCGAAAGGTCTCTGCAAGGCATCCAGGCTAATCTATGTTATGACCGCCGGCGGGTCGGTGGGAGATTATAATTTTGGCTTTGATTATGTGAAGGCGCTGGCCGGCACCTTCTACGGCATACCGCAGACTATCTGCATCAAAGCGGAGAATCTGGATATTGTAGGGGCGGACACGGAAAAGATCCTGCGGGAAACCATGGATACCGTTGCGCTGGAATAATGTCGCTGGGTAATGATGCCGGAAGAATCATACCGGGATAATGATACTGCAATAATTATGCTAGGACGAAAATACAGTCTCCAGGGGGGATGATTATGAGGGATTTCAGGAAAGAATATATGGAAAAGCTCAGGACACCGGAAGGAGCGGTGCAGGTGGTGAAAAGCGGAGACTGGGTGGACTACACCAGCTCCCTCGGCAAGCCGGTGCTTCTGGACCGGGCGCTGGCAAAGAGAAGAGATGAACTTTACGACGTGAAGATAAGGGGAAATCTGATATCCGGCCCCATTGAGGTGGCGGAATGTGACGAGAGCCAGGAACATTTCATCTATCACACCTGGCATTGTTCTGCCTACGAGCGCAGACTCTGCGACCGGGGGCTCTGCTACTTCATCCCCATGGTATTTCACAACAATGCGGCGTACTACAAATATTTCCTCAATGTCAATGTGGCGATGGTCAGCGTGTCGCCCATGGACCGGCACGGATATTTTAATTATTCGGTAAACACCGGCGTGGCGGCGCCCATCGTGCAGAACGCGGATATCGTGATCGTGGAGGTCAACGAATACATGCCGAAAATCCACGGCGGATACGACGAATGTATCCACATCTCCGAGGTGGACTATATCGTGGAAGGAAAACACGAGCCATTCCCGGAAAGTCCACGGTACGAACCGAAATCGGTAGACCGGCAGATCGCCGCCAATCTGCTGCCGTACATCTGCGACGGAGCAACACTGCAGCTGGGTGTGGGCAGCATGCCGAACGCTGTGGGAGAGATTCTTGCGGAATCCGATCTGAAAGATCTGGGAATGCACACGGAGCTCTGTACCGACGCCTTTCTGCATCTGCACCGGGCGGGCAAGCTCACAAACAAGCGAAAGACCATCGACAAGGGAAAGGGAGTCTTTGGCGTCGCCATCGGCTGCCCGGAGCTCTACGAGTGGCTGGATGATAACCACGGCGTCGCCGCCTATCCGCTGGAGTATGTGAATCGTCCGGACGTCATCGCACAGATCGACAACATGGTCTCCATCAACAGCTGCGTGGCGGTGGACATTTACGGACAGGTCTCGTCAGAGAGCTTCGGCTCCCGGCAGATCAGCGGAACCGGCGGACAACTGGACTTCCTCATCGGCGCCTCCTCCGCCAAAGGCGGCAAGGCATTTATCTGCATGAGCTCCACCTACAAAGACAAAAACGGGCAACTTCATTCCCGGGTGCTGCCGCAGTTTAACGGCGATATCATCACCTCGCCGCGCAGCCAGGTATATTTCCTGGCGACAGAATTCGGCGTCATCAACATGGAGGGACTCTCCACCTGGGAGCGGGCGGAAGGCCTGATCTCCATCGCCCACCCGGACTTTCGCGACGGTCTCATCAAAGAATCGGAAAAGCGGAAAATCTGGCGGCGCTCCAACCGCAGAGGACAGGCATAGCGGCATAAAACCGACAGATCAGAGAATGTAAAAACATGGAAAAGCGGAAAAGAATCGAAAGCGGACACAGTGTGCAGGGTGTCCGCTTTTTGTAAAATGGGTGTCAAAAATAAAGCCTAAAGTGCAATAACTAAAAATGAAAATAAATATCGGCTATGGTATAATTTAATTGAATAAAGTACTTCCCTGACTGAAAGATTTAATATTTTGAATATGATCTTTTAATACTAAGATGGAGGTTAAGAATAGTGGGAGGGATGCGTTATGAACATTGGTATTTTGGAATATGACAAGGAGATAGCGTATCAACTGACAGAAGTTATTAACGAGAACTGCCCCCACATGCAGGTGAAGGTTTGGGAGCAAGGAAGCAGTTTGAAAGAAGATATCAGAAGCGGAGGTTTGTACAAGATTCTGTTTTTGTCCCTGGAGAGGGATCCCATGGAGATCATCGAGTACTCCAGAAGACTGCAGGATCTGCATCCGGACGTGAAGATTATCTATATCACTGAACTCAATGACTCTGTTTTTGAAGTATTTCATTCCACTCCGACATATATATTGTCAAGGCCTCTGAATATTGGACATGTAAAAAAAGCACTGGAGAAGGCACTCCACGAGCTCAGCCTATCCAAAGAGAAGAATTTTACAATTATCAATAAGCAGGGAATATACACCATACCGTATACGAAGATATATTATGTGGAGAGTGACAAGCGCAAGCTGAATATATACGGAGAGGAAGGCCTGGTCAAGACCATCAACCTCAAGATATCAGATTTTCTCAAATACGAGCACGGCGTATATTTTCTGCAGTGCCACAAGAGCTACGCGGTGAATCTGATGCATATATCACAGCTGGAAAAGTATGAGATTGTCCTCGAAAATGGGATGAAGCTTCCAATCAGCCAATCCAGATACATGGATACGAAGTCTCGGTACATGAACTATCTGGAGAACGAATAAAAGAAACGGCCGCCCGGCAGAAAATGTCGGAGCGGTCGTTTCTTTTTGTCAGGAGAAACAGACCTCTTGTCATAGATTTGAAAAAGCGGTAGTTTTTGTGTTTGTATAGAAAGTGAACACTTTATCAGGGAAATGATACCTTCTGTCGGGAAGTTGAGAAAACAAGTGATTTTCGTGGTAGAATTAGAAAATAAGACAAAAATATGTCGTTTAAAATGGAAAAGGAAAAATAAAAAATGTAAAAATAT
>DXGQ01000043.1 GCA_019113845.1 Candidatus Anaerobutyricum avicola
TGTTTATGATACACTAAATTTACCGAAAAAAAGCGTCAGAATTCCCTGAAAAAGGCAAGGGAATTTCCCTAAATAAAGCGGGACATATTGATTCCCCTTTACATTACATTTATCCTTTATCTAAGCACCACCAAAGATAAAGGAGGAAAGGAAGATGCTTACTATGTCCCAAATCAATCATATCAAAGACTTGAACAATTGTGGGTACCGGATCAGTGAAATTTCTAAAAAAACAGGTGCTGATCCCAAAACGATACGCAAGTACCTTGCACAGGATGACTTCTCACCACAGCCACCCATTATCCAGGAAAAGCCTTCCAAGCTGGATCCCTTCAAGCCCATCATCCAAGAATGGCTGGACGAAGACAAGAAACATTGGCGCAAGCAGCACCATACCGCACAAAGAGTCTATGAGCGTCTCATGGAGGAACACGGCTATACCGGGAGCTACAGTATTGTCCAACGCTATATGAAGAAATGCCGTTCCATCCAGACTGAGAAAGCAAACCTGGAACTGATCTGGGATCCCGGACCAGCACAAGTAGATTTCGGGGAAGCAGACTTTTATGAGGCAGGGAAACTCTGCCGAAAGAAATATCTGACTGTGTCATTCCCCTACAGCAATGATGGATACAGCCAGGTGTTCGGCGGAGAAACCGCAGAGTGTGTCTGCCAGGGGCTGCAGGACATCTTTGAATTTATCGGCGGCGTACCGCCATTACTGATCTTTGACAATGCAACCGGTGTCGGGCGGCGGATCGGCGATGCAATCCATGAGTCGGAACTTTTTTCCCGTTTCCGTGCCCATTATCACTTCCGGGTGCGCTTCTGTAATCCCTATTCTGGCTGGGAGAAAGGAAATGTGGAGCGCAAGGTTGATTATAACCGTGCGAACCTGTTTGTCCCGGTTCCGCATTTCAATGAGATAGAGAAGTATAACCAGAAGCTGCTCGCCCGCCATGAAAAGAAAGCTTCCGAACTCCATTATAAGAAACAAATCCCTATCCGGGAATTGTTTGAAGAGGACAGGAAAGCGCTCCTGATGCTGCCGCCAAAACGGTTCGATGTCTGCCGGTATGAATGGCTGAAAGCGGATGGTTATGGCAAAGTCTGTATGGATGGAAAGCATTTCTATTCTACCAGGCCGGAAAACGCAAACAAACAGGTGTTGGTGGGAATCCGTGCCCATACCGTTGACATCCTTACGGAAGGCGGACAGGTCGTCACAACTCACCGGCGTGCTTACGGAGAGAACCGCACGGATATCAGCGATTACAGTACCACGCTGGCTGTCCTGATGAAAAACTCCGGAGCATGGGGAAACAGCGGGCTGCGCCGCGAAACACCGGACGCTTTAAGGGCTTACATGGATGCCCAGCCGAAAGAGAAACTGAAGGACTGCCTGCGGATCATGAATGAGCTGACCAATCAGTATGGCTTCCAGGCAGCGGCCAGCGCTATGGAGATGGCCTGTACAAGAGGCAGTATTAGCATCTGTGATGCTTCCGTGCTTGCTGCAAGGATCACCGGATATGGTATTTATACACCGCCGGAGGCAGGTCCATCCCTTGCGGTGTATGATGATATGTTCCTGAAGGAAGGAGGCACTGTTTCATGATGACGCCGAAGATGAAAGAAGATTTTTGTACACAGATTCTTGGATCATGCCGACAGCTCTTCCTTTCAAGCAGGATCTCAGAGATCTGCCGGGAAAAAGGGACGCAGAAGCAGCTGGAATTTATTCTGGAACTGCTGCAGGCGGAACTGACTCTCCGGGATGAAAACCGCCGGAAACGTCTGATCAAGCGGGCTGGGTTCCCAACCTATAAGACCTTTGAGGGATACAGCTATCACTGCGTAAAGTTTCCCCCTGCATTTAGCAGGGAGGAGCTTGAAACTCTTGAGTTTGTCCCGGGGAAAAAGAATCTTGTGCTCTTCGGTCCGGTGGGCATCGGTAAAACCCACATGGCGATCGCAGCCGGTGTAAAAGCCTGCAATCTCGGTTATAAGACGAAGTTTTATACCGTAACAGAACTTGTGCTGAAGCTTGCGGAATCACGGAAAAGCGGGACGCTGGAGCGCCTTCTGCGGGATCTGCGCAGCCTTGACCTGCTCATACTGGATGAATGGGGATATGTACCGGTCGATAAGGACGGATCCCAGCTGCTGTTCCGTGTCATATCTGACAGCTATGAGAGCAAGAGTCTGATCCTGACTACAAACCTGGAATTTTCAAAATGGGGCGGGATCTTTACGGATGACCAGATGGCCGCTGCAATGATCGATCGGCTTGTCCATCACGGACATTTACTGATCTTCGAGGGAAAAAGCTACCGAATGGAGCATGCCCTCATGCGCAGGGATGCATAATGCCCGCTGAAAGCAGGGAAAATCCCTTGCTGAAAAAAGGGAATTCCGACGCTTTTTTTAAGGAAAAGTACTTGACAAAAAACACGAAGTGATCTCCGGTGTATTGGATGGGATCGTCACTCCGGAGGATGACGATTCCGCAGATTATCCCTGCGAAATGACAATGCGCCGCTGGCACTGCTGGCTGCAAGCCAACCGGATCAGGATAGACGGATACCTGAAATCAACAGGATACCGTTTGCTGGGATTCTCCACAGAACTTCTGGGATCCCGGGTGTCGCTGCTCGATAAACTGCGAAGTTCACGGCCGGAATGGCTGGAAACACTGCTCCGGTTCCTTTATAACTCCGGAGGTTTTCTTGTCCCCATTTAACATCCAGTCTCTGCACCGACTTTGTTTTGCTGTCACCACTGCCCTGTGGTACCCTCCCTGCAAAGGAGGTTATGACCAATGAAAACAAACGAAAACATAAAGTGGCAGGAAGAGCAGGCACTGCAGCGGTACCAGCTGATCGCTCCCCTGCTGGATGGATCACTGGACAACGCAAAGCGGATCCAGCTGCGGGAGACAATCGCGGAACAGAACGGGCTGTCCCCACGAACCCTGTACCGCTATGAAGCGGCTTACAGAAAGAGCGGGTTCCCCGGGCTAAAACCGCAGGACCGGGAATCAAAGCGCTCCCCGAAGCTCCCGGAAAACTTCGATGAGCTTCTGGAACAGGCAATCCAGCTGAAGAGGGAAGTCCCAAAACGCTCGGTCCGTCAGATCATCTATATCCTGGAACTGGAGGGCCGTGTAGCCCCGGGAGTCCTGAAGCGTTCCACGATGGAGAGGTATCTCTATAAAGCCGGATTCGGCGTCCGGCAGATGCAGATGTACAACGATGCCAGGAAGAGTTCCTCAAAACGGTTCTGCAAACCGCACCGGATGATGCTGATCCAATGTGATATTAAGTATGGGATCAAGCTTCCCATCGGGAAAAATGGAGCGATGGTGCAAACGTATCTTTCCTCAGCAATTGATGACCATTCCCGGTATGTCATCCAGTCAGAATTCTATGACAATCAGGAAAAGGGTATCGTTGAAGACACGTTGCGTAAGGCTGTCCTGAAAGCCGGAAAATTTGACACATGCTACTTCGACCGCGGTTCCCAGTATATAGCAAAACAGCTGAACCTGTCCCTTTCCCGTCTGGGCATTCCCGTCCGGCTGGCGCCTCCGGCGAGTGGCCAGTCAAAAGGAAAGGTAGAAAAGTTCCATCAAGTCGTAGACATGTACCTGAGGGAAGCAAAAGCGCATCAGATCCGGACGCTGGAACAGCTGAACCAGTACTGGGAGATCTTCCTCGAAGAGTACTACCACAAGAAGCCCCATGAAGGGATCCGTGAGTACTACGAAAGCCTGGGCAGCCCCGTTCCCGCCCAGGGGATCACACCGATGCAGGAATGGGGAAGGGACAGCCGTCCCCTGACATTCCTTGATACCGGCGTAGTGGCGGAGGCATTTCTCCACCACGAAACCCGGCTGGTAGACAAGGGGGCATGTATCAGCTTCCAGGGCAGGAAATATGAGACGAAACCTTCCCTGATCGGCTGCAAGGTGGAGATTTCTTACGACCCGATGTCTCCGGAAGTGATCCGGGTATCCTATCCGGGGATTCCGCCTTTTGAGGCAGAACCGGTAAAGATCGGGGAATTCTGCTCCAAAACTCCGGCGCTGCCGGTCTCCATGCAGGAACAGGAAACGGAAGCTTCCCGGTTCCTTTCCGCACTGGAGAAAAAACATGAACAGAGCAGACGGCAGGTGGCGGATGCGATCTCCTTCGGCCAGTACAGGAAGGATGGTGGCAGCAATGTATGAAACATTTTTCCAGATGGATCACACTCCCTTTTCGAGGGACACACCGGTTGCCGATCTTTACGAATCGCCTGCCATGGCGGATACCCTGGGGAGACTCGCTTATGCGGCAGACCGCCAGCTCTTTGCGGTAGTCACTGCGGATGCGGGCTGCGGAAAATCCACGCTCATCCGCCGGTTTGTGACCAGTCTGCCCAAAGAGGAATACCTGTTCCTGTATCTGTCGGATTCCAAACTGACCCCGCGTTGGTTCTATAAAGGGATGCTGGACCAGCTGGGGATTGAATCAAAGTTTTACCGCGGTGACGCAAAGCGGCAGCTCCAGAAGGAAGTGGAGATCATCCGCGGCGTCCAGAAAAAGAAAGTGGTCTGCATTCTGGATGAGGCCCATCTTCTGGAGAAGGAGACCATTGAGGAATTTCGCTTTCTCTTAAACTACCGCTTTGATTCCATCAGCCCGATGGCGCTTGTCCTTGTGGGGCAGACGGAACTGTGGGATAAACTCCGGATGCAGCGGTACGCTGCTGTCCGGCAGAGGATCGATATCAACTGTGTCCTTCCCCATCTGGACCGTGCCGAAACCGAACGGTACATCCAGTCCCATCTGGCTTATGCCGGCGGCAGGCAGGACATCTTCACAGACAAAGCGCTGGATGATATCTATAAGGAGTCCACCGGGATTCCCCGCCGGGTCAACCGGATCTGTGAAAAGAGCCTGATGTATGCCAGCCAGCAGGGAAAACGCCTGATCGATGAGCACCTTGTCCGCTACATCATTGAACATGAGATGCTGGGAGGTGACACACACCAATGATCACATTTACCTGTAAAGGAAAAGGATGTTCTCCCCGGCAGTGGGAAGGCAGTCTTGAGATCCTGCAGAGAGGAAACCCGTGTGAGGCAGAACTCTGTGCCAGGGGAAGCCGCTTCCACCTGATCGTAGGAAAGCATTCCTACGGGAACTATCTCTGTATCCCCAACTGGGATGTTGGTACAGAACTCTCATCACTGACAGACATCTTCTGGAATGAGGAACGCCTCCGGCATTACAGCCGAATGAAAAAGGCAGATGCCTGTACCATCGTCTCGGCACTTAAAGTGCTGGCAGAGCATGGATGTATGAACTAATTCCTTCCGTGATGGGGCGGATAACCGCCCCATCAAAGGGAACATTCCATGACAGATATCCTGGCAATTTCATGTCAGCATGACAGAGCGGGATCATGACATCCCAGGAGAGCATTAACATCAACAACATCTTTATCTGAATCCGATACATTTTCAGGATTTTTTTCCGGAACACCTTCCGTATCTTTTGCAACTTCTTCTACTGTTCCGTCGGAACATACAGTACCTGCATAAGAATATAAATCCGATGTAATGTCCAGATATAAGGCTGGACGAACACCTGTCCCGCAATTTTCTACTGCCATACCATAATTAATTCCCCAACCATTTTCCGTAACTTCACAGGCACTTCCCGTGCTGCTTCCCGGAGAACGAAGCCACCAGGAACTGTTCCCTGCACCAGGTTCATCTGTTGATCTGGATGTTCCCATAGCAAAAGCGTATGAGGTACTTTTCCGTCCCATGCGTGCTTCATCCCAAATAGTTGGATCTGATACAAAACCATAATCCTCCGCCTTGTTTCCCCACACATCTGTCTCTGATAATAAGAACACCTTGTCTTTTGTTCCATTACCACCTTCTGTACCAAACTGTAAATTATCATTGTTCTCAATATCTTTCTCTAAAATGCTTTCCTGCTCTTCTGAATGGAAGGCATTGTCAAAAAAGTTATTATCACTGTAATCGATATTATTTTGATTACTTTCACTTCCATATCCATTCATCCAACTTCGAATAGTACTTATTTCCCAAGTAACATGCTCATAATCCGGATGATATATCTGACAGTCCAATATTTCATCAGAGAACAAAAACAACTGTTCATCATCAATATTGAGTATGCGCCATTTTATCGGCTCATATTTAAAATAATGATATGTATCAGGGTCTCCCCATTCATAATTATAGCCATAACCAACATTGCGATACGTTGCATCTTCCATTTTCATCCGGCGATATTTTACTCCGTCTACCGTTGCATTTTCATTACTATCATATGAAGCATTTTGAATCGCTGCAAATGTACTGCTATCAACAGATTCATATTTGGTTTCGTAAAAAGAATTCATCTCTTTTTCTAATTTTGTTTCTGATTCGCTTCCTTTCAACACAACTTCCGTTTGCGGATAACTTCCAAACCAGACGCAATCCCATGTGACTTTTTGCTCTGCTGCCATGGAATCATTTTTTACAATATCTGGATTATGTAATGTGCTGCTTGCCTCTACTGTAGACGGAATTCTATCCTGATTGACAGATAAACTATTCCCAACATCACTTACAGATAAAATGGTTACTGACAGAATAACTGTCAGAAGCAGTGAGCCTGTACGTTTTGCTATACTCACACATTTTTTCACTATAGTCTCTCCCTGTTTTTAATGCTGCATCCGAAATTTCTTCAATCATTTCATCAGTCCACTACATTTCCAGATAGTTACCCTGAATCCATCTCAGAGATTCCATTCCAGACGCAGCAACTTATTCGTTTACTTTTACTTCGTTACTTTTATACTCTTGGCCAGCTTTGCTTTCTTAAACAGCTTCTTATATGCTTTCAACTTGTTTTTCGGCACTTTGATCTTCGCCGTTTTGTTGATGCCTTTGAATGCGTTCTTGCCAATCTTTTTCAGTTTTTTTGATTTAATAATAATATTTTTCAGATTTTTACATCCGGAAAATGCATTTTTTCCAATAGATGTAACTTTCGCCGGGATAACAATCCTTTTCAATGATGTACACTTGTTAAATGCACCATTTCCTATGACTGTAATATTATTACTAATTATTATTTTCTTTATTTTTTTACATTTACTAAATGCATTATTAGCAATGTTAGTAACATTGTAAGTTATACCATTGATATTAACTACCGAAGGTATTGTGACATTGACAACATTCACATTCAGTACTTTTTTATACACAACAGTTTTTCCTTGCTCTACAACCTGGTAATCAGCATTCGTTTCTTCATCTGTAATAGTTGTTCCTGATGCAGGTAAATCTGATGAATCAGATTCTCCTGGTTTCACTGATTCCTGAGAATCTTTGTTATCTTCTATCGTTTCTCCCGGTTTGACAGATGGATTATTTTCTTCTGGCTGCTCTGTGTCATCTGATGGCGCTGGTTGTTCCGTGTCATCTGGTGATACTGGTTGTTCTACGTCATCTGACGGTTTTGACGGATCATCCTCAGTCGTTCCCGTGTCATCTTCTTCTGGTTGTCTAATTATTACAGTGAGACTAGCTGTCTTCTTATTATCTTCTACCGATTGTGCTGTAACTATGACAGTAGCAGCTGTTTCATCCCTTGCAATTGATAATACTCCATTAGAGTCAACTGTAGTTTGAGCAGAATTATTCCCACTTAATATCCATGTCACTTCCTGTGATGGATGGTTCGTTCCTTCTACAACTGCTGTTAATTGCTGTTTTTCTCCTGCTAATAATTGTAACGAATTTGGAGTAATACGTACACCTGTCACTACAGGTTCTTCTGATATTTGATCCGAAATTAATTTATTCCAACAATTTTCCGGATTAAAGGTGTAATTATTCCTGTCCTTTGTCAATTTCAAATTATTAAAATGTGATGAATCACTCTCAAATACTACATTTTGCTTTGATTCTGAATTCAAAACGACTGTATGAGTTCCAGAAGCTGCAAAATTATAAGATGAACCAGATTTCTGTGTAAAATCTCCACCGATATACATGGTACCAGCAGTAAGGTAATCAGAATGATTTTCATAAGAATACGTCAGGAAATCTCCGCCTACCCGTACCTCATCTGCATCCTTTACCATCTCCAGATAAGCATCTTTACTGCTGCTGGTCTGGGTCACATCTTCTTCTCCGTCATCTCCGATGCTGCGGCTTCCGGCGATATAGTAGTCTCCCGGCACATTCAGTTTACCGCCGTTTAGATAAATGGTTCCGCCCGTCTGCAGCAGATTATTTTTTATCTGGACTGTACTTCCACCAAAATCCCAAATCCCTTCTGTAAATGTAAACTGATCACCTGTATTAATGGCTCCGCTTCCCAGACTATGTCCCTTCAACTTCCACGTACCATCAATCCCAAATTCATCAGCACTGATCGTCAGGTTGATATCCTGCCCTAATTCAAAGCCACGGATAGCAGAAGCAATCTCGATATTCGGGTTCTGGAACTCCACCGTGGCAAATCCACTACTGGTTCGTTCAAATGTTATTTTCTGTTTACCTGTTCCATTAAAAACTACCTTATGGCCTTCCGTTGCGTTAAAGTTTTCCGCAGACATATTATTAGACCTGTATCTTTGTGTAAAGTTTCCTCCTACATATAAGGTTCCTGCTGTCAGGTAATCCGAATGGTTTTCATACGAATACGTCAGAAAATCTCCTCCTACCCGTACTATATCCGCATCCTTTACCATCTCCAGATAAGCATTATCGCTGACACTTGTGGACGTTACGTCCTCTTCCCCGTCATCTCCCATCTCACGGCTTCCGGCTATATAATAATCTCCTGGCACATTCATCTTACCGCCGTTTAGATAGATGGTTCCTCCACTCTGAAGCAGATCATTCTTTATCTGGACTGTACTTCCACCAAAATCCCAGATCCCTTCTGTAAATGTAAACTGATCACCTGTATTAATGGCTCCACTTCCCAGACTATGTCCATTCAACTTCCACGTACCATCAATCCCAAATTCATCAGCACTGATCGTCAGGTTGATATCCTGCCCTAATTCAAAGCCACGGATAGCAGAAGCAATCTCGATATTCGGGTTCTGAAACTCCACCGTGGCAAATCCACTACTGGTTCGTTCAAATGTTATTTTCTGTTTACCTGTTCCATTAAAAACTACCTTATGGTCTTCCGTTGCGTTAAAGTTTTCCGCAGACATATTATTAGACCTATATCTTTGTGTAAAGTTTCCTCCCACATATAAGGTTCCTGCTGTCAGGTAATCCGAATGGTTTTCATACGAATACGTCAGAAAATCTCCTCCTACCCGTACTATATCTGCATCCTTTACCATCTCCAGATAAGCATCATCGCTGACACTTGTGGACGTTACGTCCTCTTCTCCGTCATCTCCCATCTCACGGCTTCCGGCGATGTAATAATCTCCAACCACATCCATTTCACCACCGTTTACATATAACATTCCACCGCTCTGTAATACATCTCCCTGTACCGTTAATTTATGTCCATTGAGATCCACCTTACCTTCTTCGATATACAGATTACAGTAGGTTTCCATATCTTCTGTAAGTGTGTAGTCGCTGGTGATGTGTACATCGGAACTGGAGAATACATTTTGCTGCAGGTCATCCAATGTAATTTCCACCTCTGTGGCTGTAACATCATTCGGCTCCGGTTGCATATCGAGGACTTCCACGGCATCTGCGCAATACTCATCACAATATAAAGCATAGACGTCTTTATTAGCAAAGTCCTGCAGCCAGATAATCTGCTCTTTGATGTTTGTCAGTGTTTCTTTAAACTTTTCGTATTTCTCATGATTTCCCGTCACATAACTGATAAAGAGACCAATTGGCGCTCCCTCATCGTCGTACGTAATGCCCGAATATTCTATGGAGATGTCACAGGCCAGCTGCATAGTCTGGAGTAACATCTCAAAGGATGCATTGTAACGTTTTGCGTTTTCTTCTGTCTTATTAGATGTGTAGGCTTTTTCGTAAGACTTTACCACTTCCCTCAGTTCATTTTCAAAGTCGTACAGTGCGCACATCTCATAGAAAGTCTCCACTTCCTTATCACCGGAAAGGAAAAGTCCTCCCACCCATTTTCCGGCTGCCTGACCGGCAGAAACTGCCAGACCATAGACGTTCATCTTTTCTGTCACTTCTGACCATACAGTTTCCAACGCATAATCTGTCAATTCTTTTATTGTCGCATCTCCTGCCAGAATCACAGACATTTGCTCTGGTGTTATAGTTCCTCTACAGATAGCTGCCATTTCTTCACAAGCTAACTGCATAGCTATATCATCCGTATTAGCTGCAATTTTTTCCAGAACTTCCGCATTTTCCACAGACAAACGGCTGATAACTTCAATCTTAGCCAACTTATAAATGACATCTTCCACCGTAGAAGCATAATCTAATATTTGTGTCAGATCTCCAATCCCTTTTACCGCATTACTCAGTTCTTCACAGGAATCAAAAATCTCAAGAAATGCTTCTCTGTCCTCGACAGTGAAATCTTCGATGTTTGCATCTCGATATTCTTTTAAATCTGCTCCTACAAAACTGCTGATTTTTTTCAGAGTAGAAGCCTCAATAGATTTCACACTATTTGATAATGTTTTGCTTACATTAGTCGCCTCATATCCTGTATACAGGATATCGTACAGGAAGGATTCATAATATCCCACTTTCCTTCTGCTGTACTCATTTACATCTGTAATCTCGAAAGTAGCCAACTGCCATGCAATGAGCAATGCATTATAGGTCGCACTTTCTCTGTTTTTCTCCACCTGGGTTCTATATGGAAGAGTAAATTCATCAGACATATAGTATTCATACGGAGAATAGTCAATATAATAATTTGCTTTATACATTTCATAGGTCATGTCTTCTTCTGCTGCTCGAACTGGGTGTACTATTCCACTGATGATAGCTATCATCCCAAACACAATAGCTAGAGTAATTGATATTCGTTTTTTACTTTTTAAAATTATTCTTCTCATATAGTTCTCCTTTGTCAAAAATAATCACATGTCGTTATCTTACCTATTCAAATTATTTTTTTAATTTTACTTTTTTCACGGGGCTAAACTTACTATAAACGATATGTCCATCCATGGAAATTATTGCTCTTACTTTTACCTTATATCTCACACCTCTCTTCATTTTTTTTATTTTGAAGGAATATCCTGAAATCATATATTTTTTCCATTTTCCTTTTCCTTTTATTCTCAATTCATATTTCGTCACTCCTGGTATTTTGGAATATTTGATAACAATATTTTTCTTTTTGTTTTTTATTTTTACTGTTGGTATTTTTAATTTCAGCTTAGGTAATGTCTCTTGTTTTGTTATGACCTTTCCACATTTCTGACAGTGACTGCCCTCTGTCTTTCCCTCATCGAAATATGTTGCCGGAACCGCCTGATCAAAAACAATAACATGTTCTGTCGCTTTTATTGATTGTTTTTCTACATATCCGCACACCGAACATGTTCTTGTCTTCATCCCAGCAGCCGAACAAGTAGCTTCCTGTGACACTGTCCACGCACCCATCTTATGTTCTGCGATTGGGATAACCTGTTTCTCCATCTGACCACAGTTAGAACAGACTCGAGTTTTTACACCTGTTGTCGAACACGTTGCCTCTCTTTGTATTTTCCACGAATCCATATTATGAGAGGTCATCGGTATCGTCTCCCTCTCTATATATCCACATTCAGAACATGTTCTTGTCTTCACTCCCGTTGATATGCAGGTTGCATTTTCCGTGATACTCCATTGGTTCATATTATGTTCATTCATCGCAATCACCTGTGTTTCTTCTTTGCCACACGCTGAACATGTTCTTGTTTTCATTCCCGTTGATGTGCAGGTTGCTTCTTTTTCTGTAATCCACGCACTGTAACTATGTGCTTTTTTTGCAATAGTTTGTGTTTCCGTTTTTCCACAGTAGGAACAAGTACGCTTTTGACTACCTGTAGATGTACAAGTCGGTGATTTTATGATTGTCCAGGAACTAAATCGATGTGATGTCTCTATTGAAGAAAAAACTCTTTCTTTAGAACCATTAAGGCTCCCTGAAACCTCCGCAACTACCTTATAATCTCCTACTGTATTTGGGGTAAAACTGATCCAGACACTATCATTATTTTTGTACGTTTGCGACTTCACAAGTACACCATTCGGATTATATACTTTTACTGCGACGGTATATCCATTTCCCTGTATATATCGAGTCGTGACTGAGTTCAGATTTTGTTCTGTATATTTATCCCTTATGTGATAGCTGCAATACGTTGTTTGTCCTGCCTTTATCGTATCTACTTTATTTGACTCATCACCTTCCCAGGCCCAGACACCAATTTGTGGACCAACATCAGCCCAAACATCAAAAGAAACAGAACAAGAAATCTCCACATCTCCAGTAATAGTAACCGTACCCGTATACGTATCTTCTTCTGAACAAATTGTAGAAATCCAATTATTGTCACTGTTATTATAAGTATGTTCAAAAACTGTACCGTCAGAATTTCTTATGGTTTCTGTAGCCTGATAATTCATATTACTGGTTTCATTTGCCTTCTGACCTGTTGCTTCATCAATCAATTCATAACAAATATAATATCTCTGACCTTTTACAAATTTTGAAGGAACCGTTCCCATCCCGGTATCTGACACCCAAACATGCAAATAGTAACTTTTTGAATCTTGTTCAATTTTTGTAAGATATGTCATAGAACAATATCCGCTGTATCCGTTCCATTCTACATGAGCCCAACTTCCATCTGCTCTGCTTACATATACAGTACTGCCTTTCGGTATAGATGCCACTACCGCATATCCTGTCCCATGACCACTCCTCATGGTAAGCGGAAGGCTATTCGTCGAAACATAATAATCCCCGGCATAATCTGTAGAACAATTACACACGTCAGATACAACATATCTCAGAACCCCGTTCCATGGATGGTCATAATACCCGGATACAGATACTTCTGTTCCATTCTGATCTCCTGTTTGAGGAAATCCTCTATTAGAATGAGCACCAACGTTTTGCCCATTACCCAAATAAATTTCCGTATGCTCTGCCTCATTCAATAAGATATCTCCACGCTGCAAATTTGATATACTTCCAATTTGATTCCATGGAATCCATTGGAAACCATGTTGAGTAAACTGGCTTCGCATATTTCCCGTATATGTAGCAGTACCAGTGTCTACTCCTGCATTTCTAAATGCAGAAATCACAAAAGAAGAACAGTCATAATCCGGTCCCCATCGACTGGACTGGCTATATCCATGCGAATTATCATTTGCTATTGCAATTGCCCAGGAAATGGCACTTTCCACCACAGCTGACGAAGCGCTCACGGACGATGGAATTGATACCGAAGAAAATATTATTAACAACGATAACAATATTGAAAATATTTTTTTCATCTCATTCACCCTCTTACTCTAATTTCATTCCTATTAATCCACAACTTATAAGTTTTTATGATTCTTCCTTCATCTTCCCTCTCCCCTCATATTTTTTATCGGCGCAAATATTGCACCAGTTATATTTTATAACTTTTCGTTACAAGATTGCAACATATTGTACAAAAGATGCACGTTTTTTGTAATATAACGCAATCTTCTTATTATTTTTCCATAATATTTCATCTGTTTACAGGAGCTTATCGCAAAGTATTGAACAAAGAACAATGTAAAAAAAGCAAAAAAATAAGCAGGCTGACAATCCTCAACTTATTACCGTCGTCATTGCCTGCCTGCTTATTTTTTATTCCTGCTCTTTGGCCATCGCGATTTTATCGAGCAGTTCCACAATTTCTTCTTTTGTATACTCTTCTTTTTCTCCATTGGCGATAATCAAGCGCAGCTGATATAAAGTGGACATCTTTACTATCTGCATCTCTTTTTCTGTCATTATATCGCTCATTTCTCCCCCTTTCCCCGGATATTATCTTTTTTCAAGATAATTCAATTATATACGAAACCCGGAATGTTTTTAAGTTTTTTACATTTTTTCTTTGTTTTTACTTCACGTGTTTTTGTATGTATCTATACTATAACACAACTTTCCCGTTCACCGTACAGATTTTTCTTTTATTTTTTCCGTATTTTCTCCCCAATTTTATATTTTTCCGTTCCCCTTTTGTATTTTATCTTTTATAATAGATGAAGCAACTTTTTGACGTATCTGCAAAGGGAGGGGAGATTCCATGGCATCAGCTTTTGATCTGAGTACAGAGCAGGCGTACACGCTCACGTATCTGCTGGCGCATTTTTGTTTCTGCCTGTCTTTTCTGTTTTTCTTCAGCCGGACGCTTCCGCCCCGCCGGTTCGTAAAGACGCCGTTTCTCTGCAGTCTTCCGTTCGCCGGGGGGATCGTTCTGTATACTTTTGTTACCGGGGATGCGCGGTCGGCGTCTTTTCAGTTCATTTTTTACTGGGCGTTTGCCGCGGCGGATCTTCTTCTCTACCGGGAGAGGTTCTGGAAGCGTCTGGGTAATTTCTTTTTTATTGTCATCTGTCTGGGGATTGTCGAGTTTGCGTCGTCTCTGGTATATTATGTGATCGTCTTTCTGTCGGGATTTCGGGATTTTGGCGCCTTTGACCCTGTGGTTCCGGAGGATACACCGGGGGATCTGCTGATATTTATCAGTTTTATGAGTATCGCGCAGTTTCTTGTCCTGCCGCTGTGTATATATCTCTGGAGGCATTCGGTGCAGCACATCCATCTGAAAACACTGATTCAGCTTGTTCTGGCTGCCTCGCTGTCCGGCAGCGGAATCCTCTATGTTTTTCCGGAATGGATAGGGCCGATGGGATGGATTTTTGTTTTTATCGGCACATTTCTTTCTGTCGTACTGTTTTTTTACGGCATCCGGCAGATGCGGCTGCGGTTCCATGTCCGTAAAAAAGAAAAAGAAATGCTTCGGGAGAATATGGCGCATTATCATGCGGTCTGGGAGAAGAATCTCTCTCTTCGTCGGCAGAATCATGATGTGGCGGGGCATTTGCAGGCGATCTCCTATCTTTTGAAAGAGGAGAAGACAGAAGAAGCAAAGAAATATATTCATGACCTGTTAAAGATGATGTAGAAGTACGGAATGCAACGACGCTGTCCGGCCGCTTTACCGAATCATACGGAAAACAGAGAGAGGGAGAACACTTATGAATCGAAAAAGAAAGAACTGGAAACCGCGGTTTCTGCCGCTTTTACATATCGGTAATCTTCTGGCAGCGCTGCTCCTGACGGTTCCTCTGTTTCTGTTTTCTTATTATCTTTATGCGCATCGGTCACAGATTTCCATTATATTTTTCTTCCTCGTTTACTCGGGCATCATACTGTGTATTATCGCGTTTATCTGTCTCTCCCTGCGGGAGTTTGGCGAGAAGATCGATCTGGAATATCTGGAAATGCAGAGACGGACGGCGGTCCGTCAGGAAGAGAGCCTGCTTCATTCGCAGGAAGCCATGGAGCGGCAGATGCGGGAAGTGAAAACATATCTCGGAAAAATGGAGCATTTGCTGGAAGAGGAGAAACTGGAGGACGCCCGTCTGCTCTGCGGCGATTTTTCTTCGTCTTTTCAGGCAACCCGATACCGACATTACTGTGAGAATGATGTGCTGGATGTGATCTTACACGGTAAGGAAATGGAATGTACAGATCTGGGCATCACATTTTCCTGTCAGGTACTGTTCCCGAAGAAGGTACAGATTGCGACGCCTGTTTTTATCAGTCTCTTTTTTAACCTGCTCAATAACGGGATCGAGGGCTGTGCCTCTTCCGGGAATCCCGCGCCGTTTTTGCGGCTGTCCATTGACTATAAAGGAGATTTTCTGCTGGTTCATATGGAGAATTCCAAAAATCCGGATACGGTGTTTACGCACACGACGACAAAGGCGGATCATTTCTGTCATGGTCTCGGTCTGTCCATTATGGAAGATATTGTCCGAAAAAGAGATGGCAGCTGTTCCTGGAGGGACCTGGGCGATACCTTTGTTTCCGACCTGATGCTGCGCTATCTGTAGAAAATTCAGAAAAATATTCCTGTATTTTTTCATTTCCTAATTACAGAAAATCCTGTATAATAAGAAATATTATTATTACTTTCAAAAAAATGTAATGACAGAAGGGAGGCTTTCTCATGCTGAGGATCGCTGTCTGTGAGGATCATCCCATCACCGCAGAAGAAATATGTCAGAAAATCAAACAGTACAGTCCCATGGATGCGCAGATACTTTCGTTCTCTGATGCCGACGCTATTCTGTCCGCCATCCGGGAATATACCTTTATTCCCCATATCGTGTTCATGGACATTGAACTGCAGACGGCATCGAGCATTCAGACTGCCAAGAATATCACCAGTCTGCTGCCGGACTGTCAGATCATTTATCTCACAAACTACATGGATTATGCATCACAGGTATACGAGACCTCTCATATCTTTTTTATTTTAAAGAAGGAAATGGACGTCTGGATGCCAAAGGCGCTGCAGAAAGCGATCCGCTGTCTGGATGCACTGGATCACTTCTATCTGACGATCCCGTCCGCAAAGCATCCGGCGAGGATTCCGCAGAAGGATATCCTGTACATGGAGAGGGTTCTCCGCAACACGGAGATCCACACGTTACATCTCACCTTCAAGTCTCCGGATAAGCTGCAGGAACTGAAGGGTCATCTTGAGAGCTGGTTTTCTTTCTCTCACCGCAGCTTTCTGGTCAACTGCCGGCATATCGTCACCATGAACAGGCAAAGCTGTATCCTGTCAAATGGTGCGGAGATTCCCGTCAGCCGGACCTATTATAAAGATCTGCAGAAGAACTTCATGCGATGCATGTGGGAGGAGACTGACGCCGAACCGTAGGCTCGGCTGTCGTCTGTCCTGTTCCTGTCTTCTATGGTTCCGTCTCCTCCCCGTCCAGCACTTCCACCGCTGCCTCTTCAAATGTAAAGATATCTGACTTGTTCAGCGTGATGCTGCTGTTTGTCTTGCTCACCTGATGGATCGTGATCTCATCCCCGTCTTTCAAAGCGCTGGCCTTGATCTCCAGAACCGTTGGACTCTGCAGGGAAGAAGATGTCAGAATCCCATTGACATAGACCCTGCTGTAGCGGTTGAAATTTTCTCCCGTCAGCAGATATTTTCCTTCGGTTTTCTTCACTTTCGTCACCCGCACCGGATTCAGGCTGTAACAGAGGGTGGTCGGCTCCAGTTTTTCATCTTCTCCGTGTGAGAAATCTGCTCCGTAAAGCATGTCGTACTGCAGCAGTTTCAGATTTTTCCCCTCATTTTTCGTATCCTTCATCGCCTGATGGAACTGATTGATCGTTCCACTGTGGATGTTCACCTGTGCCAGCACTTTGGAAGCCAGCTCAGAGGCCTTTACATTTTCTGATTCTTCTTTCCGGTGACTCGCATTATATCCGAAATTATCCCAGATAAAATACGGGGTATCGTATTTATTGCCTTCTTTCAGATCCTCCGTCTCAAAGTCCAGTCCCGGCAGGTGATCGCCGTAGGCGATGACCATAGTATCCTCGCCACAGTTTTCCAGCTGTCCGAGCAGATCTTCCAGAAAATCGTCCATCTCCGAGATCTGGTTGGCATAGTACGTCACCTGATTGAGATATGACTCTTTGTATCCCTCTCCGGTCACCTGGATCCTGGCGTCTTCCTGACTGCCCGTCGGATAATCCCCGTGTGCCTGCACGGAGATCGTGTAAATGACGTCTTTTTCTTTTGTCTTCTGCATCGTATCCAGAATGTATCCTGTCAACACCGAGTCTTTCGCCCAGCCCGCCTCCGTCCAGTTGTCCACTTCCATATTTTCCAGCGTGATAAAGTTGTCAAAACCCAGATTGGCGAACACTTTATAGCGGTCATAGAAGGACGCGTTGTTGTTATGGATGACCGTGCTCGCGTAAGAGTCTTCCTTCAGCCAGTAAGCGATGCTCTCGCAGGTCTTTTTCTGCAGAACACTCCGGTACGGGTACTCCCCTGTCCCGAAATAATTTGTGCTCATTCCGGTGATAACCTCGAACTCCGTGTTGATCGTACCGGCTCCGTACACAGGAACCCGCAGTCGCCCGGAGGTGGTCGTCTCCTGCAGATGATGAAAAAACGGGATCGGGTCTTCAGACAGCCGGAGTCCCTTCACCTGCGTCAGATCAAAGAAGGATTCCAGCTGGATAAAGATGATATTCGGTTCCCGGCTGTTTTCCGGGTTCTCTGCGGCTTCCTTTTCTTCCAGCGCCTTTGCGATCTTGTTCTTTAACTTTCTGACCTGCTCTCTGCTGTAGTTGATGGGCCTGTCGATACCGGTATCCAGCGCTGTGACGCAGAACCCGTAAACAACGCCGTAATCCTGATAGCCGTTGATGGGATTATCAAACTTGCTGATCAGCTGTCCTCTTCCCACGCCCACATAGGCAAAGCCGCCGAAGGCGAGGAGCAGAAGAAACACGAACAGAAAGTTGGCCCGTTTGTCAAAAAGTCCCCTTGATACCGGGGAATACAGACACAGGCAGACCAGCCCGACGACTGCCGCCACCAGCAGCAGCACGAGGAGGACGATCTGCCACAACTCCAGATAACTGTTCAGCACCGGGAGAATGGATTTGACCACCGTCAGATCCACGGCGGTAAATGGTGTTTTCCTTCCATTTAACACAAGGCCGTTGGTCAGACCGATCAGAACCCAGACGCCGGTGATCATCGTGTATACAAATATTTTCTTTCTGACAAGGAACACGACGGAAAGACAGACAAAGAGGATCGCCACATTAAAAAGGAACACATAGGTCCTCTCATTGATAAAATGTATCACTTCCCCGAAAGACTTTCTTTCCATCCATTCCAGAAACAGATTCAGTATAAAAGCGGTTATGATATTACAGCAAAGAGTCCTCCGGTTCGAAGGACTCCATATTTTTCTCCACATCACAATTCCTTTCTTTACTGCGCGCGCACCTGAATGCGGATCGCCTGTACCACAAAACGTCCGTCTTCCGTGTCCGAAGTACAGGTGGAGAGAGTCAGCATCGGCTCTCCGGATGAGATATCCGTCCCGGTGTCATAGAGGGAAGCGGCTTTTTGCTGACCAAGCCATGCCAGATAATCTGCCGACTGCACAAAGTCGACCATATATACATCGGTATCCTGCTCCGCGCTGATCTCCCTCGCGGCAAAGATCCGGTATTCCATGGCGGCGTCCGGCGTCACTACCCAGATGACCGGGTGTTTCTTCCAGTCCGCATCCTCGTTGTACTCCGTATCATATAATCGTTTCAGCATACCGAACATCTCCCCGGTCCTGAGATTATGACCGAAGAGAATGCTGTTGTCAGAGGTAAAATCCGGGTGGCAGGTTATGTCCATGAAAATCGCGCCGGAAAAATTCTCTTTTCTCTCAAAGGTGTGATGCAGATAGTACTCGTTATCTTCCCCCTGCACCACAGGATAGTTGATGCCCGTGTCCTCAATATACACCCAGGCGACGACATCCTCATTGATGGCGCGGAGCGCGTCAAAATCAACGGTGATCGGGCATTTATCCTTTTTCCCTTTTTTGGCTCCGTCCTCATTCTCCTTTACGTACTGCGTCAGCTCCTCGTATTCCTTTTCTCCGTCATGGTACCCCCGGTAATATCCGTAAAGCTTCCAGGCGGAGAAGGCAGCCACCGCCAGGCAGAGGAGCAGAAGCAGCAGGGAGAGCGGGCTTCTCTTTTTCTTTTTCATGATTCCACCTATTTCAGACGCAGCGGGATACCGCTGATGGAAACGTATACCTCATCGCTCAGGGAGGCGATCAGCTGATTGGCCTTTCCGGTGATATCGCTGAAGATCCTTCCCAGACGATAGGAAGGAACGACGGACATCCCCACCTCGTTCGTGACCAGGATCAGGGTCTTGTTGCCGTCTCTGGCTCCCTTGATGATATTGCCAAGCTCCAGCATCACCTGCGCCTCCAGATCCTCAATCTCCCGGCTGGTCAGCTTATCAAAGTCCTTTTCATCTTCCATCAGGATATTCGTGATGAGCACGGTCACACAGTCGAGAAGGATCGTATCTTTTTCCGTGCTGCTCACCACCTCGCCCAGGTCGCGGTATCCCTCATAGGTCCCCCACTCGGGATCCCGGCGTGCCTGATGCACCCGGATGCGCTCTTTCATATCTTCATCTACCGGTATCGCCGTGGCAATGTAAAGCACACTCCGCTTTCCGTACTCTCTCGCCTTCTTTTCCGCGAGCACACTTTTTCCGCTCCGGCTGCCGCCGGTTACCATTATCACTTTAGACATCGTATCTCCCCTTTCAGGAGGCCTCCGGCTTCAACACGGAAACCTCTGCCTTAAATATATAACTCATGATGATCATGATCGAAATGACCGATACCCAGAAACTGCTCACCGGATAACCGAGACTGGCGTTGACACTGCCAATGACAGAAAAGAGCGTCTGGGCATACATCGCGATCAGCAGCGATTCTTTGATGGTGAGCGTTCTTCCCTCCGGCGAGCGCACACCCACCCGGCAGATCAGACCGTATATGAGAGAAGTCACGACATACTGCACCGCCTTGGAAAGAAATGTGATCACAAAGTAGAAAAACAGCATGATCATGAGCGCCGGTATCGCCGCCGTCATCATCTGGTTATCCAGATAAAAATCTCCCAGGGCGGAGAGCGGCAGTTCCGACGCCTGTCCTCCCGCACGAATCAGAAGATTGGTCCTGCTCACCAGAATCTCTTCCTGATATTCTTCGTTAAAGTCTTCTTCCGTGTACTTCTCCACCTCTGCATTCAACTCCACACGGAGGACGCCGCTGATCTCCAGAGAGACCGGCGACTCCGACTCAAAGGTGCCGTCCTGCAGGGTGAACGCCGGCAGGCGGTTCAAAAACAGATTGCGGAATCCGCCCACGCTGGCCGTCCACGCGCCAAACGGGATCAGTGTATCCACCACAAGAAGGAAAGCCAGCAGTAAAAGAAAATAAACCACATGACTTCCCGTCTTTTTTTCCAAAAGCAACTTATATTTTCCAGGCTGAAAACAGGCGATAAAATATCGCCTGAAAAACCCGGTCTGGTTCTCCTGACTCATGGATTCCTCCCGCTTACCGGTATACGATGGAAGCGGCGATCTTATCCGCTTCTTCTCTGCCTTCCAGGAGCCCGATCAATGCCAGCGCAAATGGGATCGCCGTGCCGACGCCGCGGCTGGTGATCACATTTCCATCCACAGCCACCGGCTCCTCCACATAGCTGCCGCACTGGGAAGCGTCCAAGCAGCCCGGGTAACTGGTCGCCTTTCTGTCTTTTAAGAAGCCCAGTCCGGCAAACACGGACGGAGCCGCGCAGATAGCCGCCACGTATCGTCCATCCTGATACTGTTCCACCAGAAGGTCGTTTAACTCCCGGTGCTCTCTCAGATGATCGGTCCCTGGCAGTCCTCCCGGAAGCACGAGCAGATCCGCCGTCTTTCCGATCTCCTCAAAGATCATGTCACATTCCACGGAAATGTTATGAGAACCCGTCACCGTCTTTCTTCCCATGATGGAGACCATGCGCACATCCTCTCCCGCTCTGCGCAGAAGATCTACTGTCGTGAGCGCTTCTACTTCTTCAAATCCGTCTGCAAAAAAAACATATACTAAACTCATCTGATAACCTCCTGTTCTATACTGCTAGTGTACTGACCTGCTCACATTTCGCATCATGGCGAAAATGAACGGGCAATGCACCAGGCATTTTCTATATGCCTTTTTTAAATAATAGCCTAAAAAGATATATTTATCAAGGTCAGCCATCATAAATTCACCGTTTTGCATTTACAGTTTTCTTTTTTCTGAAAATCAGGTATACTTGTATCTTGAGTAAAGGAGGTTCCCTATGGAAATAGAACGCAAATATCTAATAAAACAATTACCGGATCATCTGGAGTCTTACGCACACGATGAGATTTCCCAGGCCTATGTCTCCACAGATCCGGTCATCCGCATCCGCCGGAAAAACGATACGTATCTTCTCACGGTCAAGTCTGAAGGACTTCTGGCCCGGGAGGAGGTGGAGATGCTGCTCTCCCCGGAAAGTTTTGCTCATCTGTCCACCAAGACAGACGGTATTATAATAGAAAAAACCCGGTACAAGATCCCGGAAGAACACGGTCTGCTCATTGAACTTGACGTCTTTCACGGCGCTTATGAGGGATTTATCATGGCGGAGATCGAATTTCCTGACGTTGCCGCAGCGAACAGCTACCAGCCACCGGCATGGTTCGGAGCTGACGTCACCATGGATGCCCGCTTTCATAACTCCAGTCTGAGCCAGCGGACGCCGGAGGAAGTGCAGGCATTTTTGTCCGAACTGCCTTCCCGGTTTGATAAATATATCACAGAGATTTAACATAATCTTAAGATTTAACTGGTATGATTTTTCCCACAAGTGTACTATAATATATGTTGGTTAAAATTACGTATGCCGGCATACTCATTTTCACAGGAATCGTACAGGATACGATTCCGCCGATGGATGACGATGCCCGCACACGGAGAAAGGATGCATGTATGAAAAAAGAAACACAAAACAAAAAGCCGCAGGAGGGACGGCGGACGCAGGCCCGGAACAAGGTTGCCAAAAAAAATACATCCTCCCTTCCTGTGAAATGGATTGTCTGTGCTGTTTTCGTTGTCGTCGTTTTGGCCTACGGATTCGGTGTTTACCATTATAAAGACCATTTTTACCGCGATACGTATGTCAACGGCATCAGCCTGGGCGGCATGACACTGGATGAGGCGGAGCGCGCCTTCACGGACGACCTGGAGTCACACAAGATCGCTCTGGAAGAGAAAGAACGCACGGAGATCATTGACCCGGCCGATATCGACACGGTGATCTCTGTCGGAACACAGATCGCAGATCTGTTCCATGCGCAGAGTCCATGGAGCTGGGTCGCTCACTTTTTCGGTCAGGATGAACAGACCATCACCCTTGACGTCTCCTTTGACGAGGAGAAACTGGCCGACGTCGTGGACGGGCTGGAATGCTTTAACCCGGATAACGTTGTCGCTCCGGAAGACGCCTACATAAAAGCCGGCGAGACACAGTTTGAGATCGTTCCGGAGGTGCTCGGCAACACGGTCAAGAAGAAGTCTCTTCTGGAGGCGATCGAGAACGGGCTTGCCACCGGCGTCACCGTCATCAATCTGGAAGAATCTGACCTTTACAAGCTGCCGAAGTATTACGAGAAGGACGAGGCCGTCCAGAATGCACTGGCCGCCGCCAACAAATATGCTTCCAGCAACATCACCTATGATTTCAGTTACACCACGGAAACTGTGGATTACAATCTGATCAAGGACTGGGTGGACATTTCCAAAGATTTTGAGGTCACCCTTGACGACAGCAAGGTAGGCGATTATGTCGAGGAGCTTGGTTCCAAGTACAACACCATGGGTGCTTCCCGTGATTTCACCACTTCCTACGGCGAAAAGATCAACGCCTACGGCGGCAACTACGGCTGGAAGATCTATTTCGATAAAGAAAAAGAAAAGCTTTTAAAAAACCTGGAAAACGGCAAGACCGTCACCAGAGAGCCGGAGTATTCCTACACTGCTGTGTGCCGGAACTCCGCAAGAGATGATATCGGTGATTCCTACGTGGAGATCAGCATCTCCAATCAGGAAGTATGGCTTTACGTGGACGGGGAATGTATCCTCAATACATCCTGCGTCACAGGAACGTCCGGTGTGTACGATACCGACACCGGTGTGTACGCGCTGACTTACAAGGAAAGCCCGTCTGTTCTGACCGGAAGCAACGCCAACGGAAGCGGTTACAGTTCCGAGGTCACATACTGGATGCCGTTTAACGGCAACCAGGGTATGCACGACGCCACATGGAGAAGCAGCTTCGGCGGCTCCATCTACCGCGGAAGCGGTTCCCACGGCTGTGTGAACCTGCCATACTCCGCAGCGGCAACAATCTACAAACATGTGGAAAAAGGATTCCCGATCGTAATCTATTAATTCCGGTTAATTTTCCCAAAAGGGATTCCTGAAAGAATGATTTCTTAATAAAAAAAAGAACTGATTCGTGCAGATTTCTCTGTGAATCAGTTCTTTTTTCTTTCTATCATCGTACCATTTTATCTTCGTTCTTTCCCTATCTTCGCACCTTTTCTATCTTCGTACTTTTACGCCCCGGCTATCCCTGGACATCGCTTTGATCTTCTGGAAATAAAGTTCCTTATCTTTATACAGAATCGAGTCGCCGGAGGATGCCTCCGTCACGTACACATGACTGATCTGGTCGTCCTCTTTCAGGCTCATGCCCCGGATACCGAGGGCATTTTTCTTTTTCTTCGTGATTTCCGAAAGCGGGAACCGGAGGAAATATCCCTCCTCGCTCTGGAGTACCACATAACTTTTCTCCATCTGCTCCGGCGTCAACAGCACGACGGCCGTCAGAGTGTCGCCTTCTGCCAGCTTGGTGGCAGCTACCGTTCTTTTTTGTACGAGAAACTCTTCCCCGTCCACGATCTTCACAAGAGAAGAGCGGGTGACAAAGAGCAGAGAGCTCCCCGCCAGCTCCCTGTCCGGCGTCAACAGAAGGATCCGTTCTGTCCGGCTGTCATAGTTACAGAGGTTATCCAGCGGACTGCCTTTTTCTCTGAGCCTTCCTCCCGGGATATCCTGCACCTTCACCTGATGCATCACGCCATCCTGCGTGAACAGACAGAGTTTGTCGGTATTCTTACACGGCAGAATGGTCCGGTACTCCTCTTCCACCGCCTCGCGGTTCCTCTCATAAATATTTTTCTCGAGCAGTTTGCCGTAGCCAAAGCGGTCCATCACAAAGATAACCTCCCTCTCTTCCACTTCCTCCTCGATGACCACCGGCGCCTTCGCATTTTCCAGAGCGGTCTTTCTCTCAAAACCGTACTCCTTTTTGATCTTCTGCAGGTCTTTTTTGATGACCTTCTTCATGGCTTCCGGGTTGTTCAGGATCTCTTCATACTCCTGAATGCGCTTCAGGATCTCCTCATACTCTTTCTGCAGCGCCAGAATCTCCAGCCCGATCAGACGGTAGAGACGCATCTCCAGGATTGCCGTCGCCTGCCGCTCCGTGAAAGAAAGCTTTGAAGCCGCTTTTTTAGATTTCTGCGTCTTAAAGGTGATGTTTCCGGTATCTCCTGTCATCAGGCAGGCTTTCGCCTCGGCAAGATTCTTACTTCCCCGCAGAATCTCGATGATCAGGTCGATAATATCACAGGCCCGGATCAGTCCCTCCTTGATCTCCTTCTGCACCTGCTCTTTCTCCAGAAGCGTTTTGTACTTTCTGGAAACGATCTCATAATGAAACTCTGTGTGCAGGCGGACAATGTCCCTAAGTCCCAGAAGCTCCGGCCGGCCGTCAGCGATGGCAAGCATGTTGACCCCGAACGTATCTTCCAGCCGTGTTTTTTTATAAAGAAGGTTTTTCAGACGCTCCACATCGGCATTTTTCTTGAGTTCCAGCACGATCCGGATTCCCTCCTTGGAGGACTCGTTGGAGACATCCACGATATCCGTGGTCTTCTTGCTCTCGATGAGTCCCACCACATCGGCGATAAACTTCCCGATATTGGCTCCGATCATCGTGTACGGGATCTCCGTGATTACCAGACGGTCTCTCTGCGAACGTTTCTTTCCCTCCTCGAGGACCACTTTGCCCCGAAGCTTGATCTTGCCGCTGCCCGTCTCATAAATGGACTGCAGGTCCTTCTGATTTACGACAATTCCGCCGGTCGGAAAGTCCGGTCCTTTTATGTACTGCATCAGTTCCGCTGTCGTGATATCCGGGTGATCCATGTAGGCGATCACACCGTCCACCACCTCTGAGAGATTGTGCGGAGGAATGCTGGTGGTCATGCCGACGGCGATTCCCTCCGCGCCGTTGATGAGCAGATTCGGGATTCGTACCGGAAGTACTTCCGGCTCCTTCTCCGTCTCATCAAAATTCGGATGGAAGTCTACCACATTTTTATCCAGATCCGCCAGGTATACGTCCTGCGTAAACTTCTGCAGCTTTGCCTCCGTATAACGCATGGCGGCGGCGCCGTCTCCCTCAATGGAACCAAAATTGCCGTGGCCGTCCACCAGCGGCATCCCTTTTTTAAACTCCTGCTCCATGACGACCAGCGCCTCATAGATAGAACTGTCGCCATGCGGATGATATTTACCCATGGTGTCACCCACGATCCTCGCGGATTTCCGGTGCGGCTTATCGGCATTCAGCCCCAGCTCCTGCATGGCATAAAGTACCCTGCGCTGTACCGGCTTCAGACCGTCCCGCACGTCCGGCAGCGCCCGCTGACAGATGACGCTCATGGCATAATCAATGTAAGATTTCTGCATAACATCAGAAAACTCCGTTTTTATAATCCGTTCCGACATAAATTCCTCCGTTCTGTTTTTTGTCAAATATATTTCTGTGATAGTGTGCTCCCATCCCGGCAGATTTTACACGTCCAGATCCGCATCCTGCGCGTGGGCATGAATGAACTCTCTTCTTGGCGGCACCTCGCTGCCCATAAGCATGGAGGTGACGGCGGAAGCCATCCGGCCATCCTCGATCTCCACCTGCTTTAACACTCTTGTTTCCGGGTTCAGCGTCGTCTCCCAGAGCTGCTCCGCATCCATCTCGCCCAGACCTTTATATCGCTGCAGGGTAAACGGCCCTTTATGGTTCTTCCGGTACCGCTCCAACGCTTTGTCATCGTAAAGATACTCCTCTTTTCCCCGTTTTGGCACCGCCTTGTAGAGAGGCGGCGTCGCCAGGTACACGTGTCCGTGATGAATGAGGTCCGGCATGAACCGATAGAAAAATGTCAGCAGCAACGTGGCGATATGCGCCCCGTCCACATCGGCATCAGTCATGATGATAATCTTGTCATACCGCAGCTTGCTGATATCAAAATCATTGCCATACCCCTCCGAAAAACCGCAGCCGAAGGTGTGGATCATCGTCTTGATCTCCGCGTTGGCAAGCACCTTGTCCATGGAAGCCTTCTCCACATTTAAGATCTTACCCCGGATCGGCAGGATCGCCTGCGTCCGCCGGTTCCTCGCCGTCTTGGCAGAACCGCCCGCAGAATCTCCCTCCACGATGAAGACCTCACATTCCTCCGGGTTCCGGCTTTCACAGTTGGCAAGCTTTCCGTTGGTATCGATGGAAAACTTTGATTTGGTGATAAGGTTTGTCCTTGCCTTTTCTTCCGCCTTTCGGATCTTCGCCGACTTCTCCGCGCAGGCAAGCACCTTTTTCAGTTCTTCCAGATTCCGGTCAAAGTAGAGCACCAGCTCCTCGCCGACCACATCGTTGACCGCCTTTCCCGCATCCGGGTTATCCAGCTTCGTCTTCGTCTGCCCCTCAAACCGCGGGTCCTTGTGTTTGATCGACAGCACCGCCGTCATCCCGTTCCGGACATCCGCGCCGGTAAAGTTCGGGTCTTTCTCCTTCAGAACGCCGATCTCTCTGGCATACTGATTCATAACTGACGTAAACTTCGTCTTAAAACCGGTGATGTGCGTTCCGCCTTCCATGGTACAGATGTTATTACAGAAACCGAGGATCGTCTCCTGGAACTCATCCACATACTGGAACGCCACTTCCACCTCGATGTCATCCACTTTTTTCTTAAAATATACAATCTCGCTGACCAGCGGCTTGCCTTGGTTCAGATCTTTCACATAGGCCTTTAATCCGTCTTCCTCGTGATAGACGATCATCTCCTCCTCACCGGGACGCCGGTTCTCAAAGGTGATGGAAAGTCCCGGATTCAGATATGCCGTCTCGTGCAGACGGCTCTTGATGGCGTCCGCCTTAAAATATGTCTTATCAAAGATTTCCCCGTCCGGAAGAAATGTGACGGTCGTTCCCGTGTCGTCCTTTTTACATTTTCCGATCACTTCCAGAGGAGCCACCGGTTTCCCCTGCTCGTACATTTGCTGGTAAACTTCCCCCTCCGAGCGCACCCGGACTTCCAGCCAGACAGAGAGGGCGTTGACCACCGACGCGCCGACGCCGTGAAGGCCGCCGGAGATCTTGTAGCCGCCGGTACCAAACTTTCCGCCCGCGTGCAGCATCGTAAAGACCACTTCCACCGCCGGAAGCCCTGTCTGCTCATTGATGCCCACCGGGATCCCCCGTCCGTCATCGGAGACTGTCGCCGTGCCGTCCTCCCCGAGGATCACCTGAATGTTTTTGCAGTAACCTGCCAGATGCTCATCCACGGAATTATCCACAATCTCATAAATCAAATGGTTCAGTCCCTTCGTGGATACACTTCCTATGTACATTCCCGGACGCTTACGGACGGCCTCCAGCCCCTCAAGAACCGATATACTGTTCGCATTATATGTCTTCTGATTCATGAAAAAACCTCTTCTTCCTGCTATTCTCTATCCCGCCGCCAGCCATGGTTTCCTGACTGTCCGACTTTCACTCCTCGATCACTGCTTTCGCCACCTTGGAAAGCTTCATGCCGTTGGACGCCTTTAATAAAAGCACGTCTTCCGGCCGAAGAATCCGTAAGAGATATTCTGTCATGGCGTCTCTGTCTTTTACAAAAGTCAGGCGCAGTCCTTTCTTTGTCATCATTGTGCTGACGTCCTGTTCCTCCTCTCCCGGAAAACGGACATCCGCCTCTCCCGCGCCATCGGCGGCTCCTTTTAACAGTTCCCGGGACAGTGTTCCGAAAACCACAACCTCATCGACCGGTTTTGACGCGATATATTTTCCCACTTCATAGTGATACTGCTTCTCATTTTCACCAAGCTCCAGCATATCTGAGAGCGCCGCGATCCTTCTCCCCTGTACATTTGCCATATCGGAAAGGACGTTGACGGACGCCTTCATGGAATCCGGGCTGGCATTATACGTATCGTCAATGACCATACACCGCGCGCTGCGCACGATCTTAAGCCGCTGTCCGTGGAAATGAGAAAGCCGCTCTGCCGCCTTCTCCACATCCACACCCATCTGATGCGCCACGCCGAGAGCCACCAGCGCATTTCTCACATTGTGCTCGCCCATAGTGCCAAGCACCACCGGAAGCCGCATCTGCCCTGCGCAGAAGGTGAAGGAAATCTGTCCGTCCCCGTTCTGAATCTCTTCCGCCCGGTAATCGCAGTCCGGACTGAGCCCGTAGAAAAATGTTTTCTGCCGCAGTTTTCCACGGTACGGGGTAAGAAACGGATCGTCACCATTTAAAAACACAAGTCCGTCCTCCGGCAGACCCTTTACGATATCCATCTTCTCCCGGCAGATATTCTCCTGCGTCTTAAGCTGCGCGATGTGGCTGACGCCGATCATCGTCACCACGGCGATGTTCGGGCGGATCATCTTCGTGAGCGTCTCAATCTGCCCCCGCTCGCTCATACCGATCTCCAGAACCGCCGCTTCGTCCTCCTTCGTCATCCGGGACAACGTGAGCGGCACTCCGATCTGGCTGTTCTGATTGCCCAATGTCTGGAACACCTTTTTGCCGGCGGAGAGCGCCTCCGCGATCATCTCCCTCGTTGTGGTCTTTCCCACACTGCCGGTGACGGCGACCACCGGAAGCGACAGCCGATTCCGGTAAAAGGTTCCCACCTGCTGCATGGCTTTTACCGTATCCTCCACATAGATCCACGGTTTCACCACGCCGGTCTTTCCGGCGATCTCCTCCCACGGATGCTTTTCCTTTGCCGTCTTATCATCTGCTCCCACACCTGTCTCATCCGAACAGTGTGCAACGCCGCTCACGCCGTCCGGGCGATGCTCCGAGGTAAAGGTCGCGCCGTTCAGGGCCAGCGCACTCTCAATAAAACGGTGCGCATCCACCCGCTCGCCGATGATCGGCACAAAAATGCTGTCCTCGCTTCCTTCCCGGGAGTCAATCGAAAATCCACGGATCACCTTGTTCTCATCGCCGCAGAGCAGCACGCCCCCCGTTGCTTCCACAATATCTTTTATCGTTACATTTTCCATTCTTTCTCCTTTTCTGACGCATTCACTGCGTCAATCATGGTAGATTTGAAAGTTTACTTTCAAACTTTATCCTTTCCCGTTCGATTGACGCGACTCGCCGGACTTCCGTCACAGCGTTCGCTGTCCATGGCCCGTCCGGTATCCGCCCGCAAAAACACGGCGGTCTCCTTCCGGGCTTATCACACAAAAAGGATAAATACAAATGATCTTACTCTCATCATCTGTATTTATCCTCTCATTTTATGAGATGTCTGTCAGTATCTGGTGCACAGGCGCACGCATCAGCCGCGCATCACCTGCCGGACATCATCCGGTCACTGCCCCGTTATGATATCTTACAGCAATCTCGCCATTGTTTCAAGTTTTTTATGCTTCCAGAAGCTTTTCCACTGTTACCAGCTTCACGCAGGTCACAAATAACTTCATCGCTTCTTTCAGTTCTTCCATCGGCGGCATCGTCGGAGCGATACGGATATTGGAATCCTTCGGATCCTTTCCATAAGGGAACGCAGCGCCGGCTCCGGTCAGCACGAGACCTGCCTCTTTACATTTCTCCACGATCTTCTTCGCGCAGCCTTCCATCGCGTCAAAGGATACGAAATATCCTCCCATCGGATGGCTCCACTGTGCGATTTCAAGCTCAGAAAGCTCTCTGTCGAGCGTTCCAAGCACTTCCTCAAACTTCGGACGAACGATAGCCGCATGTTTCTTCATATGTTCTCTCAGTCCGTCTGCATCTTTAAAAAATCTCACATGACGGAGCTGGTTGATCTTATCCGGTCCGATCGTAGACCACTGGATCTTGGACTTGATATCCGCGATGTTTGCCGGAGAAGAGGACATCGCCGCGATACCGGCTCCCGCAAATGTCACCTTGGATGTGGAGCAGAACTGGTATACCATATCCGGGTTGCCGGCCCTCTCACATTCCTCCAGGATATTTAACACCTTCGCCTGCTTCTCTTCCTCATCAAATAAGTGGTGTACGCAGTACGCGTTATCCCAGTAGATCCTGAAATCCTTTGCCGCCGGCTTGAGAGCCGCCATTCTCTTCACTGTCTCCTCGGAGTAAACGCTTCCGGTCGGGTTCGCGTAAACCGGCACACACCAGATTCCCTTCACTGCCGGGTCGTTATTGACATATTCTTCTACCATATCCATATCCGGACCGTCGGCAAGCACCGGCACATTGATCATTTCAATGCCAAACTGCTCTGTCACACCAAAATGTCTGTCATATCCCGGAACCGGGCAGAGGAACTTCACCTTGTCAAGCTTTGACCACGGGGTGCTGCCCATCACACCGAACAGCACGGAACGTGCCACACAGTCATACATGATATTCAGGCTGGAATTCCCCCATACGATCACCTGAGAAGGATCTGCGTCCATCATATCTCCCATCAGCTTCTTCGCCTCCGGAATACCGTCCAGCAGACCGTAGTTTCTCACATCGGTCCCATTCTCCGTTGTCATGTCGGAGCTGCTGTTGATCACATCCAGCATCGGCATGGACAGATCCAGCTGCGCTTTGCTCGGCTTTCCTCTGGAAATGTCCAGCTTTAATCCTTTATCTTTCTCACTCTGATACTCTGCCTGCAGCTCTTTCTGCAGATCCAGCAATTCTTTTCTCGTAAGTTCTGTATATGGTTTCATTACGATACCTCCTGTATTCTTTCAAACATATCTGTTGTTCTTGCATTCTCTGTCGGAAAACATTCATAACTGTCCGCAAACGCTCTCTCTGTCCCAGTCTCCGGACAGCGCCGCTTCCGTGCAAACTTCCCGGCACTTTCCATATTGTATGCCATCTTTGCATAAAATACAAGTTATTTCTTCATTTTTTTGCCAGAAAAAACAAAATCCTTTTTTAATTTTACATAATCTGAATTTTTTCTTTTCATATCCTTCTATCTGTATACCTGTCTGACGCCTCTCCCGCTCCCGTTTCCTGTCCGATGCCTCTTTCACTCTCCACACCCTCTCCCGCAGCCCGTCCGCCGCCCGCACATTTTTTGGAAACATTTCCCGTGCCAGGCATAATATAAACTGTAAATAAACATTGGAGGTATCACACATGAGTGATTTAGCTGCTACAAACTGCCAGAACGTCAACAACGGATGCGACGGAGGCTTCGGCAACTGCCTGTTCCCACTCTTATTACTCTGCTGCTGCGGTAACGGAAACGGATTCGGCGGAAACGACGGCAACGGATGCTGCGATATCATCTGGCTGCTGCTCATCCTCTCCTGCTGCGGATGCGGCAACGGATTCGGATTCGGCGGCAGAAATAACTGCTGCTGTGGATGAGAAGGAACGCTCTGAGCATACAGGCATGACTTCCTGAAAACAACGGAAAAATGCACAAACGAACGGAGGGGCCGCGGCCCCTCCTGTCTGTTTTTTCTGATATCTTATCTGTTCCGGCAACGGATCCGAACGCAGTATCCCGTCTGCATCCGGTATCCTATCTGGTCATCCTTGCCTCAGAAGACAACCCTTTCTTCCGGAAGATTTTCCGGTACGTTCCATACTTCTTTGCCGGCACCTTCACCTTAAGCCTGCGGTAATCCTTACTGCCGGCCTTCGTAAACGCTTTGCTGCCCACCGACCTTGCCGTCAGATTCTTCGCCCTGACGATGATCGAGCGAAGATTCTTACAATTATAGAACGCTTTCTTTCCAATCTTCTCCACCTTCGCAGGAATGACTATCTTTTTCAGTTTCCCACAATTCCGGAACGCGGCGTTGCCGATACTCGTCACGCTGCCGGCGATCGTCACCTTTTTCAGCTTCTTATTGTTCTTAAACGCATTGTTTCCGATGGAAGTTACCTGATAGGTCACATCGCCGAACGTCACTGCAGACGATATCGTTATCGCTTTCGCTTTCGTATTCAGATTTTTCGTGTAAGCTACTGAAATTCCTGGTTCCGTTACCATATAAGCGGCATTGGTCCGGCTGTCGGTCAGTATGGTACCGGCCGGAGGTATTGATTGACTTCCATTGTGTGGTACCGGCGTTGTCTGATAAGCAGAATTGTTTCCACTACCAGACGGTTGATATGGTATTTCTGTTGTACCAGTTGTCGGCGTCTCATTCTCTGTCCCACTACTTCCTGTTGAATCCCCCGGATCTGTTTCTGGTGCCTTTTCCTTATAAAGAACAACATAGGCAATATTATTGTCTTCCTCATAATCACCACCAACAGTTTCTGCCTTTAATGTCAAATATGCCGCATCATTCTCGTTATAGACAATCTTATTTTTCGGTACTGTAAAAGAAATACTCTGATTTTCTTTTGCTTTCAGGGTAATGTTGTCTTTCTTCCCCAGTTCCGTCCTCTGTGTCTCATCACTGAAAAGCGTCAGCAACACTTCCGTGTCTGTAATACTTTTATTGGCAACCACCGCCGTTACTTGGATATTCTCACCATCCTGTATGTAACTTCCAGTCACAGAAACATCCGGCAATCCAACAGTATCTTCTACTGTACACTCTGAATTATCTGTCTGCTCCTCTCCAGAAATGGATATCTGTACATTCTGTTTAGTGTCTACATCCGATAGATCCACATAAACTGTTCCTACAGCATCTTCTCCCGGAAGAATATTTACCGGGACTTTTTTCGTGACAGTCTTTCCGTCCGCCAGAGTAATCGTAAGTTCCAGTTCTGTGACCGGCGTATCTCCGGTATTCATCAGGAAATAATCCACGCCGGTTTCTCCATTAACTTTGTCATTTTCATCCACGGACGCACCTGTCAATGCAACACCAGTTTTTGGTACCTTCACAATGGATACAAGAGAATGGGTTCCATTTGCCACATTTTCTGCATTGACAACAAACTGCCAGTTTCCATTTTCGTCTATGGTCGGAGAAACATATCTCCAGATGGTATTTTCTTTTTCATATAAAGTTACCGGCTCCGAATAACCATTTTCCGTCTTCATGGAAGCCACAATACTGCCTGTTCCGGTCTCTTCATCGTAAAGGCTCCACACATAACCGCTTTTATCGCCGTTGGAAGCGTACTGTATTTCTGTGCCAAAAGCACTTTCTCCCGCCAGATATGTTTCCACTGTTTTGTCCACTGGATTATAGGCATATAAAGTTCCATTGGATACACAGACGACTTGTCCATCCACATACTGCAGACTGGAGATACTGCCATCTTCAGAGAACATAAATAAGTCAGAAAGTTCTTCTATGACCTGTCCGTCTGTATTGAACATAGCCATCATCTCATTGGATTGTCCGGCAAGAACAGCCTCATGTGCATCACCATTTTTATACAGGACATAATCGTCCACCGTACCGCTGGCTTTTACCAGTTCCGTCTCCGCATCAAAAGAAGTGCCATTCCATGTGGTTGTGTAAATCGTATTGGTTCCTGTCTCCTGCATCAGATTATTCGCATCATTTCGAACCCAAGAAAGAACGATTTTATCGCTGTCATCACAGATTCTCGGCATCATATCATAGGAATCATTATTGGTCACATAGACCGGATCAGAAAATGTATTCGTCTCCTCATCGAAAACCGCAAAGCAGATTTCTGAATTTTGTGCTAACTGTTTCAAAACATTCTCGCTGTCATTGGTAACATCACCTGTGGTCTCCGCTTTTTCCTTCTGCCATACGAGAGCAAGCTTTCCATCCACCACTTTCATGTCTGCGTACATATCCGCTGTCCCTGTATCCCAAACTGCTTTTGGTTCTGACCATGCGCTATTCTCATACACAGAATACATGAGAACCGGGCTGTTCAATGTACTTCTGTCACTGTCATAGGACTGGAAGACCAACACACGTTTTCCGCCGACTTCCGCCTGCATCGGCAGGGAACCTCCTAAAACGCCATCCAGCAAGGTAACTTCTATATTCGTCACAGCGCTTCTCGTCCGGGCTGACACCTTTTGGCGATTTCCTGTGTTCCATGCACTGACGTCATTCAATGATGAAGTGTCTATTTCCGTTAGCGTTCCTACGGAAAACTCGGTGCCTTTCCTCGCCTGGATGGATTTTGAACGAAGTTTGTTGGTCGTGGTTGTATCCCACAGTGGCACCGTAAGTTTTGCCAGGTCATGACTGTAATCAATGACAAAAATCAAATTTACATTCAAAGCCGCTTTTGCTTCCAAATCCCCCTTTGTGGCCGGAATCAGAGAAATCGGCAGAGAAAGGCTTCCTTCGGCACCAACCGTGGCTACTTTATCAATGCCATATCCTCCCTCTAACGCAACAGATGGAGTCATTTTTAATGAACCATCCACAATGTCCAACTTCTTTTCGTTATAATTGTATTTCGGCCCCAGATTTCCCGTTAATGCCCCGGAACCTTTCAAATTCAAATATAATGGTCCGATTGGCGTTATAAACTGCCAGTTAATACTTCCTTCCCATTTGGCATCCGCCGCCAATTTTCCTGTTCCGGAAATCAGATTCCAGTTCTTATCGTATGTATTTTCTATGTAACCCATCACAGACAACTTAGGCAAAACGTTAAACTTGTCTGTCGTCACAGCGGTCATTGCCTTTACATCCCATGTATCAGCATATTTCTCCAAACAATCTACACGCCCCGTATATTCATTTGCGTCCGATACATTTTTCTTATATTTGCTCCACCTTGAATCATCATCCAACCAGTTCGCTCTTCCTATGCCTACCGTTCCACGAACTGTATAATTATGTGTTTTTGCATCTTCTTTAATGCTGATTTCAACCGGAAATAAAGCGCTTTTCAACGACCAGTTTCCAGGGAAGAACTCTAATACTCCGCTATCCTCATCTGCTGCACCGGAAATATCTTCACCTAAAATTAAAGTTCCACCAGTACCAACGCCCTCTTCTTCTGGAGCCGGAGGTTCTACCACAGTCACTTCGCAAGTCACTTCATCTCCATCAGCCGCTCTTCCTATAATTGTTGTAATTCCCGGTGAAATACCATTAACCTTAACAAGACCTGTTGCTTTCCATGTTTCGTACATTCCTTCTTCCGTTTCATATTTTATCGGGTATGTTCCCAAAACAAATCCTCTGCCTTCAACCGTTGCAATTGATTCATCAGAAGATGTCCATGTGATAGAATCAGTCAATGTTTTTAAACTCTCCAAATCTTTTGCAGAAGCTGTTGGTGTTAAAAATCCATATTTTCCTACTTCTACAGAAAAAACGCTACCGCATTGGAAATCTTCGGAAGGATTTGGGTTGTCTGGTTCTTCTGGATTCTCTGGGGCAGTGCTGTTGTAATGAATGGTGGCATTTGTTAAATCTTCATTTTCAGAACCAATTTCAATATTATTCCATTCGTTTTTACTGCCGCTATAGTAAACATCAGTCAAACTACTACAGTTTTGAAATGCAGCCCATCCTATTTCCGTCACGCTATTTGGAATCGTTATTTCTTTCAAACTACTACAGCTGGTAAATCCACTAATTTTCGTCACACTGTTTGGAATATTTATTTCTGTCAAACTACTACAGCCTTGAAACGTCCCTGCCCCTATGAACGTCACACTGTCTGGAATATTTATTTCTGTCAAACTACTACAGTAAAGAAATGCATTATTCCCTATGGACGTCACACTGTCTGGAATATTTATTTTCGTCAAACTATTACAGTCTTCAAATGCAAAATCATTTATGGACGTCACATTGTCTGGAATATTTATTTTTTCCAAACTATTACAGTTGCTAAATGCATACACCCCTATAGACATCACACTGTCTGGAATATTCATTTCTGTCAAACTACTACAGTAAAGAAATGCAAAATCATTTATGGACGTCACACTGTCCGGAATATTTATTTCTGTCAAACTACTACATCCTTTAAATGCCCCGCTCCCTATGGACGTCACACTGTCTGGAATATTTATTTCTATCAAACTACCACATTCAGCAAATGCACTATCCCCTATGGACGTCACACTGTCTGGAATATTTATTTCTGTCAAACTACTACAGTAAAGAAATGCAAAATCATTTATGGACGTCACACTGTCTGGAATATTTATTTCTATCAAACTACCACATCCAGCAAATGCAGCATCCCCTATAGACGTCACACTGTCTGGAATATTTATTTCTGTCAAACTACTATAACTATTATAAAAGGCAGAATAAAATGCACACTCCCCTATAGAAGTAACTCCTTCCGAAATTATAACTTTATAAATCTTCTTTCTTATCCAATACCAAGGAGCATAGAGTTCATGCATATCCCAATTATCCATCTCTCCAGTCCCAGAAATCGTTAACGTGCCATCATTTGACAACTCCCAAGTTAAGTTTTTTCCACAAGTACCATTTGTCGGTTCTGTTTCTTCTGCATACACCTCCATTACAAATTGCAGACCTTCTACTGGAATCATGCCCATGACCATAATGACAACCAGACTAATCCCAATCACCTGTTTTACTTTTCTAAGAATATTTCTCATACTTCTCCTCCCATATTTTTTTACATTTACTCTCAACATTTCTTTGTCTCATTTTTATTTACAACATATTATACACTTTTTGTCTCATTTTTCACCCCTTCTTGCAAAACATGCACAAAAATCGGCATATAATGCACTTTTAATCATGCATCTTGATACATTCCCTTTTTTCTTTTTATTAAAATTATAGTCACTTTTCTGACTATAATCAAGAATCAAACCATATATTATGCTCATCCTAAAACATACAGGAGGTGGCATCGGTGATCGAATATAGTCCGTTTTGGAGAACATTAAAAAATTCTAAAGAAACAACTTACACATTAATTAATCACCATCACATCTCCAGCGCCACCATCGATAAACTCCGTAAAAACAAACCTATGAATACTACCACCATCAACGACCTATGCCGCATTCTTGACTGCAATGTAGCTGATATTCTCAATTACGTACCATCTGACACAGATCAGCCTTTGTAAAAAGGCAGAAAAAAACTGCCACACCATGCGATGTAGCAGTTCTGCTGCTTGCCAACACAAATTGCTCATGTGTGCCGGCACAGGACGAAATATTAATTTATGATGCTTTAGCAAGCATATCATTGATATATGCCCTCAACCCGGTTTCCGTAGCTATATCATACTCCTGATTCACAGCAATATAGTATTTCATAATCCGGTCTTTTGACAGAAGTTCACTGGATGGAATGCTTTCCCCGTAACCTTTTCTGGCTTCTATCCACGGCGTCTCATTATGAGTAATCTTCTCCAGAACCTTTCCTCCATACATTCCAAATGTATTTACGACAAGATCAATTACTTTTTTTTCATCATCTGTCAGTGCATCTTCGGTTCCTTCCAAGAGTGCAAAACGCGCATCATCGATTGGATTATACTTAAAATCTCTGAACAAATCATATACTTCCGGATAAACCGGACCATGGATCCATGCCCTGCAGTCTTCCACGAAGATAGGTTTTCCATATAATGCCAAGTAAACGCCCTGGATAAAATAGAGCAGTTTCTGCAGCATAAGAGGAGTTACTTCTTCCAATTTTTTAAAGACATATGCAATTACTCTGAGCATCTTATGTGACACAGAAAAAAGGCGCTCTATACTATCCGCTGCCGTCATAGTTTTTTTATACGCCGTATCTGTCAGCTTATCCCTGTTTTCAATCAGTTTCTGTTTCATATACGCCGGAGAAGTCAAGGCTGTTTTGACAACATCTGAATACTCTTTGGATGGTATCTGACCTTCAAGATATCGGGATATTGTCACCTCTCCAAATCCAAGTGCAAGAGAAAGAGGCGCCTTACCAATCTTATAAATTTTCATAAGCTTTTCGATATCATCAATCGATACAATTCCTTCCGCTGCCCTGTACTGTTCATCAATCTCCTGTACATTCTTATCGATGAGTCCAGGTACGCTTACCTCCTCACCACACTCAGCACAGATAGCTACGGTAATTCCAAATGTATAATCTTTATTCCTTATCGTCTTCTCAATATCTTTTTTTTGTAAAACGTATTCTGTTTCTTTTCTGCACTCTATGCAGAAGTCTCTTCTTTTTTTCCCTGCCATAATAGCCACCTCTCTCCTCTTAATTATTTGAAATAGTATGTAAGCGGGTACTTCTGCTTATGAAATGAAATCACAATCACAAAACAGTTCTCCAACTTGTTAAATTTAATATAAAGGGATACTGTTTTCTCTTCATTTCCACTTCTCTCCAACAGAGTGACATCTTTACCAAATACATACAGTCTTTCATGCTCAAAGCCTCTATGTTCATTTTGAAGAATCTCGGAAAAATCCTTTGCAGTCAGGCTCAATATAATTTCCTTTGCTCTCGCTTCATCAATTACATAATCCAGAAACAGATCAACATTATCCTTTCGTTTACTATTCCTAGAAATCCGATATCTATCTTTTCCAACAGCTTCTTTTATTTCAAAAAGATACTGCTCTATATCTTTTTTATCTATATTCAATATTTCATCCTCCGCAGAGCATATAATATGTTTTTATCTTTTCATCATCATTATAACCTTATGATAGGTTTTCGTCAATACTCTATCATAAATAGTACTAAAAGTTTTATTCTTAACTGCAATGTAGATGATATCCTTAATTATGTACCATCTGACACAGATCAGCCTTTGTAAAAAGGCAGAAAAAAACTGCCACACCATTTGATGTGACAGCTCTATACCACCATTGCTTAAAAAATCTCTTTTATTCTTATATTGACATTCCTCTTCCTTCTGCTACAATAAGTGTAACAAATCATACAGCCGGAAGATAGATAAAGCCTATCCGTCCCGGCTGATCAATTCAATTTGATTTATAGTAAATAAGTCGCCATTAATCCGTGCCAAGGGACAGGGCGGCTTACTTACTTTTCAGATTAAGAATCGCAACAATCAAAAGACCTATCGTCAATATGACCATTAATTCCTCATATGTACTCATAAGCATCATCCTCCTGTAAATACTCAGGACAGATGGCAAGCACGCCCTCCGGCTGCATCAAGAACACGGATTCCACATTGACATCCAACAAATTTCTACTACAGGGGCAAGATCCGCAGAATCATTCCTAAATCCTATCTTCTCAGGATTAGCTTGACTGCGTCAATCAGATCCTCGCTAAACCCTTCTAACTCGTCCATGGTAATGATTCCATTGCCTACGAAAGAAGCAATATCCCATAGTGCATCCGATTTTGTTACCCGTAGCTGAACTCCTGGACTCTTCTTGTCCTTACGAATCCGCTCCTCCAGCTCCCAAAAGTGATCTGACGCTTTCCCCGGACTACTCAGCAACTCAATATATTTTTTCGTAAGCCTTTCCATGAAATGCTCCTGCCATTTCGGCAGCCTCTCACGGTATAGCTTCCAGTCTTTTTTTGAAATTTCAACCACAGCAAACTCCCTCCTTCTTTATATTTCTATAATATGGCAGTGTGTCCGACCAATATTCATTTAATGGATTCATTCTCTTGAGTGGCTTTTTTTCTTTTGCAATCTCCCAGTTTTGCATAAGCTCGTCTTTGTGAACCATCTTACCATAAATAGTTACAGAATACCATCCAAAGATTTCCACATTTTTTTAATTTCTGTGGCGCCCCGTCGAAAGGCAGGGCGTCACTTTTACGTAAGAAGGTTCTTTGATGTTACGGGCGCAACTCTATTTTCTATTTAACGAGTATTAACAGGACTTTTCGGATGGCAAATACTCCCTTTCTTTCCCCTGCCGGCCTGCCAGTATGAGCACGCCAAGTATCATACCGAGCTTCCTGTTCCGGTGGCATCTATGGTTAAGAACGGGGTTGTCAGACAGATTTCTCCTTTCGGGACAGATTCCGTAACATTGATTTTTGTATTGATTCTCACATTGACATTTTGCCTTGTCCGTTTCGGTTTCCGTCATTCCGCTTCCGGCATTCACGCGTTTCGGCGGCAGGTGGTGTTTTCTCTGCAGGCAGACCGGGTCGAGTTCGTAGATGGTATTTCCCTCGAGAATGAGATTTTCGTTCATAACTTTTTCGTTCCTTTCATAGGATGGTGTAAAGCAGCAGAAATCATTTCTGCATATATTACTATATGAAGGATATTCCAAGGAGGATATTATGAGTTCCAATGTTTCCCGTCAGGAGTCTCCTCTTTCCCGTCTTCTGGAAGACGATACGCTGACCATTATGGAGACCATTCTCCCTTACTGCCGTCCGCATCTGGCGAAATTGCTGGCAGTGCAGATGAAGATTCTGGAGATTCAGAAGATCATGTCCGGTTTTGACGATGAACCCCGGCTGCGGGCCTGCGGCTTTGAGGAGCCTTCGGCGGATGTGGAGTCGGTACTGCGTTCTTTAAGAAATTCTGTCTCGGAGGAGAAGGCGCAGCAGATCGACGCCATCCTGAACTTTATGCGGTTTTCCCGGATGTATCAGAGCTGGCAGCAGACGATGGAGAGTCATCCGGAGCTTAAGCAGCTTCTGAGCCAGAGCTTTGCTTCCGCCAGCCGGAGCGCCGGGGAGAGTCCGGCGGAAGCAAAAGGGGCCGGCTCCGGGAATCCCCTTGCCGACCCTTCGTTATTTATGATGTTGAGTTCTGCCATGAATCATAATGGCAATGTGGATATGAATGAGATTCTTTCCGCTCTCATGAAGAAGCAGACGAACTGACGTCGTCTGAGGATGGCGTCGGTTTCTCCGGCTCTTCTGCCGGCGGAAGGCCGGTTATGAGAGATAGCCTCTCCCACAGGGATTCTGCCTGTCTCCGATATCTGCTCACTTCCATGGTCTCCGCTTTTTCTCCGGCGATCTCTGTGATCTTGATGACAAACTGGTTGCGCTTTACGTGGACCAGTCCCAACCGCTTTTCTTCTTTTTCTTCCGTGTCGCTTAAGACTTCCGCCCGGGCAAGTTCTTCTGCCTGACCGTTCAGCAACAGAAGGGGTGCTCCTTCCGGGAGGTCTCCTTTTACAAGCTCGCCGCGGATGAGAAAGCGAAGCAGGCTGTCCGGCTCCGGTTCCACTTCTTCAAAATAAAATAAAAACGCTGCTTCCTCGTGCAGGGCGCGCACCCGCTTTTTCCACGGCTCCATGTTTTCTTCCTGCGCCGCTTCGTAGCGCTCTCTTGTTTTTTCTCTGAAATTACGAATGGCTCGGATCAGCATAGGTTCCCTCCTGCATGAGTTGGTCCAGTTTCTGGCAGGCTTCGCAGCGGCTGTCCTCTCCCGTCAGCAGATAAAACTCCATCCCCTGCCGCTGACAATCGTTTAACATGGAGAGAGCTGCCTGGAACACCCGGTCGTTTTTCAGACGGCCGTCGGCCAGCGCGTACATCCGGAATATGTGCTCCTGCTGCTCCGGGACAGCGCCGCCTTTCTCGTGCCGTCCCCGGTGCGGACTCCCCGCCTGATGACCCCGCATGGCCTCTCCCATCAGATTGGCGGCGATGATCAGCGCCTCGCCGGCGGAATAGTCTTTAATCTCCTGCTCACACTGGCAGCGAAATCCCGGCTCATATGTCGCAAACTCTTTCACCGCGATATTTCCGTTTCCGAAGACAAACGCCTGCCTCCATTCCCACTGGGAGAGGGAGGTCTCCGTCTCCAGCTCGTCCTGGAGCTGATAGAGCATGCGGCTCATGATCCTCGAGTCTTCCAGCTCTGTCCGGAGAAGTACGATCATGGAAAACAGCGTCTTTTTCCCCTGTCGTTCCTCCTGTCCACCGTTTTCCGCGGACAACCATTCTTCTTCCTCCAGTTTCTTCTGCGCCTTTTCATCCAGACGTTCTCTTGCCGCTCTGGCAAAGCTTTCCTCCATGGCGATGCACTGTCGAAGCATCTCTTTCATCGTCGCGTAGTCGCAGTCCGGTCTCTCCTGAAACAGCTCCTTCCACTCGTCCGGCAGCGCTTTATAAAAGAGTTCCGAGTAGTCCGCCTCCGTATACTTCGGAGGCATCTTGACATTTCCTTTGGCGCTGGCCACCAGAATTTTATACAGCAGCCGGACGTCCGCCCGCCGCTGCGCGTCTTTGTCAAAAAGCTCCAGCTCGCCGAAAAGGCGCTCGTCCTCCGGGTACCACTCGTAATCCTGTTCGTAGTGCAGAAGCTGAAACTTCTCCGGATGCGTCAGATAGACCTGCACGCTGCCCGGCAGCAGTTCCGCGTAAAAATCCCCGATCTCGATCAGGCCGGGACAGATACCCCTCCGGGACAGCTCCTCCAATATGTGCAGTGCTCCCGCGGCGATCCGGTAGAGGATCAGGCAGTCCACGTGGTTTTCGTCCATCTGCTTTCTCGTAAACAACTGCTTTAAGGAGAGAGCGGACGGCGGCAATTTCTCCATCTCGTCCGGAAAGATCAGTTCCGGGATCTCCCGGAGCTGTCGGATCACGGGATGATCACGTTCGAACAGCTCCTGTTTGGAGCCGGTCAGCATTCCCACAGTTTTTCTTTCCTCAGGCACCAATCGATACTCCCTTCATCAAATCTTTCAGCGGTTTTACAATATTGTCCAGGAACTCCGTGCTCATCGGCTTCAACAGTTTCTCCATGTCGAGAAACATCGGAGAAGCTTCCTCGTCGAGCTCCCCGTCCGCCTGCATGAAACAGAAACGGAAGTCTTCTTCGCTCATTTCCTCCGTGGAGAAAAAAATGACCTGGCCCAGCGGGTCTGCCGTGTATTCTTCATAGTCGTTGCTGCCATAGGCATCTGTGAACACGAAGATGGCGCGGTTTCTTCCCTGAAACGGGAACTTTTCAAGCGCCTTTTTGATGGCGGTGTGGATGGACTCTCTGCCGTCTTCCCCGCCGCCGTAGAGCTGCACGCTCTTCAGTTTCTTTAAAAACAGGGGAATCTCACTGGTAAAATACTCGCCTCGTTCAAAGGTCACCCGCTCTGTCTCTTCGCCCATCTGTTCATTTCGGATGACGGTGAGTCCCACCATGGGATAAACCTCGTATTTGGACAGGCATTCCAGAAAATGTGCCGCGGCATAGTAGACCGCCGGGTAAATCGTGTACATGGACGCCGTTCCGTCCACCACAAAATCAAGATACAGGGTGAATGCCTGCTCCTTTTCTCTTGTAAACTGCTGCTGTATATCCAGAGGAATCTCCGGATTCCATCGATCGTTCATATGCTCCTCCTCTTCTTGATCTGCAGAACTTCGATATTCGTTCCCATGTAAGAAAATGTATCGCCCTCGCTGACATATTCTCTGCTCTTCTCTGTCACCGGATGGCAGTCTTCGTGCAGAAGGACCGCCCGGATCGTATCGCCGGTCCGGTAAAAGGACATGATATGCCCGCTCATCTTTCCGTTCTGGCTGCGCTCCTGTTTTCTGCCGAACTCAATGGGTACAAAACGATAATTTTTCAAATACGGGCTGTACTTGACATCCCCCACTTTGTAGGAAAAACGGATGGTGTCTCCCATATCTTTTTCCCGCAAAAGCTCCGGCAGTTCCGGCAGACGGCCGACAGACCGGAGATATCCTTCCATATCCGCGATGACCTCCCGGATATCGCTGTAGCGCTCCTCCTCTCTGGCGATCATCCGCGCGATGATATGAACCAGCCGCTCATCGATGCCCGGCATTTCCTTTAACTGATAGGCATAATCGTCGCCTACCATGTACCGCTGCAGTTCCTCGTTGCCGTAAAAGTGATGGTGTCCGGTGTACAGATAATAAAGAACCAGCCCGGCCGAGTAAATGTCCATCTCTTTCCGGCAGATATAGCTATTCCAGTAGCGCGGGTCGGCATAGCCCGGCGTGCCCTTCTGTTCCCGTCTCGTCATCACAGTCACATTGGAAGCGTGAAGATGTACCCAGTCAAAGTCAATAATCTTTACCGTGCTTCCGTCCGGCGACGCCAGAATATTTTCCGGTTTCAGATCCCGGTGTACGATGGGGTCCTGCCGGTGCATGGACATATAGTGGTCGATGCCGTACAAAAACTTCAGAGCGATGGTGTGGCAGCTCTTCATTTTTTCGTTCCACGTTTTCCCGGCAATGCCGTGACTGCTCACCAGGTCGGACAGGTCTCTCTCATTGATATATTCTACCAGGGTAATAAATCTTTTATTTTTTTCATCCAGCATTCCGCCGTAAATACGGATGACATACGGCGAATACAGCTGTACCTTACTCTCTTTTTCCACATAGATCTGCTCCAGATTGCTGCAGAACAGGACTTTCACAAAATATTTTTTGCCTGTGCGGATATCTCTGGCGATCATCGCCTGTTTGTTTCCGTTTCTGTGGCTCTCCTTGAGCATTTTCAGGGGAATGACCAGCTCTTCTCCTGAGCGTTCTCGGTCCCGGATCCAGGTGAACGTCTCTCCCTCCTCAAAATAGCGAATCATTTATCCTTTCCTCCTGTAAAACGATGCCGGAGCAGCTTATCTTTCAAACTGAACTCCCGTTTTTCTTCCGGAACTTCGGTGTAGGAGCCGAAGGGAAGGACGGCGTCCGAAAAGGCGTCTCCCAGCTTCAGTTCCTGATACATGTCCGTCTGAAACAGTTCCGTCTCCGTATTTTTCTCCCCCACAAAGAGAATGGCCGTCTGGTTGTCTTCCTCCCCGGAGGCTTTCGCCAGCTCAAAAAGTTCCGTGAGCATCTGTCGGGACGGCTGTCTTTCATGAAGAAATGTCTCAATCTCCAGCAGGGACAGATTGCCGAAGGCGCCGTCGGAACCCATGAGGATCATGTCCACCGCATCCTGCGGAAGGCGGACGCAGCAGGGATGCACTTCGCTCCTCTTTCCCAGGTATTCCGTCAGACGGTTTTTGTTCTGATAAAACAGCGTAGTCCCCTCTTTTGTCGTTCCCTTTTTTACCATCTGGCTCGCCACGTTCTGAATCTCGCCGAGGAGCGATAGCTCTCCGTTTTTCATGCCGTAGACCGGACTGTCCCCGCAGTTGGATATGATCCAGGTATCCCAGAAATGGATGGCCGCCGACAGAGTCGTCCCTCCTCTCGCCCCGGTGTCCAGCCCTTTCTTGTACAGCTGCCGGTTGATCTTTTCAAAAATGTTCTCAGAAAATTCTGTCAGGGCGTCAATCTGCTGATGGAGAGAGCAGTCGCGGAACCCCTCTCCCATCATGGTATCCAGAAGCCCCCGATACCATAATTCCAACGCGGTTTCCGAGTAAAACTTACCGCCTGCCAGACCGCCCATGCCGTCGGCCACCACCATGGCGCTGATGGATGCCTCCAGATTGATGCGAAGCTCCATCTGACAATAGCTGTCCTCATTGATCTCTCTTTTGTTTTTTTCACTTGCAAAATAGAAAGCCACCCTTTGCCCTCCTTTTTCTTCTGTCCGTCTGTCGATGGCACTGTTTTTCCTGACAAACCGAAAGGAACGTGTCTGTCTGTTATTCCTGTTCCATGTATTTTCGCACGCTGGCATCCAGCTCCGGCCGTTCCTTTTTCAGAGATACGATCGCTCCGTCCTTCGTAAAGCAGCTCTGCGAGGTGGCCGTCGTGCACACTTCATCGTCCGCGCAGTTTCGCATCTCATATCCCAGTTCCAGCCGGACGCCGTTATATTTTCTGATATAGACGCCGATCTTTACCTCATCATCAAACCGGACCGTCTTTTTATACTGAACGGATATCCCGACAACGGGAGAGATGATCCCGCTCTCCTCCAGCTTCCGGTAGTCCACGCCCATCTCTTCGAGAAAACGGATCCTGGCCTCCTCCATCCATTTGACATAGTTGGAATGATGGATGATGCCCATCTGATCCGTCTCATGATATTGTGCTCTGCGAGTATATGTATACATTTTCTGTCATCCTTTCCTGTTTATACATGAATTCCCGTGGAATCTGCGCCCGTCTTTGATTGCCATTTCACCGCCTTTATGTTACACTGTTTCCATTAAAATGAAGCGAAGATCAAGCGGAGGTTTTTATGGATTCCACACAGTTTACATCCATTGCATTTTTTCAGAAGAAAAAAGACATCACCCTCTACCGGGCGGCGGATGAGGCACATCATTATATCTTAAAGTCTATTATAACAAAAGATGCCGCGGTCAGACAGGCTTTTTGTGATGAATTTGAAACTCTGTCTCACCTGCGGCATCCTTCCATTCCGGTTTATTACTGGCTGAAAGAGAACGTTATGCTTCCGGGGCAGGAAACGGGAGCCCTGACTCTCTGTATAGAGGACTGCTCCCGCCCGGCTCCCTGCGCGCCGCTTTCCATGGACGCCCTCTGCGTGGTCATGACCAAAACTGCGGGCATCCTCGCCTACCTGCTGGAAAATGGCGTTCTGTATACCGACTTAAATCCCTCCAATCTGATCTTTTCTCCGATGGGCGCCGGTCACGCGCCGCAGTCGCTTCACAAGCACGATAGAGAATACCGGCAGTATCTGCGCGCTGCCGCCTCTCCGGAGACAGGGGAGGACTACAGCGTCACGCTCATAGACTATACGTACTGCTACTATTTCCTGCGCAATCCGAAGCCGACTTACCCGCTTCGTTTTTCCTATGACATTTCGCCGCAGCTGAAAGGCCAGCAGTTTCTCATTCAGGCGCTCACTTTTTTATTTTATGATCTCATTGAGACCAACCAAATCCGAACGCTGCCGTCCGCTGTCTGCCAGCTTCTGGAGACCGGGCGGAATCCGTCGGAAGATCTGTCTCTGGCGGATTACATCCATATGCTGGAACGCTGCTGCAAAAAAAGCGAGAACCGCTGACTTTTCCGACAATCTTCTCCTGACCTGTCGTTCCTCTTCTTTCGTCAGCCTTTCTCTTTTTGATTGCGTTTTTCAAAGCCCTGCGCTATTTTTCAAACAGCATTTCATACAACTCCTCGGCAATCGGCGCCAGCGACTTCCCGATCTCTTTTGTCTTCAGATGATTGAGCACGATCACATACTGCGGATCATCTGCCGGCGCAAATGTCACCAGCCATGCGTTATTGTAGCCGTCTCCCCGCTCGGCAGTTCCTGTCTTCGCGGCGATCTCATATCCGTCTCCGACCGTTTCCAGGCCGTAAGATTCTCCGGCTTTTGTCATCACATCCCGGATTCGTCTCGCGATGTCTTTTTCCATCGTCTTTGTGAGCACTTCTGTTTTCCCTTCCCGGGTGGTCTTGCCTTTCGCATTTACCACAGACCAGATCAGGTATGGTTTGAGCATCTCCCCGTCGCCCGCGATACTCTGGGCGATCATCGCCATGTGCAGCGGGGTGATCAGCGTCTCTCCCTGTCCGAACGCAGTCGCCGCCACCACATTGTCCTCGTAATCTCCCAGTTGAAAGGAGGAGGTGAGCGTCGCAAAGTCCAGGGGGATATCCTGTCCGATCAGAAAGCTGTCCGCCGCTTCTTTCAGCGCCTGCCCTCCCATTTCCAGCGCTCTGTCCATAAAGTAGACATTGGAAGACTTGATAAATCCTTCCTCAAAGGACATCATGCCGTGGGCAGTCCCCCCGTAATTCCGGATCGTCTGTCCATTGATGACCAGACGGCCCTCGTCCAGCACTTCCTCGTCATCGATTCCTGCCTCAAGAATAGCCTTGGAAGTCACCAGCTTAAACACGGACCCCGGAACCACCGGATTCTGATACGCGTTGGAGTAGAATACACCTTCCTGACTGTTGATCTGCTCCCAGTCCTCCTCCAACGCATTAGCGTTAAAGGACGGAGAGGAGGCCAGCGCCAGAATCTCCCCGGTCTTTGCGTTTAGCACCACCGCGGAGCCGGTGAAGTCCGAGATCAACTCGTACGCCTTCTTCTGCAGCCTGCTGTCCAGAGTCAGGGACACATCCGCGCCCCTCTTATCTTCTTCCGGAGAAGCGCTATGTACCAGCACGTCATCCATCGTGTTTTCCACGCCGTAGGTGCCGTACTTAATGGACCAGTAGCCGACCACGTTGGAAAAGGCATAAGGGTCACTGCACGTTCTTTTTCCCTGCGGTTTTTCGGACGCGGCGAGAATGTTTCCCCCTCTGTCCAAAATTTTTCCCCGGACGTACTCCTTTTGATACGTGCTTTCCTTTGCTTCCTGCTTCTGTCGGTCGGCCTCCTCGGAGACGCCCGGCAGCAGCGCGGAGGTCCGGATGAGGGATATGATCATTAAGATGACGCAGATAAGCGTGGCACTTTGCAATAACTGCGTTCTCTTTAAAAAACTCTTCTTCATCGTATGTCATTCCTTTCCATTTCACGTTGCTGGATATGGCGATCATCACTCCGACCATCACGAAAGTGACGAACAGCGAGCTTCCTCCACTTGAGATGAACGGCAGTGTGATACCGGTAAGCGGACACAGCCCCGTGCTTCCCGCAATGATGATCAGCGTCTGGTCAAAAAGCATGAAGACAAATCCCGCCCCGACCGCCTGGTGATAGCGGTCCGCTTTTCTTATGAACAGCCGGATGCCTTCCAGCCACATGAGAATAAAAATGAAAAAAACAAGAATCGCAAATACCATGCCGCAGCGCTGGATCAGCGCCGGATAGACAAGGTCGCTGGTCTTTACCGGCAGATCCGTCACCGAGGAGGTGCCAAACCATCCGCCCAGCAGAATGGATTCCCGCGCCTTGAGGAGCTGATAGCCGAGTCCCAGCGCATCCTTCTCCGGGTCCAGCCAGTATATAAACCGGTTGGCGATCTTATCAAAATTGGACAAAAAGAAACTGGATAACGGATTCGTTCCCAGAAAAGAACCCGCATCCTGCAGTCTGCCAAGCTGGATCCCCGTCACGATCACGAGGAACACCAGAACAGCCATGACAGCGATCGTTTTGATAAATACCCTGATATCCGGAATAAACAGAAAAACAAAGGTGAGAAAGATAAACAGCAAAAGAAGCATCGTTCCAAACTCACTCTGCGCCGCCAGCAGAAGGATCTCCACCACGGTGATGCCGTAAAAAACACGGATGCGCTGTTTTGACGGTTTCTCCGTCGTTCCAAGAAGCGCCGCCGCGATCAGCACGTAAAATAATTTGACCAGCTCCGTCGTCTGAATGGACATGCCGCCGATGTTGATCCAGTTTCTGACATTGCCCACTGCCCGGGAAGCGATCAGTGTAAAAACGGAAAGCCCGAAGGACAGCAGAACGAGAATCCTGCACATTTTCATACCGGAGATCTGCTTCCATCTGCGATAACCGCCCGCCGCGACGCATGCCGCCGCAAATCCAAGCAGATACTGAAGCTGGAGTCCCGCTGCCGGGTTGCCCGCCTCGAGAAGTTCCGGATTCTTGATGATCTGCTCCTGCTCCATGATACACTGCAGCATCGTCCCTACCGTGAGAAGGATGAGCGCGCAGATCAGTATCTTTTTATTGCCGTGGATCACGGAAGTAAAAAACCAGGACACAAGCGTGATCAGAAACAAAATCCCGATCATATCCCGGTAAATACTTCCGGCTCCCTTGGCGTGCACCACGATGAAAGCGGCAATCTGAAAGAGAAGAATGGCCAGCACCGGGCCATTCCGAAAGGAATAGAAGGCTCTCTGCAGTTCCCACACAAACCGTTCCGTGGAAAATGCTTTCCGTCCGGTCTGCATCTCGTTATTCATATGACATTTCCTCCTCTCCCCGTTTCGTTCCTATTCATAATATCGTTCTCCCGCTCTCTGATACAGATGGGTATGTTCGCTCCGGCTCCCCATTCCCATCTCCACTCTGAATTCCACATTTCCGATATAAAAGGTGAGCTGGTCGCTCAGGATCACATGGTCCGTCACCGCGCCGCCGGCAAAGATCTTGTTGGCGGTCCCCACATCTTCCAGAATATATGCTCCGTCTTTCTCCACGATGCGACAGTGCTTCCTCGCCACACAGAGGTCATCGAGAACCAGCATATTTTCCGTGCTCCGTCCGATCGTAAACGGAAGCTTCGTCACGCGGACGCGGGCGGTCGGCCGGTGCGCCTCATCGAGCTGTACAAGCGTGATCCCCGGATTAACATAATCATGCATGGAAATAATTTTCTCCCGCCCGGCGTCCCTGTTCCAGGCACCTCTGTCGTCAGAAGCATCTCCCCGGGCATCGTCTTCCTCCTCCCGGTTCCAGATTTCCCTGTCATCAGAAACATCATCCCAGGTATCGTCCTCTTCCTCATAAAGTTCTTCCGACTGTCTGTTCCGGCTGTCTGTTTTTTGCTGCTTCCGTCTCGTCTTTTCCAGACGGCGTTCTTCTTTTTCCAGCTTCCGCTCTTCTTTCTTCTGCTGGCGAAGCGCCCATTCATCCACGAAATGTTCGCCTTCCTCTGATGCCTTTTCCAAAGATTTGTTTGAGCGAATCAATATAAAAATAATGCATCCTATGAGTATCAGGATGCCTATCTGTGATAAAATGGACATAAAATCAGCTCCTGTTCTACATATGTTAACAGGAGCATATCACAGTTCATTTTTTAATTCAAATGTTCTTTTTCCCCGTTTTTGCGCAAATCGGCGCGAAACCCTGCTTTTCTTCCCTCGAAATGGAACAGAATCTTTTTCTTATTTGGCGAAAAGCGCGTCCAACATATGGGCGATGTCGCAGTCTTCCTGATACTTCGCGTCTTCCGCAAGATTTTCTTTCAATATGGAGAGAAGCGATTCGCTCTGCATGCCGTTTTTGTCAAACTCCTCCTTAAGCTCCGCGATCTCATCCTCCACAAAGTCTTTCTGGAAACATTTTCCCGTCCAGATGGAGTAGAGAAGCGCCGAATAAAAATATACGTCGTTCATGATGAAGTCTTTGGAAAACCGGCTCGGACGACGCAGGTAGCAGTAGTCCTCGAACTTCTCCAGATCAAACGTGTCGGAAACAAAGCCTTTTTCTATGGAAAGCGCCGGCACTTCCTGCCAGTCTGTGATCTCCCGCCAGGACATCACTGTCCCACAGTATTCCGCCGCATTTTTACGAAATGCCGTGCTCTTTTTGCTGCGGTTCATGTCGTCGAACAGTACCTGATCTACCATGATATAGCGACAGTAGCCGTTTTTCTCATAGCCGTAATCCTTTTGCTGCTGATTCTCCAGGAGCTGATGGCCGACGCAGGCGGAAAACCACCATTTCTGCTGAAATGGCACATCGTACACGGAATCATACTTGCGGCACAGATCATCCTCAATCTCGTATCCCTTCTCAGACAACTCCTTCGTCACCGACTCAATGAGCATCCAGATCTTCTGGCTGTCCGCCACGGAATCCGCCTTGTATTTGGCAATCATCGCGATGATGATCTCCGCCGGTGTGATGCCCAGCGGCTCCATCTGTGCCTTTGCCAGCAGCTTTTCGATGGACTCCAGACTCGGCTGCAGGGCGATGCAGAAGCGCAGCAGCCACTCTCTGGTCACGACCGCCTTTCCTGCCTTGATCTTGGAAAACTGTGCCTCACAATGCATACAGCCGATATCCCGAAGCAACCATGCGGCTTTTTCATAGTAACCGTACTCTTCCTCGATCACTTCCTCCAGGCACTGACCGAAACGTTTGGCGCCATCCCGGAACTCTTCCCGGTACATGCGCACGATATTATAAAACTGCTCCAGCGAACCCGCCTGTGACAGCATCACCCACAGGTCCATGGTCGGAAGGCTTCTGGTCCCGGACTCTTCCGCCTCCTCCGACAACATCTCCTCGATCTTTGCCTTGACGTCCTCCATCTCATCGATGGAAAACAGCCCGTTGATGAGGGCGATCCAGAGGGCGTCCTCGATATTTTTACAGTAAAGGCCGTATCCCATGTAGGTCTCCAAAAGCACGTAATTGATCTCCTCAAGCCCCATGGAAAAGGCCATGCCAAGCGTAATATATATCTCTCTGGAGGACGGCATGGAGCCCTTCAGCCATGCCCCGATGGTCTGTCTGGTCACCGGAACATACCGGGCGGTGTCCTCCCCTTTTTTCTCTACTCTGTGAAAAACCTTTCTGGCCAGAGATGTGTTGCTGTAATCAAACTGGTCCATTTTTTCTTCCAGAAACTGCGAGAACGGCTTTCTGTTCTTCTGCGCCCCGGACAGTTTCTTTTCTATCTCTTCCAGAAAACGGTCCGCATTATCCTGTGCTCTCATTTATCCTTCCTCTTCTTCCACTCTTTTCCTGAAAATGTTATAAGCCTGCACGGCGATGGCTGCGATACCCAGAATGATAAAATAGTAAAGCCGGACATTCTGGGATAAAAACAGCGACGCGATCAATTCTATCACATATCCCTCCAGAATACATATACCAAGATTTTTCCAGAACGGGTATCTTCTTTTTTTGTGAAGCGTCTGGTAATAATAATTCAACATCATGAGCAGCCACATGCCCGCCATCCCCATGGCGATCTTCCAGTGTCCGATCATCAGCGCGTAATTACACAGATAGAGGGCGCATCCTGTGAGAAATCCCTGCGGACATCCGGCAATCAGCGTCTCCTTTAAAAGTCCCGGCTGTGGTTCTTCCCATGCATCTTCTTCGAGGACCTCGTAATCTTCCGCCGGTTCTCCTTCTTCGGCAATCTCCGCCGGCAGCGCCTGTTTTTTTCGCCTTTTTCGCTCCTTGGCCAGCACCCCGGCTGTTCCGAGCGGCTCATATTTTTTCAGAAGCTGTTCCACATAGCAGGCGGTTTTCAGTTCTTCGTCCGTGAGATTCTCCGCCTCCGGCGCCAGCTGATCTGTCACAAATTCTTTTAATATCTCCACCCACTGCTCTTTTCTGGCAAGGCGGAGCATCAGCGCGTCAAACTGCATGTAATTCTGCTTTTTAAAGAGATCCTGATTCAGCAGACCGATCCCCGCACGGATCAGCTGATCTTTCATCGCCGGAGAAATCTCCGCTTTTTCCAGACGTCCCACATAACCGGCCATTCTGGAGAAAGAGGACGTACTCTCCTGAAAGATCTTCTGCTGCCAGCTTCCGTCCGTCTCCGTGTTGCGCATGAGCAGGAGAGCATAGACGACCGGATTTTTCTCTTTTATCAGGCTCAGTCCTTCCTCAAACGGTTTCCGTCCTTCCGCGCGGACCCCATGAAGCAGCCATTCCAGTTCCTCGCAGACCGGTTCTTCCGCCCGTTTCGTAAATCCTTCCAGCAGAGCGCGCACATAACTCTCCCGCTCCTCTCTGGTCAGTTCTCCTTTATGTATCTGTCTGCACACCTCTTTTGCCGTCTCCCCGAGAGCCGGTTCCCGGGACGCCCAGTAAAACAGTTCCGGGATGCCCGGCAGCAGCTCGCTTTTTGGCAGGCTCTCTTTCCCATTCTTCTGACAGAAAATGTAAAACAGCCAGAAGAGCTTCCTCTCCTCATTGCCGCCGGTGCTGCTCTTTAAATAGGGCTCCGCCTCCGACCAGAACTTCTCGTAAAGAGCATCTTTTTTTACGAGAAACTCCGCCAGATGATAGAAGAAATATTCTTCCAGACCGGAAGTGACCGGTGGAAACTCCTGTTTTGAAAAGTCCGACAGGTCAATACTGTTCTCCCCGCAGGGCTCCTTTGAAAAATAAAAGGATTCCCGGCTGACCGGCTGCTCCGTGTAGGAAACGTAGCCCGCCTTCTTCCTCAGACACTCCGGCAAAATACTGTGAATGGCATACATAAGTTTCCGGGCGTTTGCGGCAAACTCCTCTTTTGGCCAGGAAGCCGCCGTAAAATTCAGCCCCTGTTTTTTCTCAAACAGGCACCAAAAGACCGCCCGCAAAAACTCAGGCAGTCTGTCATACACTTGCATCTCGATAAAGATATCCTCCGGATTTCCGGTCATCTCCGGAAACTCCACAGGAGAAAGGGAATCGTCTCCCGGTTCATCGTTCCAGACGCCCTCCGGCGCCAGATATACGCCCGGGCGCATCGCCGGCTTCTCCGGCTGATACAGATAGACCTTTTTATTCTTCCGGTTATCGTCCCCGGAATCCCATGGCACCACCGTCATCTTGACAAATCCGCAGTCCGGAACGAACGCAAGCTCCTCCACCGGCATTCCCCCGGCTCTCTCCGGCTCCGCTGCCGATGCCGTCTTTTCCAGCTCTCTCAACAACCCCCTGTTTCTGGGACAGGAGGAAGCTGTGATGCCCCAGCCCAGAACATTTCCCGTGATGCAATGATTGGACCAGGTATACTCATGTCTCAGATATTTTGCTGTCATTCCAGCCACCCTCTTTCCTGCATATATTTCATGACCATCCAGAGGATCGGTTCCTCCACCCGGATTGGCCGTACCTTTCCAACGGTTTTTGTCATCTCACCTTCTTCGTCTCTGACTTCCTCCGTCTCACAGCCCAGCGCGGATACCGCGAACAGGCTGCTCTGTTTATAATCATCCAGATTCCTCTGCAGACGAAAGACCTTCTGGTCGAAAATCTGTTTTAATATTTCCTGCCGCAGGAAATGATGGTCCATATTCATGAAACCGTAGACCGGCCGGGTTCTCTCAAAGAGCAGGCTGCTTCCCCGGAAGCCCCGGATCTCTCCGAGTTCCTCCAGCAGGTCGCTCTTTGCGATGGTTAGCGCCATATATTTTTTCCCCAGTTCGTGGTCTCCCACGCCGGTGCGGATGGCTTCCAGGATCGTCTCCGCCTTCCGCTCATAAATGTACTCGTCACTGACCGTGCGCTCCACCAGAAAATCATCCTGGCTCATGACCTGTTTCCCGTTTTGATTGCTCATTCTCTGAATGGAAATCTGCTCTTCCTTTGTCATCAGATGCAGTTTGGAGAGAACCCTCTCCTCATCAGGGATCTGCTTGGTGATAAAGGAATGTTCCAGATGCATCTGCGCCGGGTCTACCAGACAGATGTATCCGTCCATATGCCGCACAAAGCCGGTCCGTCCCACGCCCGCGCTCTCCCGGATCAGCTCGCCTGCCACATCGTAGATGGCTGTCAGCAGATGAAAAACCTGCTCGCTCACCCGATACGTGATCTCCAGAAAGATCGGTTTCCGGAATGTCTTATTGGTGGATTCCGGACAGATCCCCCGGCGGAGAAGCCTCTCGGCATTTCTCTCCATCTCCATCCGGTAGCTGTCGTTGGGATTTCCCCCGGCGTTGCGCACTGTGAGATTCTCCCGCTGCATGGCGTCAAAACTGTTCATCATCAGAGACGACAGATACACTGTCTTCCCAGATGCCACGCTGCCTGCCAGCCCGATCATGAGCATATCATAGCGAAAGAAATTCTGCGGAAGTTCGTTATGGCAGTAAGGGCAGAGCATGGTGTTGGAATACAGTGTCACCGCCCCCTCCTCCACATGAAAGGAATATCCGAAGCTGTCCGGGTCAAAATGTTTGACCGCCAGCTCATGGCCGGAGGCCGTCAGCTCCTGATTGAGCTCTGTCATAATCTGATTATCAATGTACACCCGGCTGGCATCCACCTGCTCTTCCGGCACGCCCATCGCATTCCAGAAGTACAGATAGGAAAGGTCTGTCTTCGGCGCAACGACTTCATTTAATGCCGGAGACAGAAATCTGGCCCCGTCCGGCCGCAGCAAAAATCCCACCTCGTCATTGGAAATCTTCCGAAAACAGTAGGGACATTTTTTTATTTTCACTGTTGATGTTTCCTGCATTTTTTCTCCTTTTCAGACGCATTTTTTGCGTCAATCCTGGTAGATTTTGAAAGTTCACTTTCCAAACTTATCTTCCGCCCTTAACATGTCTTAGTCGCTTTTATGGAAATCTCATGTCGGGACTCCAGAATAATATAGTATAAAATATCTTTTTTTATGACCGCCGTTCTCGTTTTCATGCCCTGATCCCGGCCCATGCCTTCCTCCCGGATCTCAAACGGCGCGTCCTTGGCGCGGACGATCAGCGCATCCGGGTCATCGGAAGCGCCGATCTCCAGCCCCTGCTCCTCGATATAGTACGTAAACTCTTTGCCGGAAGGATGTTTTCCATACATTAAAATGTGGTCGAGCGCCACGGAACCTCTTCTTCTCCGACCATCCGCGCAGGTTGCGCAGCAGCCGCCAAAAGCGGAACCATGGGTGATCATAAAGTCCAGATAAAATACCCGGTACTTCTGCTTCTTCTCCTCCGCTTCCTCCTGCTGTCTCTGTTCTTCCTTCTTCCGGGTCTCCAGATCCGTCACTTTTTCTGCGTATTCCAATATATATTTCTGTTTCTCCTGCCTGCCGCTCTGCACCTTCCACTGGATCACTCCAGCCGCTGCCAGAAACACAACCAGGACAATTCCTATCTGCATCGTCAACATATGCTCATACCTCAATCGCATTTTTTCATCCATTATAGCACGACTCCCTGAAAACTCAAAGGGAGGGTTTTATTGATTTTTACCGAATCTTATTATAGAATGATTATACATGGAATATCAGACATTTTCAGAGAAACATCCCTTCCCGCGCGACTGACAGGAGGGGAAGACTATACCGGAGAAAGGGGAGAAATGCGCATGTCGACAGACGCATTGACATTAAAACAGGAATTTCACATTTCTGCCGTATCATCCATTCAATTTTTTGAATATAAGAGTGATTTTATTTTTAAGAGTGAATACCATGACTGCTGGAAGCTTCTGTATGTGGAGGCGGGCGCCTGTGAGATTCTGCGTTCCGGACACAAGGCCACTCCTCTGTCCCTGCAAAAAGGCCAGCTTTTTATTCAGGCTCCCAACGAATATTATTCTTTGAAGGCGGCAAAGGAGGTCACACCTCTTCTTTTTTCCTGTGGCTTTTACTGCGATTCTCCGGGCATGTCCCTGCTCTCCAACCGGATTTTTTCCTGCAAAGAACAGGAACGTCGGCTTCTGTCCGCCCTTTCCGAGGAAGGCCGCAGCAACTTCTCCATGCGGGTAGATGATTCTGCCCTCTACCGTCTTGAGCGGAAGCTCAACCAGCCGTTCGGCGGCGAGCAGCTCATCGGCATGTATCTGGAGATGCTGCTCATCAGTCTCATGCGCCAGTATGTTTCCCCTGCCGCAGAAAAAGACACGGCCGCCTCTTCTCTTTCCAAGGCGGATTCCATTCTCCTGAACCGGATCACGGACTACTATGCCGCTCACATCACGGAAAAGCTGCATATCCGTCAGGTCTGCCAGGAGTTTTCCATCGGCCGCTCCCATCTCCAGCGGATCTTCCGGGAGCAGACCGGTCTCGGCGCCATGGAGTATTTCTGTCAGATGCGGATCGGCGCTGCCAGGCAGCTGATCCGTGAAAACAAAATGAACCTTACGGACACCGCCCGCGCCCTGGGCTACACGTCCATCCATTATTTTTCCAAACAATTCAAAAAAATAACCGGGATGCCGCCGTCCCAATATCAAAATTCTGTTCGGACGGCGGACAGTGACCCGGTATGTCAACAGATCGATCTGGATCAGATCCGGCTTATCGCCAAAGCTCCTGAGGATAAAGACCCTCTCTCTTCTTAGCCTCGATGGCTTCCATCACGGTGCGCTTATCTTCCTGATAAGTGACACCGTACCATTTTTCTTCGGACTCCAGCACTTTTACGGTTGCTTTGCCCTCTTTTAACAGCGAGCCCACCACATTTGGCAGGAAAAATTCTGCCTTCATCGGATTCGCCTTCACTTCTTTGTCCAGAAATTCCGGGAACTGTTTCTCAAGCTCGCCAAGGATCCCCGGCGTAAATCCCCAGCAATTCATGGAGATCAGCGTATGCTCCGGGATATCCTCCCATGTCTCGCCTTCATCCAGCGTAAAGGCAGCGCAGGCGCCCCGTTTCTCGATCCTCGTGCGCTCCACGATGTCCGTCAGATAATTATCTTCATCCACATGGCAGATGCCTCTCGCCACGGAACCGTTCTCTGTGATCGTATTTTCAATGTAAAAACCGATCATGGCATAGCTGTATTTTTCCCCGTCCTCATGGGTCGTCAGGAAATCATACATCATCTGAAAGGCTTTCGGACCGTAATAATCATCCGCATTGATGACCACGAACGGCTCTTTTACCACATCTTTGCAGCAAAGCAGCGCATGTCCGGTGCCAAACGGTTTTACTCTTCCCTCCGGAACTGTGTATCCTTCCGGAAGCTTATCAAGCTCCTGAAAAACATACTCCACCTGGATAAACGGCTCCATTCTGCTGCCCACCATACGGATAAAATCTTCCTCGATGGCATGTTTTATAATGAAAACAACTTTTTTAAATCCTGCTCTCTTGGCGTCATACACGGAAAAATCCAGAAGGGTATGTTTCTCAGCGTCTACCGGATCCATCTGCTTCAGTCCGCCATACCGGCTTCCCATGCCGGCGGCAAGTACAACAAGGGTTGGTTCTCTCATCGTCTTTTTTTCTCCTTTGCTTTTATCATTGTTTTTGTCATTTTTCTTATTTTCCCACAAAACCTCGCAAAGTGCAATTCCCTTTTCTTCATTTTTTCTTAAGAATCTTCATTGAATTGTTTAAAATATTTATATTTCTTTTCTTGCAGACTTTCGCAATCGGTAATATAATAAAAAAATTACAAAGGATAGTGTGCCCTCGTTTTCTCGCTGTAAATGAAAACATTTTCAACAGGAACAGGGAGACACATAAAGAGCAAGGAGAGACTTATGAAGCAATTAAGACATACGATTCAACATCACAATTTACACATGCAGGCTCCTGTAAGACTTTCTCATATCAATCTTTATCACTGTGATACACCTACCTCTGACATTTTTCCGGGCCATCCTTATGCCAAGCTGATTTTTGTACAAAGGGGTTCCGGGTGCCTGCACTATGAGAATTATCACATTCCTGTGGAGTCCGGCACCCTGATCCTGATGAATCCGGAGCGTCAGAAGTTTTCGATTCAGGCAGATGAGAATCTGACGGATATCGTTATCCTCGGCATCGAATATCTTTATTTTCTTCACAGGGACAAGGTGTTTGAACAGCCTTTCGTCCTCCGGCAGTGCCCATCCGATTCTTATCGCCTTTTTATCAGTAAAATCGTAGAAGAAATGCAGACACAGGGAGCTTCCTTTGAAGATGTCTGTGGTCATTATACCGAACTCTTACTGATATTTCTCCAGAGAGATACCGACATTCACTGCACCTCCTTCATGGAGGATAAGTCCAGCCAGGACTGCCAGAATATCAAAAAATATCTGGACGAGCATTACGCGGATAATATCACTCTGGACACCCTGTCAGAAGAAAGCGGCATGAATAAGTATTATCTGGTACATTCCTTCACCAAAAAATACATCCGCTCTCCTATCAGCTATCTCAATGAAAAAAGAATTGATGAAAGCAAGAAACTTCTGGAAAATACGGACTACTCGATCGCGGAGATTTCCAAGCTCATCGGATTCTCTTCTCAGTCCTATTTTTCTCAGTCTTTCAAAAAAAAGACTCTGATGACACCGAACGAATACCGCCGCTCTGTAAAGAAATCGTAGGATATGGACAGCCCCCGGCTGTCCTCTTTTCATGCCGGTAGAAAAAACTGCCTTATCAAAATTGACATTTTCCGACCATGGTTTTCGTGCATTCCGCACAATTTTTCATTTGCGTCCGGTCAATTTTTATCTGGCAAAAAAATGAGACATATAGTATAATGGAATAATTAATGTGAATTAATGCGAGAAAAGTGAAAAAAGACAGGAGGATAATCCATGCCAGTGAAATACGTATTCGTCACAGGTGGAGTTGTTTCCGGTTTAGGAAAAGGAATCACTGCAGCTTCCCTCGGACGTCTTTTGAAAGCAAGAGGTTACAAAGTATTCAGCCAGAAGTTTGATCCATATATCAACATGGATCCCGGAACCATGAACCCGATTCAGCACGGCGAAGTTTTCGTCACCGATGACGGGGCGGAGACTGATCTGGATCTGGGACATTATGAGAGATTTATCGATGAAAAGTTAAATAAAAAGTCCAATGTCACCACCGGTAAAGTATACTGGAGCATCCTGAATAAGGAACGGCGGGGTGATTTCGGCGGCAATACCGTGCAGGTCATTCCGCATGTCACCAATGAGATCAAGAGCCGTTTCTATCACAATGAGGACGCTTCTGAGACGGAGGTGGCTATCATTGAGATCGGCGGCACTGTCGGCGACATCGAGAGTCAGCCATTTCTCGAGGCGCTCCGTCAGTTTCAGCATGAGGTCGGTCATGAGAACTGCATCCTCATCCATGTGACTCTGATCCCTTACCTGAAGGCCTCCGGAGAGCTTAAGACCAAACCGACACAGGCCAGTGTCAAGGAACTGCAGGGGATGGGTATCCAGCCGGACGTGCTGGTCTGCCGTTCCGACCTTCCGCTTGACGACAGCATCAAGGAGAAGATCGCGCAGTTCTGTAACGTGCCAAAGAAGAGAGTTATCCAGAACCTTGATGTGGATATTCTCTATGAACTGCCGCTTGCCATGGAAAAGGAAAAGCTGGCCAATGTTGTCTGCGACTGCCTGAATATGGATTGTCCGCAGCCGGATCTCAATGACTGGATCGATATGGTACAGGCGTGGAAGAATCCGAAACACAAGGTACAGATTGCCTTAGTTGGCAAATATGTCTCCCTGCATGACGCTTACATCAGCGTTGTGGAGGCCTTGAAACATGGCGCTGTCGCCAATAATTCCGAAGTGGAGATCAAATGGGTTGACTCTGAGCTGATCAGCGATTATAACGTCAACGAGTTTCTCTCTGATGTGGACGGTATCATCGTACCGGGTGGTTTTGGCGACCGCGGTATCGAGGGTATGATCTGCGCGATCCGCTATGCCAGAGAGCAGAAGATCCCATATCTTGGACTCTGTCTGGGCATGCAGCTCACTATCGTGGAGTTTGCCCGCAATGTTGTTGGTCTGGAAGACGCACACAGCAATGAGTTCAGCACAAAGACTACCAATCCGGTCATTCACATCATGCCGGATAAAGAAGGGATCACCAACCTTGGCGGAACGCTCCGTCTCGGCGCTTATCCTTGTATCCTTGCGGATAATTCCAAGGCTCTTGAGCTGTACGGCTCCAAGACCATCGAGGAACGTCACCGCCACCGTTACGAGGTAAACAACAAGTACCGGGATGTTCTTCAGGAATACGGCATGCTTCTGTCCGGTTTTTCTCCTGACGGCCGTATTGTCGAGATGATCGAGATTCCGGATCATCCTTGGTTCATCGGAACCCAGGCACATCCTGAATTTAAGTCAAGACCAAATAAACCGCATCCGCTCTTTAAAGGATTCCTGGCTGCGGCTCTGGAATATCAGAAGAGAAAATAAAAGGACTGCCACAGCGCGATCCCCGCGAAGCGTTTTTTGATTTTCAGAAACGCAGTTTTCTATAAAATAAAAGCTGCTGCAGGGCATCTTTCTTCAGAAAAGTAATCTCATTATATTGTAACTTTTCTGTGGAAACATGCTTTTGCAGCAGCTTTTTTCATTTTTTATTTTTTATAAATGCTCTCACGAAAATACTTTTACGGCAGTACCAGCGTACTGTCTTGTTCATTTTCAGCATAATGACATTATACGAAATGTGAGCAGGTCAGCCCACCAGTTCATACGAGACAGCAACGACAAGGCAGACCAGACAGCCGCCCCAGAATGACTGATCCGGCTTCCATGGAAGCCCCTTTTCTCTCTCTTCTTTTTCCCCTTCCGTTTTCTTTAACAGGTACAGAAGATATACAGTCAGCAGTACTACAAAACAGGTAACGACGCTGCCGACAGCCAGCATTCTCCAGTCACAACCGCCCGAGGCACTCTGAAAAGATGGCGCCAGCGGCCGGTAACCTGCGATCTGTATCTCCTGCAGTGTGCGGAACACCGCGCTGTCCGGAAAGGCGGCGACAAAAATATTATAACTGTTAAAGAGCAAGTGGATGACCACACTCACAGACAGATTTCCCGTCTCCCTTACCACCACCGCAAAGAGAAGGCCCATGACGAAGGCATAACTCATCTGATTAAAGTTCATGTGGAGAAGGGCAAACATGAGCGCCGACAAAATCACCGCCATGTTTTTATTCTCAATACTTCTGAAAATGTATCCCCGGAACAGAATCTCTTCCGCCACAGCCGGAAATACGGCAAAGACCAGCACGGACTGCAGCAGATATTGTCCTGCTCCCTCCAGCGACGCGGCCGTCCTGTTCTGAACAAACAACATGGATATCGCATTTATATAGGAAGCGATCCATAAAAATGCGATAGTGAGAACGAGAAGAAGAACCCACTGCCTTGCCGGAATCCGGCGAAAACCGCTGTATTCCCAGAGGGTCATCTGTCGCTGCTGACATACCGCATGGACAAAAACCAGCATGAGCAGGTTCATGAGAATACTGCTCCCGTAGGAGACCGGCATGACCAGAAGCAATCCTCCGGTCACCAGCCAGCCACAGAGGGCAATTCCCATCGTTCTCCTGCTCTTATCTGAGGTATGAAGAAAAAATCCCCATAAAGCCGTCAGACAGAGCATACTGCCCAGAGACAACATTCCCATCAGGCTGAATACAATGGAACCTGCGATATGCAGCAGAACGGTATACATCCAGAAAACGTTGACATCAAAAGCCGCTCTGCTCATAGGCTTCTGATTCCCTGCCCGGTGATCTCTATCCGGCGTCCTTTATATAATCTTCCAATGGCTCTCTTAAATTCATTTTTACTCATGCCAAACTCCCGGCGGATATCTTCCGGAGAAGACTTGTCGTGGTAAGGCAAAAATCCGTTGTTCTCTTCCAGTTTGTCCATAATCTTTGCGGAGTCGATATCCATCTGGATATATCCTTTTTCACGGATGCTGAGATTCAGTTTACCATCCTCTCTCACCTCAATGACTCTTCCTTTAACCCTGTCGCCGATGTGAAATCTTTTCACTGCCTCATTTTTAGGAATCATCGCGTTATATTTGCCATCTACCGCTACGAATACTCCATATTCCGGGTTATTTCCAAAGACAATTCCTTCTACGGTATCTCCTTTTTTATAGGAAGAATCCGTCCGCAGAAAATCATAAACCTTCATCGTGCCACAGAGCCGGTCACTCTTATCCACATACAGCCCTATGAGATAGCTTTCTCCCGGTTTCACTTTCACGGTCTGCTCGCTGAAAGGCAGAAGCAGATCCTTCTCCAGCCCCCAGGAAAGGAAGGCTCCGATCTTCGTCACATCGACAACTTCCAGCACTGCCAGCTCTCCCAATGTCAGTTTTGGCTGCTGTGTTGTGGCGATCAGACGATCCTGGGAATCCTTATATATGAAGACATCCACCCCGTCTCCCTTCTGGCTTCCTGCCGGCACCTGCTTGGCCGGAAGGAGCACACACTCCTCTTTTCGTTTTCCCAGATTCTTTTCTTCGCACAAATACACACCAAAGTTTGTCGTATGGTCAATATATAATTTCTGATTTACTCCAAGTTCGATCATTGCAATCTCCTTTTTATTCTGTTTCTTAATCTTTGCTCTTATGCTGGTATCACAATCTTATAATTTCTGTTCAGATTCCTCTGCTTTTTTCGGAATCTGTATTTGTTTGTTTCTACTGTGCCGCCGGTTCCGGTTCGAAAGCGCTGATACAGGATACGAGGGCGATCAATTTCTCATCCTGATTCAGAAAACGGACTCTCCAGCCGTCTTTTTCTTTCACCGTACTGATCGAAATGGTATCTCCCAGAAAGGCTGACTGCCGGTAATCTATCTTGATCTCTTTTATTTTTTCATTTTCCGGCAGAACCTCCTCCGCCCATAAGGCATAGTAGGTATTATTCACATGACCGTTGGAATCAAGAAAAAGTTTCGTCACCGTCATACTTTCTCTTTCTGTCCATTCTCCTTCCGAAGGAAGCTTTCTTTTTACACGGACAGTCTGATCTTTCACCGGAGCAGTGATATAGCGCTCTGCCAGTTCTTTTGGAATCTTTACCGGTATCATATGTTCTGTGTTCATAAATATCCAGTTAGAGTCCGCCTCCACAATGACCTCGCCCTGCTCATCCAGGATCTGAAAACGCCGATATCCATAAAAGCCACGCATTTTATATGGTTCCGTCGTTATCGTCAGGTATTCTGCCATCTGTGGATACCGATGGATACAGATATCCCATGCGATCAGATACCATGCCCGATTTTCCTTCTCATCTCCCCGTATTCCCAGTCCAACGGAGATAGAATGAAAGGTGACGCAGTCCTGCAGATATTCCAGTAACTGATGGAGATTTACTTTTCCGGTACGGTCTACCTCACTGTATCTCACCCGAATCTTCATTTCATACATTTTCTGTAAGCCCTCTTTCTTAAAAACAATCTGTTCATGATAATCTGCCAAAAAGAAAGGGCCCTATTAGACATACCTCATGTTAACAGAACCCCTATCCGAATCTTTATCAAAAATTATCATCTGCCTCAGGCAGATATATCTGTCATCTCTGATGAATCTTCCACTGCAAATGTATTCGATACACAATATCACCAGTCTGCCTGGCGCATATAAAAATTCTATCAGATCAGACGATTCTTCCTCTCTTTTTCTTCCTGAATGACCATCTTCATAGCCGTCTCTACTGCGGCGGTCTCCCCGAAGAATGCCAGCGTGATAATGTGCTGCGGACAGCTGCCATTGATCTCTACCGGATATACATTACTTGTCTTTGCAACGCGGTCAGCATAATACAATACTCCGGCCACTGTGGTCTGAAAAAGACCTACTGCGTCATACTTTCTCTCTGCCAGTTCTTTTCTGGATTCCTGGTTCATCTTGCGGTAGAACATGTTCATGACCAGCTTGCCAGGATTATAAATAATACGTGCCTCTGCCATATCTGCTATCTATCCCCTTTACCCTATTTTCTGCTGTCTCTGATGTCCACACATGGTCTCTGGCTCTATATCTTCTGTGTGAAGATCAGTGTAAGAACTATTTTGCTTATCATATCATATTGGTCATTATAACACAATATCTTTTCTTGTTCTCCACAGGTAAAGGATGTACATCTAAAACAGGGCAAAAGAAAAAGACACAAAAATGTGTCTTTCTCTAGCAGCGCTACCAGGATTCGAACCTGGAAATGCTGGAATCAGAATCCAGTGCCTTACCATTTGGCGATAGCGCTTTATGCTGTTGGCTCACATAAAAGTGAGAAGCGTGGGCAAGAGGATTCGAACCCCCGACCTTCTGGTCCGTAGCCAGACGCTCTATCCAGCTGAGCTATGCCCACGTATTCTTTTGAGGTATGCCGGCGATCGGAATCGAACCGATACGGGAGTATAAGTCCCGCAGGATTTTAAGTCCTGTGCGTCTGCCAGTTCCGCCACGCCGGCATATGGGACCTATAGGGCTCGAACCTATGACCCTCTGCTTGTAAGGCAGATGCTCTCCCAGCTGAGCTAAGATCCCATGATATGAAATTCATCATCCTTATTGCTAAGGACAAGCGACCCGAATGGGATTCGAACCCACGACCTCCGCCGTGACAGGGCGGCGCTCTAACCAGCTGAGCCATCGGGCCAAATATAGTGGACCTTCAGGGACTTGAACCCCGGACCGATCGGTTATGAGCCGACTGCTCTAACCAGCTGAGCTAAAGGTCCCCAAATAATCCATAAACAATTCATTGACAAAGCCGATGAGCGGACTCGAACCGTTAACCTGCTGATTACAAATCAGCTGCTCTGCCAATTGAGCCACATCGGCATATGACTCCTAGGAGATTTGAACTCCTGTTACCGCCGTGAAAGGGCGGTGTCTTAACCACTTGACCAAGGAGCCGTGAACTCCCCGAGTAGGACTTGAACCTACGACAGCGCGGTTAACAGCCGCGTGC
>DXGQ01000044.1 GCA_019113845.1 Candidatus Anaerobutyricum avicola
GTGGTCACCGAACCTGCCGGCGAACTGCCGGAAATCCGGAAAAGAGAAGTGAGCGAAAGATTGGAGCAAATCTGTCCTTATCATACAGGTTTGCTCCAGATTTGTACAGGTACGAGATATCTACCGTTTACTTGCTATTCGACACGATTTTGATTATAATAAGAATATAATTACAATTAAAAATTGAATCAGATGAGGAGGTGAGAGGAATGATGGATGTGATCTTTGATGACAGGATTCACAGAAGTAAGTCGCCTGAGCAGCTGGAGCAAGAAGCCTATGAAGCGGAAATAGACGAAGCCAGATGGGCGGGAGAAAAAAGTGGAAAGAATAAAAAAGCCAGAGAAACAGCCATAGAACTCGCAAAAATAGGCATGGAAGAAAAAGTTATCGCCAGAGTTTTAAAGGTCAGCATAACTCAGGTAGAGAGCTGGCTTCAGATGGAGAAGATACGATAGAAGTTTTCGCATAATTTCACAACAAAAAGATTGCTGATCCCCTTGTGACAATGGTACAATGAGAGCGGCGCAAGCTGTAAACTCAGCCCGGTTTTCTGCCGGGCTGTTGTGGAGCTTTTTCTGAAAAAACAGGTCAAGGAGGAGAAACATATGAAAAGTAAATGGAAAGACGAAGAAGGTATTCTCTGCCTGGTCTAAGGTGCAGAAGGTAAAGGTTCGTAAATAATCTGGAAATCCCCATAAAGATATGATAAAATCCATGTAATGGAACATAGATTTGGGAGGGATAGCTATGACGTATGAAGAAGTAATGAAACAGGCGAGATTTGAAGTGGGTCCATACTGTAAGGTCTGTCCGGTGTGCAATGGCCGTGCGTGCGGCAATCAGATTCCGGGGCCGGGCGCCAAGGGTATCGGCGATGTTGCCATTCGCAATTATGATCAGTGGCAGCAGATTCGGGTGAATATGGACACGATCGGAGAGAATGTGGAGCCGGATACCAGTATCGAGTTGTTTGGGCATACGTTTGCCTATCCGTTTTTTGCGGGGCCGGTGGGCGCTATGCGGCTGCATTACGGGGATAAGTATGATGATGAGGAGTACAATCAGATTCTTGTCTCCGCCTGTGCGGAGAATGGGATCGCCGCGTTTACCGGAGACGGCACAGATCCGAATGTCTTTCAGGCGGCAGCGCGGGCAATCAAAGATAATGATGGTATCGGTATTCCGACGATCAAGCCGTGGAATATGGAGATGATTCATGAGAAGCTGGACCTCGTGTTTGAGAGCGGCGCTATGATGGCGGCCATGGATATCGATGCGGCGGGATTGCCGTTCCTTAAAAATATGGAGCCGCCGGCCGGCAATAAGACCGTGGAGGAGCTGTCTCTGATCATTCACGATGCGGAACGTCCGTTTATCGTCAAGGGGATCATGACGGTGCGGGGAGCGAAGAAAGCTTATGAGGCAGGTGCTTCCGCCATCGTGGTGAGTAACCATGGCGGCCGGGTGCTTGACCAGACGCCGGCTACGGCGGAAGTGCTGGAGGAGATCGTCGAGTGGAATGAAGGCCGCATGAAGATTTTTGTGGATGGCGGTATCCGGACAGGTATTGACGTGTTTAAGGCGCTTGCCATGGGAGCGGATGCGGTTCTCATCGCGAGACCGTTTGTGCAGGCAGTGTACGGCGGCCAGGAAGAAGGAGTGCGGCTGTATATTGAGAAACTGGCTGCAGAGCTTAAAGACACGATGGCGATGTGCGGAGCGACGGACATAAAGAGCATTTCCCGGAAAATGATCCACAGATAGAAGGTGAAAGTTATGCACAAAAAAGACACAGTGATTTTTGATTTGGACGGCACTCTGCTGAATACGCTGGATGATTTGAAAAACAGTGTGAATTATGCGCTGGAGAGCAACGGATATCCGGCGAGGACAAAGGAAGAGATCCGTCAGTTTGTTGGTAATGGCATGTTTCTTCTTATCCAGCGGGCGCTTCCGTCCGGAACGGATAATCCGGATTTTGAGAGGATCCTTGCGGAGTTTAAGGAGCATTATGCGATTCACTGCAACGATCTGACGAAGCCTTATGACGGAATCATGGAGCTTTTGGAGCTCCTGAGAGATAAGGGAGTCAAGACGGCAATCGTATCCAACAAGGGCGATTTTGCGGTGAAGGAGTTGAGCGAGATATATTTTAAGGGTATCATTCCTGTTGCCATTGGTGAGAAAGAGAGCGAGGGTATCCGCAAGAAACCGGCGCCGGATACGGTCATGGAAGCGTTAAAAGAGCTGGGAAGCCGTCCGGAGGACGCCGTGTACGTGGGTGATTCGGAGGTGGATCTGGCCACGGCGAAAAACAGCGGGATGGATTACATTCTCTGTGAATGGGGATTCCGCACGAGAGAAGAGCTGGAAAAGGCGGGCGGAAAAGTATTTGTACAGAGACCTGCACAGATCGCGGAGATGCTGATGTAAATGTTTTTTGCGGACGAGCTGCCATCGCACGGCAGATTTGCCGCAGCGACATTGCATTTATTATATTTGCCACAAATTTTACCATTATATTTGTTTTGTTTTTGCAGATAATAGGAGTACGGTAAACAAAAGCTTTTGATGCGGCTCACGGACAAGAGTGAGACGCCTGCCGTTCATAATAGAGGAACTGTTGACAACGCAGAAATAAAACATTGGTTAAAATGTCATCCGGATGATTCCAGATAACATGGAGGTAAAATACAATGGCAAAAAGTTATACCAAGAGCAATCAGGTGGAAGTACCGGAAGCAAAAGATGCAATGGACCGTTTTAAAATGGAAGTTGCCAATGAGATTGGCGTAGATTTAAAACCGGGATATAACGGAAATATCACAGCCAAGGAAGCAGGTTCCATCGGTGGCGAGATGGTTCGTAAGATGATCAAAAAACAGGAACAGCAGATGGCCGGAAGCAGTGAGGAGTAATGACTGCCCGGCAGGAATGCAGGTTCTTTTTGAGAGAGAAGAAAGCTGACGCCGGATTACCGGCTCAGGCTGATAAAGATACACCGGAATAAAATGCAGTGGACTGCCGCCCTTCGGTCTTCGGACCGGGCGGCAGTTTTTTTCTTCACAGTTTTTTCGTGTAAAAAAATTATGGACAGCCTTTCCTTAACATGCTATAATACTAAAATGTGTTTTCAGATATATATACAAAACCGAATCGGGCAGAATGTATGAAACAGGTTTTTCGTCTCTGCTCAGATAAAAATAAGGAACATGTAATTTTTTTAAGGAGGAAACGTGATGAGTGTACAGGTTGAGAATTTAGAGCACAATATGGCGAAGCTGACCATTGAGGTGGAAGCTGCTGAATTTGATGCTGCCTGCAAGAAAGTATATAATAGAAAGAAAGGTTCCTACAACCTTCCTGGATTCCGTAAGGGTAAGGTTCCGATGAATATCATCGAGAAAACATACGGCCCGGGTATCTTCTATGAAGATGCTGCCAATGAGATCATGCCAAAGGCATATGCAGACGCTTTAGAGGAGACCAAGCTGGATGTGGTATCCCGTCCGGAAGTGGATGTGACACAGATCGGAAAGGGACAGAACTTCATCTTTACTGTCTCTGTGGCAGTGAGACCGGAAGTGACTCTCGGACAGTACAAGGGACTGGAAGTGGAGAAAGAAGCTGTGGAAGTGACCGATGAGGAAGTGGACGCAGAACTTAAGAAAGCACAGGAACAGAACGCAAGAGAGATCACCATCGAGGATCGTCCGGTAAAAGAGGGAGATATCATCACTCTGAATTATGCAGGAACGATCGACGGTGTGCCGTTTGACGGTGGAACCGCTGAGAGCCAGAAGCTGGAGATCGGTTCCCACTCTTTCATCGATACATTTGAAGATCAGCTCGTAGGTCTGAATATCGGCGACGAGAAAGATGTTGAGGTAACATTCCCGGAAGAGTACCATGCACAGGAGCTGGCCGGCAAGCCTGCTAACTTCCACGTAAAGGTTCTCGGCATCACAGAGAAACAGCTTCCGGAGCTGGATGACGATTTCGCGCAGGATACCACAGAGTTTGATTCCATGGAGGAATACAAGGCAGACATCCGGGCAAAACTTCTGAATGACAAAGAAGAACAGGCAAAGAACACTATGGAAAATGCGCTGGTTGAGAAGGCAGTGGAGAATGCACAGATGGATATCCCGGATGCCATGGTGGAATCTCAGGTAGACCAGATGGTACAGGAGTTCCAGCAGAGAGTAAGCTATCAGGGTATCTCCTTTGAGCAGTATCTGCAGTTCACCGGTCAGAATCCGGAGGCATTCAGAGAGAGCATGAGACCGGAGGCCATGAGAAGAATCCAGAGCAGCCTTGTTCTTGAGGCCATCGTTGCAGCGGAGAACATCGAGGCAACAGAGGAAGATCTCAACAAAGAGTTTGAGAGAATGGCGTCCATGTACCAGATGGAAGCAGACCAGATCGCTTCCTTCATGGGAGATGCAGAAAAAGAGAATATGAAGAACGACATCGCTATCCAGAAGGCAGTGGACTTCATCAGAGAGCAGGCGGTCGTTACAGAGGCTTCCGGAGAGCTTGATTACGAGCCGGCAGAGTAATAAAAGACACGGCAGTCAGAATATATAAGGGAACAGGAGGTAGTAATATGAGTTTAGTACCTTATGTTATTGAGCAGACCAGTCACGGGGAGCGGTCCTACGACATTTACTCCCGTTTGTTAAAGGACAGGATCATTTTCCTTGGAGAAGAGGTCAATGATGTGACAGCCAGTCTGGTTGTCTCCCAGATGCTTTTCCTTGAAGCGGAAGATCCGGACAAGGATATCAACCTTTATATCATGAGCCCGGGCGGTTCTGTTACCGCAGGCATGGCGATCTATGATACCATGCAGTTTATCAAATGTGACGTGTCCACCATCTGTATGGGTATGGCGGCCAGCATGGGCGCCTTCCTTCTGGCAGGTGGAACCAAGGGCAAACGTCTCGCGCTTCCGAATGCGGAGATCATGATCCATCAGCCGTCAGGCGGCGCGCAGGGTCAGGCTACGGAGATTGAGATCGTAGCGGAACAGATTTTAAAGACCAAAGAAAAATTGAATCGTATTCTGGCAGAGAATACGGGACAGACTTACGAGAAGATCAAGGCCGACACGGAGAGAGATAACTATATGACAGCACAGGAAGCGCTGGAGTACGGTATCATCGACGCGGTTGTGGACAAGAGAAAGTAAGGGCTGCGCGATTCCCCGCAGAGGGTCAGACAGCGCGGCGGCAGTCGTAAGTGGATACAGGGAGGTTACCTTGGCAGGATACAGGATGTCGGGGTAACCTTTCCTTGAAAATGTGCGGCTTTCCCCACAGGACGGGAACAGCCCGCATATGACAGCGTAAAAGAGGTGAAATTTATGGCGTCACGAACAGACAGCAGCAAACAGTTTCGCTGCTCCTTTTGTAATAAAACCCAGGACCAGGTAAGAAAGCTTGTTGCCGGGCCGAAGGGTGTGTACATCTGTGATGAGTGCATCGAAGTATGTGCGGAGATCATGGAGGATGAATTTGAAGAATACAACGATGACACCCAGGAAATCAACCTGATGAAACCAAAAGAGATCAAGGCGTTTCTGGATGATTACGTCATCGGACAGGAAGAGGCAAAAAAGGTTTTATCTGTGGCTGTCTATAATCATTATAAACGGATTCTCACAGATAAAAATTATGATATAGAACTGCAGAAGAGCAATATCATCATGCTGGGGCCGACCGGTTCCGGTAAGACTTTACTGGCACAGACGCTGGCAAGGCTGTTAAATGTACCGTTTGCCATCGCGGATGCCACAGCGCTCACGGAGGCAGGTTATGTGGGCGAGGATGTGGAGAACATTCTCTTAAAGCTCATTCAGGCTGCAGATTATGACATCGAGAGAGCGCAGACCGGTATCATTTATATTGATGAGATTGATAAGATTACGAGAAAGTCAGAAAATACATCGATCACCAGAGACGTTTCCGGTGAGGGAGTACAGCAGGCACTCTTAAAGATTCTGGAGGGTACGGTGGCTTCCGTTCCTCCGCAGGGCGGAAGAAAGCATCCGCATCAGGAGTTCCTGCAGATCGATACCACCAATATTCTCTTTATCTGCGGTGGAGCTTTCGACGGTCTGGAGAAGATTATCGAGAGCAGGATTGGAAAGAAGTCCATCGGTTTCCAGGCAGAGGTTGCCGGCAAGGAAAAGAAGGATGTGGGCGAGCTTTTAAGACAGGTTCTGCCGGAAGATTTTGTGAAGTTCGGTCTGATTCCGGAGTTTATCGGCCGCGTCCCTGTCAATGTCTCTCTCAATCCGCTGGATGAGGAAGCGCTGATACGGATCCTCACCGAGCCGAAGAGCGCTCTTGTGAAACAGTATCAGAAGCTCTTTGAACTGGACGGAGTGGAACTGATCTTTACAGAGGATTCGCTGAAAGCGATCGCTGAGAAGGCTATCGCCAGAAAGACCGGCGCCAGAGGACTTCGTTCCATCGTGGAGTCTGTCGTTATGGATCTGATGTACACGATTCCGTCTGACGAGCTGGTGGCAACCTGTACCATCACTGCGGAAGCGGTGGAAGGAACCGGAGCGCCGATCCTGACCTATCATGACGAGCCAGTCAGCAAGAAGAGTATCACAAAAAAACACAGAAAAAAAAGCGGCAATGAGATTGCCTAGTGTACTGGAAATGTGAGCGGGTCCGTACACTGCATCATAATTAACAGGCTGACACTGGCAGATGTGAAATGCATTTACTGTGCCGGCCTTTTGTCGTGATGGATAGAGGAGGAATTATATGGAAAATACATCATTCCCGGTGCTGGCGCTCCGGGGGAAGATGATTTATCCGCAGGTCTCAGCCTTTTTTGAGGTTTCCCGGACCAGATCCCTGCAGGCGTTGGAAGAGGCTGTCAACCATAATCAGCTTATATTTTTATTAAATCAGAAAGACCCGGCAGAAGAGAAGCCGACGAAAGATGATCTGTATCAGGTTGGAACCATTGCGAGGATCCAGCAGATGGTGAAGGCCGGACAGGGCATTCTGCGGGTATTTGTGGAAGGAATATCCCGGGCGCGGGTGCTGGACTATCAGGAAGTGGAGCCATGTCCGTGGGCAATCGTGGAAAGAATGCCTTCGGAGAATTTTCCGAAAGATAAAAATGAGGAGACGGCACGTTTCCGGATGCTCTGCGATCTGATGGGAGAGTTTATAGAGAAGAATCCCGGTTTCCTGACCAATCAGCTTCAGGCGGCGGTGGATAAGGGCGAGCTTCTGCCTCTTATGTACGAGCTGGCGTCCGAGCTTCCGTTTGAGCTGGAGAAAAAGCAGCAGTTTCTGGAAGAGACGGACGTGATTCGCCAGTCAGAGATGCTCATGAATATCCTCATGGAAGAGTCGGAGATCAGCGATATCCGCAATGAGATCACTGCCAAGGTGAAGCAAAATGTGGATAAGAACCAGAAAGATTATCTTCTGCGGGAACAGCAGAAGGTGATCCGCAAGGAACTGGGAGAGGAGGATATCGCCTCCGACGCCGATGAGTATCTGGAAAAATGTGAAAAATTACATGCGTCCAAAGAAGTCAAAGATAAGATCCGCAAGGAGATCAATCGATTCAAAGGGGTTCCTCCGATGGCATCCGAGAGCATTGTCATGAGAAATTATATCGAGACGATGCTGGAGATGCCGTGGAAGAAGGGATCAAAAGATAACAAAGATCTGAAAAAGGCATCCGAGATTCTGGAAGAGGATCATTACGGACTGGAAAAAGTGAAAGAGCGTATTCTGGACTATCTGGCAGTACGGACGCTGACCCAAAAGGGGGAGACGCCGATTCTCTGCTTGGTCGGCCCGCCGGGAACCGGAAAGACATCGATCGCCAAATCGATCGCCCGCGCGTTAAATAAAAAATATGTCCGCATCTCTCTGGGAGGCGTTCATGATGAGGCGGAGATCCGTGGTCACAGAAAGACGTATGTGGGCGCTATGCCGGGACGGATCGCCGAGGGCATCCGGCAGGCGGGCGTGCGCAATCCGCTGATGCTTCTCGATGAGATCGACAAGGTCAGCAGCGATTACAAGGGAGACACCGCCTCCGCGCTGCTGGAGGTTCTGGATGGAGAACAGAATGTGAATTTCCGCGACCACTATCTGGAGGTGCCGCTGGATCTGAGCGAGGTGCTCTTTATCGCCACAGCCAATGAGCCGGAACGCATTTCCAGACCGCTGCTGGACCGTATGGAGATTATTGAACTGTCCAGTTACACGGAAAATGAGAAGTTCCATATTGCCAAACAGTATCTGATCCGCAAGCAGCGCAAGGCGAACGGCATCCAGAAAAAACAGGTGCACATCCCGGACGAAGTCATTTATGAGATCATCCGCTCTTATACAAGAGAGGCGGGCGTCCGTGACCTGGAGCGAAAGATCGGACGGATCATGCGGAAAGCGGCCCGCGCGATCATAGAGGGGCAGGAGACGCTGGAAGTACATGTGGAGGATCTGGAAGATCTTCTCGGCATGGCGCCGTACTCGGAAGAGGAGAAGGCGACGAAGCCGCAGGTGGGCATTGTCCGTGGCCTGGCGTGGACCAGTGTCGGAGGAGACACCCTTTCCATTGAAGTAAATGTGATGCCGGGCAAGGGAAAGCTGGCGCTGACCGGCCGGATGGGCGATGTGATGAAGGAGTCGGCGCAGATCGGCCTGAGTTATATCCGCTCCATCGCAAGGCAGTATGATATTGAGGAAGAGTTTTTTGAAAAGCATGACATTCACATCCATATCCCGGAGGGCGCGGTGCCAAAGGATGGACCGTCTGCCGGTATCACTATGACAACGGCCATGCTGTCCGCGATCACCGGAAAGAAAGTCCGGGGCGACCTGGCCATGACCGGTGAGATCACGCTTCGGGGCCGGGTCCTGCCGATCGGAGGGCTTAAAGAAAAACTGTTGGCCGCAAAGGCTGCCGGCATGAAAGAGGTGCTGGTGCCGGATAAAAACCGCCGGAATATCCGGGAAATGGACAAAGAAGTGACAGAGGGACTTACGATCACCTTTGTGGAAGAGATGTCCCAGGTCATTGAGAAAGCATTTGTGCATTAAGGGAAAGGAAACATAACGGCGATTTCTCCGTAAAAAAAGGGGAAGTCGCTGTATTTCCCCGTATTCGTGGAGAAAGCGAGGATAACGCGAATGATAATAAAAAATGTAGAGCTGGAAACGGTCTGTGGTATCACCAGCAAGCTTCCGGATAATCAGCTCCCGGAAGTTGCCTTTGCGGGCAAGTCCAACGTGGGCAAGTCATCCCTGATCAATGCTCTCGTCAACCGGAAGTCACTGGCGAGGACGTCCGGACAGCCGGGAAAGACCCAGACCATCAATTTTTATAACGTAAATAAGGAAATGTATATCGTGGACCTACCGGGCTACGGCTATGCGAAGGTCTCAAAAGAAGTGGCGGCCAAATGGGGACCGATGATCGAGAATTATCTGCATACTTCCCGTCAGCTGCGGATGGTATTTCTGCTCATTGACCTGAGACATAAGCCGGGAGCCAACGATATCCAGATGTACCGGTGGATTCTGAGCAACGGCTTTTCTCCGGTTATCGTCGCCACCAAAGCGGATAAGATCAAGCGCAGCCAGCTAAAAAAGCAGCTGAAACAGCTGGAAGACACATTAAAAGTCATTGAGGGCGTTCCGATTGTCCCGTTTTCCGCAGTCACAAAACAGGGACGGGATGAGATCTGGGAGCTGATTGAGACGTATGCACTCGGGGAGGAAATGGAAATTCCGGAAGAATAGGCACAGGCATTATGCGATTCAGTCGTTGAGGAGCAGAGTTTCCATCACCTGACAGTAGACGGTATCGCTCTTTTCTGACCATTTGTCACAGATGGCGATGGCCTGTTCTTTGGATACGACATTGATCTTCAGTTCCATGAGGATGGAACCGCGCTCCTTAATCTGCGCATGCACCATGTACTCCCCTTTTTTCAGCGGGTAATAGTCCGCGGTGATATTGACCTCCTTGCGGAGCTGATATTTGTGTTCTTTAAAATAATTGAGAATATCGTTTTTGATAGCGTCCGATATTTTACTTTCAAACATCTGCAATGCTTCTCTGCCATTTTCCGTCAGATAATAGTGGGTGGTGTTCCGGATCATCTCCCCACGGATAAAAGCAGATTCTGCGAGCTCATTGACGGCCTGCTGCATATGAAAGTAGGAAGTGTAGCCGTGGGTCACAAAAAACTCGCTGAGCTGGGAGGTCGTCAGTGGAAAATCCAGATTATCCAGCATGTACAGCATCATTAATTTGTATAAAGTCAACGATTCTTCAGACATTGTTCTCTCCATGTATTTTCTTTCAATAGTATGATAACGAACAGTATGATAACGATCTGTTGTATCGATCAGATCTGCGCAGCTGATGGAGCAACGCTCCACGGCGCTGTCAGGCAGGAGTCAGAGCAGCTGTTTCCCCTGAAAGGAGTCCCGCCGTTTCATTTCCCGGTGGATGGTATTTAATACGTTTCTTTTGTGAAGGCTCCAGGATGGAGCAATCAGCAGGTCTCCCGGCCCGTCGCCGGTGATCCTCTCAATGACGATATCCGGCCGGAGTCTCTCGATGCAGGAGATCACACAGTCGGTGTAGGATTCCAGCGTAAACAGAGGAAAAGGCTTGCGGGCGTATATCTCAGCCAGACGGGTATTTTTTAAAATATGCAGCATCGACAGCTTAACGCCGCCCACGGGCAGCTGGTTGATGTAACGGATGGTCTCTTCCTGCATGGCGGGAGTCTCTCCCGGAAGGCCGAGGATCAGATGGGCGGTGACGCGGATACCCCGGGAAGCGCAGGCTTCCACGGCACGGGTAAAGACTGCCGTCTCGTAGCCGCGGTTTAAAAAGGCAGCGGTGGAGTCGTGGCAGGTCTGCAACCCCAGCTCGAGAAAGACCGGCTTTTGCCGGTTGATCTCCTCCAGAAGATTCAGTACTTCTTCCGGGAGACAGTCCGGACGGGTGCCGATGGCGATGGCAACGATCTCTTCCGGCCGGATGGCGGCCTCATAGAGTGTGCGGAGCCGTTTCACGGGCGCATAGGTGTTGGTGAACGCCTGAAAATAGGCGATATATCTGCCGCCGGAATACTTCCTGTTGCTCTGTGCCTTTCCCCGGTCGATCTGCGCGGCGATCGGGAGAGCGGCACTTTCCGCGTATTCACCGCTGCCGCCCTCGCTGCAGAAAATGCAGCCGCCCTTTGACAGGGTGCCATCCCGGTTCGGACAGGTAAAGCCGCCGTTCAGGCTGATCTTATATATTTTTTCCCCGAACATTTCCTTCAGGAAACGACTGTAGGAATAATAACGTTCCATGATTTTTTCATCCTTCCAGAGACTTATTTTAACATCCGGGTCAGGTTTATGCAAACGAAAAGTGAATCTTTTGTGTCACCGGTCCTTGTGTGAACGGTGACTATTTTGTAAGTGCGGGAAGAAAACGGGACGGAAAAGAGTTGTTTTCTGCGAAAAATATGGTATAATAAGGGCGCCTGACCGCATAATTGGAAGCGGTGGGAGATAATTCTTTTTATTCAGATAATTTGTGTGCACATCAGTATTCTTATTATTCCTGAGATATATTTTATGATACCAGTGTCAAAAGGTCAGAGATCCGATGCAGGTTTGCCTGCGAGAGGATTTTTTGGCTGTGAGACTCGTCAAATTGTTATTGGAGCATGATACGATAGATGACAGGGGCGTTTTGTCTGTGGCAGAAGAGAACCGGAGACAGGACAGGATTCCTGTTGGCATAGATGGAGGTTTTATATGGATTACAGAGATATGACATTACTGCAGCTGCGTGCAGCGGCAAAAGAAAAAGGGCTTCGGGGTATCAGCACGCTGAAAAAGGAACAACTCATTGAGCGTCTGATGGATTATGAAGCTCCTGCCGGAACAGAAAAGCCTTCTTCTTATCCTCATGAGGGAAGAAGAGCGGAACGACCGGAGAGAAACTTCCGCACGCGGATGGAGAGAGAGAACGGAAATACGGAGGAACGTACCGGTCATACAAACAGAAGAAATGAGGAAATGCGCGCGGAATACGAGAGACATGACGGACAGGAAAACGGCCGCACGGAAAATGGCATGAAGAGTGAGCTGGAAAGCCTCGACAGCGGCGAGAAGGCAAACGGTATCCTGGAAGTGATGCCGGACGGTTTTGGATTTATCCGCTGTGAGAATTATCTGCCGGGAGAAAATGACGTATATGTCTCTCCGTCTCAGATCCGGAGATTTAATCTGAAGACCGGCGATATCCTGGTGGGCAATACGAGAGTGAAGACCCAGAACGAGAAATACAGCGCCCTTCTCTATGTGGAATCTGTCAACGGATACAAGCCATACGAGGCACAGAGACGAAAAAGTTTTGAAGATCTGACGCCAATTTTTCCGAATGAGCGGATCCGTCTGGAAATACCGGGAGCGCCGGTATCCATGCGTATGGTGGATCTCCTTTCTCCGATCGGAAAGGGACAGAGGGGAATGATCGTCTCCCAGCCGAAGACCGGTAAGACGACGCTGTTAAAGCAGATCGCGAAGAGCATTACGACGGCTTATAAAGATATGAAACTGATCATCCTGCTCATCGATGAGCGCCCGGAGGAAGTAACGGACATCCGGGAGTACATCGAGGGACCGAACGCCGAGGTCATCTACTCTACCTTTGACGAGCTGCCGGAACATCACAAGCGGGTGTCTGAGATGGTGCTGGAGCGGGCAAAGCGGCTGGTGGAGCACGGCGAGGATGTGGTCATCCTTTTAGACAGCATCACCCGTCTGGCAAGAGCTTACAATCTGGTGGTACCGCCAAGCGGGAGAACGCTCTCCGGCGGTCTTGACCCGGCAGCGCTTCATATGCCGAAGAAGTTCTTCGGAGCGGCCAGAAATATGCGGGAGGGCGGCAGCCTGACGATCCTTGCCACCGCGCTGGTGGATACCGGAAGCAAGATGGATGATGTGGTGTTCGAGGAGTTTAAGGGAACCGGAAATATGGAGCTGGTTCTCGACAGAAAGCTGGCGGAAAAAAGAATCTTCCCTGCCATCAATATTCAGAAATCCGGAACCCGCCGGGACGACCTGCTTCTCACCAAAGAAGAGCAGGAGATCGTATTTGCCCTGCACCGGGAAATGTCCGGAAACCGTGCGGAAGAAAATGTGGAACAGATCCTTCAGTTCTTTAAAAAGACAAAAAATAATCAGGAATTTATCCATGTGATGCGCCAGTCCCTGCTGAAATAGCGGGTGGCGCATCCCCGGGATTCCTGGCAGAAAGGGCAAAGGCCGGATGTGCGGATATTGTGAAATATTATGAATTTCTGAAGAAATCCTTATCAAAATCATACATTTCCGAAGAAGACAGGAGAATGCCGCTACAGGGAAATTGTAAATCTTGACGGAAAAAGATTTCTGTGAAATAATGAAATGGACACATTTTGTTCCTAAGTGATAAGCGATTAATGCGATACATGGACGGATGACATGAGAGATGTCATTCTCCCGGAAACGTGTCAGAACACGAAAAGAAACAGGAGAAGAAAAATGAATCGTTTTAAGAACTTTTTTCATGGAATATATGGAATTGACGGATTATCCTGCGGTCTGCTTTTACTGAGCGTTCTGATCAATCTTTTGACAGCGGTGATCCCGGTGGAGAGCGTGCAGCGCCTGAATCCTGTCGGACTGCTTCCGCTTCTGCTCTGCCTGCTCCGCTTTTTTTCTCATGATCATCAGAAACGAAGACGGGAAAACGAACGTTTTCTGAAACTCATGCGCCCGCTGTTTGAATACTTCGACCGAAAGAGCGAAGAGCGGGAACAGGCACAGATTTTTCGCTTTTTTAAATGCCCCGCCTGCTCCCAGAAGATTCGCGTTCCCAGAGGAAAGGGCAAGATTGAGATCACCTGCCCGAAATGTGGAAATAAGTTTATAAAGAAAACCTGAGAAAATAACAAAACAGATATCTGAAATGTCGGCGAGAGCCGGCATTTTTTCTTTATGGGAAATTGCGTTTCTATTATGAAACAAAAACGCTTTGCGAGGATCACGTTGCTTTTATGGGATCTGTTATTCATGCAGTTTCTGTCGTTCGGCGGCTGCTTTGGAGAACACGCATCCACAGTAATTCTGCCGGTAGAGATGATATTCTTCCGACAGGGCGATGGAACGCAGATACCCGCCTTTCTTTTTAAAATCAGACGGCAGATGTCTGACGCCATACTCTTCTGCCAGATGTTCTCCGATCTCATTGATCCACTGAGCGTTTTTGTGAGGACTGATGGAGAGGGTGGTGGTAAAGTAATCGGCGTGAAGTTCCGCCGCCTTTTTTGCGGCCTCCCGCATTCGAAGTTCATAACAGTGATAGCAGCGCTGTCCCCGCTCCGGCAGATCTTCCATACCCTTTGCCATCGCAAAGAAACAGGAAGGATCATAATCCCCTTCCAGAAGAGTAACCTGTCCGCGGGCTTCGTATCCCGCCTCCTTTACAAAACGCGTCAGTTCATGAATCCGTTTCTGATACTCCTCTTCCTGTGTGATATTCGGGTTGTAAAAAAATAAGGTGATGTGGAAATACCGGATCAGATATTCCAGTACGTAACTGCTGCATGGGGCGCAGCAGGCATGAAGAAACAGATGCGGTTTCTGCTCCTCCGGCAGATCTTCGCCGATCTGCGCAGTGATCTTATCCAGTTCTTTCTGATAATTTATCTTATTCATGAGAAAATGTTCCTTTCTGCGTCTTATTTCAAAATCCGGGGATGTTGCAGCAAATGATGCCGGAGGACAGAATTATTTTGATACACAGATGCCGTTCTGATCTCATACAGACTCTGACCGCGAGCTGTGAGCGAGGACTTTCTAAGATTGGGAAACCGCAAAGTGGTTTCTACCTGCTGATCAGAAAATATCTGAAGTCCGAGTGAGGGTCGAGCCGGGCAGACCTGTATGGGAAGAACCGCATCGTCTGTATGTCAGAAAATCTGTTCCGGTTCTGCTGCATCTTAGTCTTATTTAAGAAATCCTACAAAAATCCAAAATCTTTGTCAAGAAAATTTTCACAGGCGGACGGCTCTGCCAGGTTTTTTCTGCCGGGCTTCCCGGAGTAAAAGATCTGTAACGATTCCTTTTCTGCCACATATGATAATAAAAAAATGTGTAGCTGTTAGGCGGTTGCTGCCGGGCGTCGGCAGCGATATGGCAGAATAGTTACCGTATATGGGTGGGCATAGCTATGGCAGAGTATGGACAATTAAAGATCAGCCTGGTGGAGGCGGGGAGTGAGCGGCCGGTGCCGGGGGCGTCGGTGGAAGTTTCTTCTACGGGGGAGCCGGATCAGATTCTGGAGAGGTTGATGACAGATTCGTCGGGACAGACGGAGACGGTGGATCTGGAGGCGCCGCCGGTGGAATATTCTATGGAGCCGTCGGAGGAACAGCCGTATTCCGAGTATAACCTGCGGATCAACGCACCGGGCTATGAGCCGCTGACCGTGTCCGGCGCGCAGATTTTCTCCGGACAGCTGGCGCTGCAGAATCAGGGGATGTTCAAAAAACCCCAGTCCGGCGAAGATTACAGAATTCTGGCTATCGGGCCGCATACATTGTTTGGGGAATATCCGCCGAAGATCGCGGAAAATGAGGTCAAAGATATCCAGGCTACCGGTGAGGTCGTGCTAAGCCGGGTGGTCATTCCGGAATTTGTGGTCGTTCACGACGGAGTGCCGTCGGATTCCACAGCGGCTAACTACTATATCCAGTACAGAGACTACATTAAAAATGTGGCCTCCTGTGAGATTTATTCCACCTGGCCGAGAGAGACATTGCGGGCGAATATTCTGGCAATCATGTCTTTTACCCTGAACCGGGTGTACACGGAATGGTACCGGAACCGTGGGTATGATTTCACCATCACCTCTTCCACGGCCTATGACCAGAAATGGATCAACGGAAAGACAATCTATGAGAGTATCAATCTCGTGGTGGATGAGATCTTCAACGAGTATCTTTCGAGACCTGATGTGAGTCAGCCGATCCTGGCGCAGTACTGTGACGGCCGGCGGGTGACCTGTCCGAACCAGCTCAGCCAGTGGGGGTCCAAGACGCTCGGAGATGACGGATTGTCTGCGGAAGAAATCCTTCAATACTATTATGGAAATGATATCTACATTAACACTGCCGATATGATATCGGGAGTGCCCGCCTCCTGGCCGGGATATACGCTGACGGTGGGCTCCTCCGGAGAAAAAGTCCGGCAGATGCAGGCACAGCTTAACCGGATTGCGGAGGATTATCCGGCCATGCCGGTCATCCGGGCGGACGGGATACTCGGTTCTGCCACAAAAAATGCTGTGGAGACTTTCCAGAGGATTTTTAATCTTCCGGTGACCGGAGAGGTGGATTTTGCCACCTGGTATAAGATCAGTCAGATTTATGTGGGGGTCAGCCGGATCGCAGAGCTGAACTGATGACAGAGCGAAAATGACTTTTTTGCAGGATTCAAAAAAATAATTGCAGAAAAAGGGCGCGCTGTTTTTCAGAAGGAAGAAAGCGCGCCCTTCTTTTCTTTTGAGGAAAGATCTGTTCACCGGCAGAACCGTGCCGGGAATCGCGATATATGCAGAAAAAGAGAGGTTTGGGAGCAAAAAGGGTTCTCTGTATCCAGGTGTATAAAAAAATATGCCGCAGAAGGGAAAAGAAAGGAGAAAAGAAAAACGATAGTTAAAAAAATAAAAAATTCAGATTTCCACTCTTGTATTTGAGGATAATATATGTTAGAATTTTAGCAATTTAAGCAATGATACGGTGGCGTAGTCCGAATTTTGTCCGGCAGATGTCTTCTGGGGAGCGTGTCCGTCATGGCGACAGCACAGGTTATGATGTTCACACAGGTCAGGAGGCAGAGCGGGCAGGATGACACAGAGAAAAAGATACGCTCCCGGCGCGAAGCAGGCTGACCTGATTCGCTGAGGAAAAGCCGGGGGTTCCCGTCTTTTTTTTTGCGCACAGCCAAAAAACGTCGGGCTGAATGTACATTTCCTCATACAGATGTACAGTTCCTGTCAGTAAGAGAGAGTCTGCCAGAGAAGCTGCGCGTCGGTTTATGACGATTATTGCGAGAATTACTTTTTGTAAACTACGACAATGTTCTAATATAGAAAGGAACGAGACATCATGAAAGCATTTCTAATCCTGGAAGATGGAACGGTGCTTACCGGAGAGAGCTTTGGCGCTCAGAAAGAGGTTATCAGTGAGATCGTTTTTAATACTTCCATGACAGGTTATCTTGAGATACTGACAGACCCGTCCTATGCCGGTCAGTCCGTGGTGATGACATATCCCCTGATCGGTAATTACGGTATCTGTACGGAAGATATGGAATCCGTGCATCCGTGGGTGAGCGGTCTCATTGTGAGAGAGTATTCCAGACTTGCCAGCAATTTCCGCAGCGAAATGACGCTCGATACATTTTTAAAGAAATATGATATTCCCGGAATCGCCGGCGTGGACACCAGATATCTCACGAAGATATCCCGAGAGCACGGTGTCATGAATGGACTGATCACCACCAGAGAGGATTTTGACCTTGAAACCGAGTTGGAACGTATCAGAGCCTACAAAGTACAGGGCGTTGTCCGGGAAGTCTCATGTAAAGAGAAAAGAGTGCTGCCGGGAGACGGATTTAAAGTTGCGCTGATGGATTACGGTGCAAAATATAACATTGAGAAGTCCTTAAACCGGCTGGGATGTCAGGTTACCGTATATCCTGCCTACACAAAGGCAGAGGAGGTTCTCGCCGACGAGCCGGACGGTATCATGCTGTCCAATGGTCCGGGAGACCCGAAGGAGTGCGTGGAGATCATTGAGGAGCTGAAAAAACTCTTTGCCACCGACGTGCCGATCTTCGGCATCTGCCTCGGCCATCAGCTCATGGCGCTTGCCAACGGCGCGGATACGAAGAAAATGCGCTATGGTCACCGGGGCGCCAATCATCCGGTGAAAGATTTAAAGACCGGAAAGGTGTACATTTCCTCCCAGAACCACGGCTATGTGGTCGTGGAAGATTCTCTGAACCGGGATGTGGCGGAAGTGAGCTTCATTAACGTCAATGACGGAACCCTGGAAGGAATCCACTATCTGGGCAAAAATGTCATGACGGTGCAGTTCCATCCGGAAGCCTGCCCGGGACCGAATGATTCCGAGTTTTTATTTAAAGAGTTTATGAATATGATGGAGGTAGCGAAAGATGCCTAGAAATCCCAGTATAAAAAAAGTTCTTGTCATTGGTTCCGGCCCAATCGTCATCGGACAGGCCGCAGAGTTTGACTATGCGGGAACCCAGGCCTGCCGTTCCTTAAAAGAGGAAGGCATCCATGTGGTACTGGTCAACTCCAACCCGGCGACCATCATGACAGATAAAGATATCGCTGATGAAGTATATATTGAACCGCTGACACCGGAAGTGATCAAAAAGCTGATCCTGAAGGTTTCTCCGGACAGCCTTCTGCCGACCCTCGGCGGGCAGGCGGCCTTAAATATCGCCATGGAGCTTGACGAGTGCGGTTTCTTAAAAGAGCATAAGGTGAAGCTGATCGGAACGACCGGCAAGACCATCCGGAAAGCGGAAGACCGCGAGGCGTTTAAGGAGACCATGGAAAAGATCGGCGAGCCGATCGCGCCGAGTCAGATCGTCACCAACGTGGAGGACGGTCTTGCCTACGCCAAAGAGATCGGATATCCGGTCGTGCTGCGTCCGGCCTACACACTGGGCGGCAGCGGCGGCGGTATCGCCGAGAATGAAGAAGAGTTCGTGGAGATCATTCAGAATGGTCTTCGTTTAAGCCGTGTGGGACAGGTGCTCGTGGAGCGCTGCATCGCCGGCTGGAAGGAGATCGAGTATGAGGTCATGCGGGACGGAAACGGCACCTGCATCACCATCTGTAACATGGAAAATATCGACCCGGTGGGCGTGCACACCGGCGACAGCATCGTTGTGGCTCCGTCCCAGACACTCGGAGATAAAGAGTACCAGATGCTCAGAAATTCTGCGCTGAACATCATCTCCGAGCTGGGTGTGGAAGGCGGATGTAACGTACAGTTTGCCCTGCATCCGGACAGCTTTGAGTACTGCGTCATCGAGGTAAACCCTCGTGTCAGCCGTTCTTCCGCTCTGGCGTCCAAAGCGACCGGCTATCCGATCGCCAAGGTTACCGCCAAGATTGCTCTGGGCTATAACCTGGATGAGATCAAGAACGCAGTTACAGGAAAGACGTACGCCAGCTTTGAGCCTGCCCTTGACTACTGCGTGGTAAAGGTGCCGCGTCTTCCGTTTGATAAATTTATTTCCGCATCCCGTCATCTGACCACACAGATGAAGGCGACCGGCGAGGTTATGAGCATCTGCACCAACTTTGAGGGCGCACTCATGAAGGCGCTCCGTTCTCTGGAGCAGCATGTGGACAGCCTGATGCACGGAGATTTCGACAAGTTAAGTGATAAGGAACTGGTGGAACATCTGCACATCGTGGACGACCTGCGGATTTACTGCATCGCGGAGGCCCTTCGCAGAAAGATGGACCCGGCGATGATCCACGACATCACAAAGATCGACCGCTGGTTCATTGATAAATTCAACAATATCGTCGAGATGGAAGCCGCATTGAGAAATTGCGGCGGTGAGCCGGATGAGGCGCTCCTCCGGGAAGCGAAGCGGATGGAGTTTCCGGATGTCGTCATCGGTCAGCTTATCGGAAAAGACGAGGCGTTTGTGAAGAACCTGCGCCGCCAGATGGACATCCGTCCGGCGTACAAGGTCGTAGACACCTGCGCGGCAGAGTTTGATGCGGAGACGCCGTACTACTATTCCTGTTTCGGAAGCTTCAATGAGGTGGAGGAGACCAGCGATAAGAAGAAGATCATGGTTCTGGGCTCCGGCCCGATCCGGATCGGACAGGGTATTGAGTTTGACTACTGCTCCGTACACAGCGTGTGGGCGTTTAAGGAGATGGGCTATGAGACGATCATCGTCAACAACAACCCGGAGACCGTCAGCACGGACTTTGATATCGCTGACAAACTGTATTTTGAGCCGTTGACCGAGGAAGATGTGGAACACATCGTGGAACTGGAAAAACCGGACGGCGCCGTCGTGCAGTTCGGCGGACAGACGGCCATCAAGCTGACAGAGAAATTAAATAAGATCGGCGTGCCGATCCTGGGAACCAGCGCGGAAAATGTAGACGCCGCCGAGGACAGAGAGCTTTTCGATGAGATTCTGGAGAAATGCTGTATCCCGAGACCGAAGGGAGATACCGTATTTACAAAAGAAGAAGCGCTCCGCGTTGCCAACGAACTGGGGTATCCGGTGCTGATCCGTCCGTCCTATGTACTTGGAGGACAGGGGATGCAGATCGCGGTTTCCGATCAGGATATCGTGGAATTCATGGATATCATCCAGCGGTACGCGCAGGAGCACCCGATCCTCATTGACAAATACCTCATGGGAAAAGAGGTGGAAGTCGATGCGGTCTGCGATGGCGAGGACATCCTCATTCCTGGTATCATGCAGCATGTGGAGAGAGCCGGTATCCATTCCGGAGACAGTATCTCCGTCTACCCGGCAAGAGACCTTTCTCCGAAAATCAAGAAGGTCATCGCGCATTACACAAAACTGCTGGCGAAAGCCCTCCATGTGGTTGGTCTTATCAACATTCAGTTTATCGTCTACCAGGATGAAGTGTATGTCATCGAGGTCAATCCTCGTTCTTCAAGAACCGTGCCGTACATCAGCAAGGTGACAGGAATTCCGATCGTGGACCTTGCCACAAAGGTGATGACCGGACAGAAATTAAAGGATCTCGGTTACGAGCCGGGACTGGCGCCGGAGTCTCCGTACTGGGCGATCAAGATGCCGGTATTCTCCTTCGAGAAGATCCGCGGCGCGGATGTAAGCCTCGGACCGGAGATGAAGTCTACCGGAGAGTGTCTGGGTATCTCCAGAAACTACGAGGAGGCACTGTATAAAGCGTTCCTCGGCGCCGGCATTAACCTGCCGAAACACAAGAAGATGATCATGACCGTGAAGGACTCCGATAAGCTGGAGGCTGTGGAAGTGGGACGGAGATTTGCCGCTTTAGGCTACGAGATCTACGCCACCAGAAGCACCTGCAAATGTTTAAAAGACAACGGGGTACCTGCAAAACGTGTCAATAAAATAGAAGAAAACCGTCCGAACCTGCTTGACCTCATCCTCGGTCATCAGATTGATCTCATTCTGGATACACCATCCCAGGGTATTGAGAGAAGCAAGGACGGATTTATCATCCGCCGTCACGCGGTGGAGACCGGCGTGACCTGCTTAACCTCCATCGATACGGCCAACGCCCTCCTTACCAGTCTGGAATCCGACTGCCGGGATGACTTATCTCTCGTTGACGTGGCCCGCATTGACAAGGAGATTGAAGAAGAACACAGAAAATAATATAACCGTTCGGCCATGCGCCGGAGATGCTGCGTCGGCGGCGAGTTTTCCGGAATGTCATGGCTGAACTGGCACAATGCAATCCGCATATATGGAGAATGGACATGAGAAAATATACCAAACAGGATATCATACAGCTTGTGGAAGAAAATGACGTCCAGTTTATACGTCTGCAGTTTACCGACGTATTCGGCGCTCTTAAGAATGTGGCGATTCCGACCAGCCAGCTGGAACGTGCTCTTGATAATAAATGCATGTTTGACGGTTCGTCCATTGAAGGCTTTGTGCGTATTGAAGAGTCCGATATGTATCTGTACCCGGATCTGAATACCTTTGAGATCCTTCCGTGGCGTCCGCAGCACGGCCGGGTGGCCAGATTCATGTGCGATGTGTACCGCCCGGAGGGGATTCCTTTCGAGGGAGACAGTCGCTATGTGTTAAAGAAGGTGCTGGAAAAGGCAGCGGAGATGGGCTATACTTTTGATGTGGGACCGGAATGTGAGTTCTTCCTCTTCCACACGGACGATAACGGACAGCCGACGATCATCACCCATGAGAAGGCGGGGTATTTTGATGTGACGCCGCTGGATCTGGGAGAAAATGCGAGAAGAGACATCATCCTCAATCTGGAACAGATGGGCTTTGAGATCGAGGCATCCCATCACGAGGTGGCGCCGGCACAGCATGAGATTGATTTCAAGTACGATAACGCGCTGGCTACGGCGGATAATATCATGACATTTAAGATGACGGTAAAGACCATCGCCAAACGCCACGGGCTGCATGCGACCTTTATGCCAAAACCGGTGCAGAATGTGGACGGTTCCGGTATGCATATCAATATGTCGCTGGAAAAAGACGGAAAGAATATCTTTTTTGATAAAAATGATCCGGAAGGATTAAGTGAGGACTGTTACCATTTCGTGGCGGGACTCATGAAGCATGTGCGCGGTATGACCTGCATCTGCAATCCCCTGGTGAATTCTTACAAACGCCTTGTTCCGGGCTATGAAGCGCCGGTGAGCATCGCCTGGTCTGCCAAGAACAGAAGTCCTCTGATCCGGATCCCTGCGGCAAGGGGAGCGAGCACCCGGGTGGAATTCAGGAGTCCGGACGGCGCCTCCAACCCGTATCTGGTCATGGCGCTCTGTCTGGCAGCCGGTCTTGACGGCATTAAAAATAAGCTGATGCCTCCGAAGCAGGTGGGAAGAAATATGTACATGATGACGGAGGAGCAGCTTCGCAGTATGAAGATCGGGGAACTTCCGAGAACCCTCGGGGAGGCATGCACGGCCTTTGAGGAGGACTTATTCCTGCAGAATATTCTCGGACCGCATATCGCGGGCAAGTTCCTGGAGGCCAAGAAAAAAGAATGGAATGAATACTGTGAGCACGTCTCTCAGTGGGAAATCGACGAGTATCTTTATAAGTTCTGACCGCGGGTGAAAAAATAAATGAATATAATTGTTGTTTTTCCCAAAAAAGAAGTGGCATTAAAAATTAAAAATATTCTCGTCAAAAATGGCTATGATGTGGCTGCGGTATGTTTAAACGGTGCGCAGGCCATCGCTGCTGCCGGGCATCTGGAGACAGGGGTGGTTGTCTGCAGTATCCGGTTTGTGGACATGATGTACCATGAATTGAAAGAGTGCCTGCCGGTGTATTTCGAGATGATCGTGGTCGCCAGAAGAGAACAGTGGCAGGAATATGGAGAGGAGGATGCCGCATGGCTTCCTCTTCCGATGAAAGGCTTTGATCTTGTGGATCTTGTGGCAGACCTGCAGGCGGAGATTCTCCGCCGCATCAAAAAAGACAGGACGAAGCCGAAGACCCGCAGTACGGAGGAGCGAAAACTCATCGACCGGGCGAAAGAGCTTTTGATGGCGCGGCATGGGTATACGGAGGAAGAAGCGCACCGGTACTTACAGAAGCAGAGCATGGACAGCGGCCGTGCGCTTACGGCGACGGCGAAGCGTGTACTTGCCGCCTGTGAGGACGGGGAAGCGGACGGCTCCCACACAGTATCGCAGGAATAGAGCAAATGCGAAAGGAGAAGGCGATGAAATTTACAAAAATGCACGGAATCGGCAATGATTACGTTTACATTAACTGTTTTGAGGAGGAAGTGAAGAATCCGGAGAAGCTGGCCAAATTTGTCAGCAACCGGAACTTTGGCGTGGGTTCGGACGGACTGATCCTCATCCGTCCGTCGGACAAGGCGGATTTCAGGATGGAGATCTACAATTCCGACGGGTCCCAGGCGGAGATGTGCGGAAATGGTATTCGCTGCGTAGGAAAATATGTGTATGACAACGGTCTGACCGACAAGACGGATATCACGGTGGATACCCTCGGCGGCATCAAGCACCTGAAACTTACCGTGGAAGAGGGGAAGGTAGCTCTCGTTCGCGTCAACATGGGCGAACCGGTGCTGGACCCGGCGAAGATCCCGGTCCGCTATAAGGAGAATCCGGTGGTTAATGTACCGATCGAAGTCAACGGAAGAGAGTATCACATTTCCTGCGTATCCATGGGGAATCCGCATGCCGTTGTTTTCCTGAACAACAGTGTAAAGGATCTGGATATCCGTATGATCGGTCCGTACTTCGAAAACCACACCCGTTTCCCGAAACGGATCAACACGGAGTTCGTGGAAGTGGTCGACCGGAAAAATGTCAACATGCGCGTGTGGGAGCGCGGCGCGGAGGAGACGCTCGCCTGCGGTACCGGCGCCTGCGCGGTGACGGTAGCCTGCGTGTTAAATGATAAGACGGACGATCAGATCACCGTTCATCTGTTAGGCGGCGACCTGCAGATCGAGTGGGACAGAGAGGCAAACCAGGTTTACATGACCGGACCGGCTACCACAGTATTTGACGGGGAGCTTTACGAATATCCGGAAGAATAGAAAAGATACGGGAGCCGTCCGGCACGGGCGGATACTCCCGTATAGATAAAAAAGCATGAGGCAGTCAGCCAGAGAGGAGACAGAACATGTTTAAGATTAATGACAATTATTTAAAATTACCGGGAAGTTATCTTTTCTCAAATATTGCAAAAAAAGTGGATGCGTACAGCAAGGCGCATCCGGATAAAGAGATCATCCGCCTTGGTATCGGCGATGTGACCCAGCCGCTGGCGCCGAAGATCATCGAGACGCTTCACGAGGCAGTGGATGAGATGGCGCACGCAGAGACATTCCACGGCTATGCGCCGGATCTGGGCTATGCTTTCCTGCGCGATACCATCGCAAAGAATGATTACAAGGACAGAGGCTGCGATATCAGCGCTGATGAGATTTTTGTCAGCGACGGCGCGAAATGCGATTCCGGAAACATTCAGGAGATTTTCAGCGTCGATAATAAGATCGCTGTCTGCGATCCGGTCTATCCGGTCTATGTGGACACAAACGTCATGGCGGGAAGAACCGGAACGTATGACCCGGTCACAGAGACATGGAGCGATGTGATCTACATGCCATGTACCGCAGAGAACAATTTCATTCCGGAGTTTCCGAAGGAAGCCCCGGACCTGATCTATCTGTGCATCCCGAACAACCCGACCGGAACGACCATCACCAAGTCCCAGCTTCAGGAATGGGTGGATTACGCCAACAGGATCGGCGCGGTCATCATCTATGACGCCGCTTACGAGGCATATATCAGCGAGGACGACGTCCCGCACAGCATTTACGAGTGCGAGGGCGCGAGAACCTGCGCTATCGAGCTTCGCAGTTTCTCCAAAAACGCCGGCTTCACCGGAACCCGTCTGGGCTTTACCGTCGTGCCGAAAGACTTAAAAGCAGGGGACGTATCCCTGCACGCACTCTGGGCAAGACGTCACGGAACCAAATACAACGGTGCTCCGTACATCATCCAGAAAGCCGGCTGGGCATGCTACACAGAAGAGGGCAAGGCACAGTTAAAAGAGCAGGTCGCTTACTACATGAACAACGCGAAGACCATCAAGGAAGGTCTGAAAGACGCCGGATTTACCGTCTTCGGCGGTGTGAACGCTCCGTATATCTGGCTGAAAACACCGGACAAGATGACTTCCTGGGAGTTCTTCGACTACCTGCTTGACAAGGCAAATGTGGTGGGAACACCGGGTTCAGGATTCGGACCGAGCGGAGAAGGATACTTCCGTCTTACCGCCTTCGGCTCCCATGAGAATACCCTCCGTGCCATGGAGAGAATCAAAAATCTGTAAAAATATACTGTGGATACCGTCGGGATTTTCCTTCCGATGGTATCTTTTTTATTGTACAGGAAATCTCTTCCGGGCTCTGTTCTATTTTCTGGAAATCTCTGCAAAATGTGAAGATTCTTTTAATTCTTTGTCATATTAATGATTTTTCAGTGTAGATGTGCTATCATAGGAAAAGGTTTGCATTTTCGGAATGTATTTAAAAAGCAGGAGGACAGGCATGTTTGAAGATAAAAACAAAGAAAATACCTCAGGGCTGGCGAAGTTATTCCGGCGGAAGGAAAAAGAGGAGGAGCCGGTTTCTCTTTACGAGCCGGAGATGGAGTTTGTCACAGAGGAAGAACTGAAAAAAGAGCAGGAAGCAAAGCAGAAGGCGGAAGCCGCGGGCGCCGGGTCGGATGAAAAGACCGGCGCAGACAGCGCAGGGACAGAAGAGACAAAGGCGGGCAGTCCACGGTCAGGCTTTTTTAAAAAGCCATCGTCCGTATCAGGAGAAAGCGATGGCGCAGGCAGCGAAAAAAATGGTGTAAAAGCCGGATTCGGCCGATGGTTTCACAAAAAAGAGCCAGAGATTCCGGAAGGTACGGCGTCGGGACCGCAGAATTCTCTGTTTGATGACGAACCGATCCTGTATGACGCGGATGAGGCGAAGGGACTGCGGAGCCTATCCAAAAAGAAGATCATCGCGATCGCCGGTGCTGCAGTGATCGTTGTCGGTGCCGCCGCGTATTTTATCATAACAAATCTCGGCGGGTCGGTGGACGGTACCGCCTATGTGGAGTCTGTGGACGATATCATGGGCTATGGCAGCGGAAGCGGGATGAACAACCGCTACACCGGCGAGGTGGAGCCGCAGGATTCCTGGAACATCACGCTGCAGTCGGATCTGTCCGTGGCGGAGTGTTATGTGGAGGAAGGAACCCAGGTGAAAGAAGGCGACCGGCTGTTTTCCTATAATACTGAGGAACTTCGTCTCGCAAGAGAGCGGGCAGAGCTTGAGGTGGAGACTCTGCAGAGTGAGAATGAGCAGCTGCAGAGGGACATTCGCTCCTATCAGAGTGACCTGAATTCTGCCAGCACCAGAGAGAGGATCGAGCTGCAGACGGAGATCCTGACGGCACAGACTACCATCAAGCGGAATGAGTACAGCATTGATTCGGCAAAGGACGAGATCGAGGATCTGAAAAAGAATATCCAGGATGCCACCGTCACCAGCAAGATGAACGGTGTGGTGCAGAGCATCAACGAGGAAGTGGGCGCCGGATCTGACGCAGGAAGCTCAGATGAGGAGGATTACACAGATTATTCGGATACAGGAGACGATTCCACCTACATGACCATCGTGGCCGTGGGAGATTACCGGGTCAAAGGAAATGTATCGGAGACCAACGTCTGGTCTCTGGCGGAAGGAGACCCGGTCATCATCCGTTCCAGAGTGGATGAAAATGCCAGATGGACCGGTGTGATCAGCACCATCAACACGGATGAGACGGCGGATGCGGAGGAGAGTTCCGACGATATGATGTACATGGATGATACCATGGGAGAGTCCGCTGCCACCTATAACTTTTACGTGGATCTGGACAGCGATGACGGTCTGATGATGGGACAGCATGTCCTGATCGAGCAGGACTTCGGGCAGGATGAGGAGCGGGAAGGTATCTGGCTGCCGTCAGCATATCTTCATATGGACGGAGACAAATACTATGTCTGGCTGTCCAATCGCAGAGAACGGCTGGAACTTCACGAAGTCAGTGTCGGTGAATACAATGAGGATCTGGACGAGTATGAGATCCTGGACGGACTTTCCGGGGATGATCTGATCGCCAGCGACACGGGAAGCCTGCAGGAAAATATGAAGACCACAACGGATATCTCTGAGATTGACAGCACAGACGAGTATTACGAGGAAGAGACCTCGGATGACACGCTGTATGACGACGGAAGCGGAGAGTATTACGATGAAGGACTCTCCGAAGATGATCTCTATTATGATGAAGAGCTTTCCGACGACGATCTCTACTATGACGATTCTGCGGATGGCGTGGACATCAGCGATGAGGCAGATATGTCGGACGAAGGATTTTAGGCAGTGTGGCTGTAAGAGAAGCGGAGCATCCGTTCTGAAAGGAAGAAGAGACATGCTTTTAGAGCTTAAGCATATTTACAAAAATTACAAGCAGGACAAGATCGTCGTGCCTGTGTTAAAGGATATCAATATTTCCATAGATGAGGGAGAGTATGTGGCGATCATGGGTCCTTCCGGTTCCGGAAAGACAACGCTGATGAACATCATCGGCTGTCTGGACCGGCCCACGGAAGGAGAGTATTTTCTGGAAGGTCGATCCATTGTCAATTATACGGAGAATCAACTCTCTGATCTGCGGTTAAAGACGCTGGGCTTTGTCTTTCAGAGTTTCAATCTGCTGCCAAAGCAGACTGCCCTTGACAATGTGGCGCTGCCGTTGAGCTACGCGGGGATACCGGTGAAGAAGAGACGGCAGATTGCCTTTAAGACTCTGCAGAGAGTCGGACTCGCGGACCGGGTGAACTTCAAGCCGTCGCAGTTGTCCGGCGGACAGCAGCAGAGGGTGGCCATTGCCCGGGCGCTGGTCAATAATCCGAAGATCATTCTGGCGGATGAACCGACAGGAGCGCTCGACAGCCGCTCCGGCACGCAGGTGATGAAGCTGTTTCAGCAGCTGAATGACGAGGGAGTCACGGTGATCATGATCACGCATGACGCTAATATCGCCGGACATGCCAAAAAGGTTCTTCGTATTCTGGACGGAGAGATTGCAGATGACTCACAGGAAGGAGGCCGGATACTTTGAAGAACAGAAAGAAGATCATTATTCTTGTGATCGTTGTGGTGCTGATTCTCGCAGCCGTCATCGGCGGCGTGGTTTACTTCATGAGAAACCGAAGCGGTTCTGTGGTGGATGTGTACTCCATGGAGCTGTTGAACAACGCCGGATTTGCAGGCGGCGAGTCCTCTCTGAGCGGCACCATTACTTCCGATTATGTGCAGGAGGTATATGCGGACGAAGAGCAGAAGGTGGAAGACGTCTACGTAAAACAGGGCGATTATGTAAAACAGGGCGATAAGCTCATGAAATACGATGTGGAGCAGCAGGAACTGGATCTGCAGCTGCAGGAGCTGGAGATCCAGTCTGCCAAACTGGAACTGGAAGATCTTGAGGACGAGCTGGAGAAAATGAAAAGCGCCCGGGCGTCCGGGACTGTGGATGGAAGCGGCGCTTCCGTGATGAACGCTTCCTTAAATCTTTCTTCCCTGAAAGGAGATATCCTGGCGTCGGTGATGGATGATACGACCTCCACCCGCACTACGGAAGAAGATACGGACGGGGAAAAAGGAACAGAAGTCCCGGAATCAAAAGAGACCGGAGAGGAAGGAACAGAAACCTCCGGGACAAAAGAGAACGGAGAAGAAGGGACAGAAACTTCCGGGACCAAGGAGACCGGGGAAGAAGAAGAGGAAACTTCCGGCACAAAAGAAGACGAAAGTCAGGAAAGCAGCGGTACAGACCGCTTCACAAAGAAAGCGCCTGCCGTCAGAAAGACAGAAAATGGAACGAATGGTTCGGATAACGGGGATGATACAGGAACCGGGGAAACCGGCGACGGAACCGATAGCGAGGAGTCGGACGACGGAACAGAGAACAGCGAAGAAGAGACCGGCGATGAAACCGAAACTGGCGAGACCGGGACCGACGGAGAAGAAGGAGAGACCGGAAGCACAGAGGAGACCGGTGAAGAGGAAGAAAGTCCTCTCCTCTCTCTTGCGGATGCACCTTCCGATGCCACCCCCGGGACCGGAACCAGCGAGGATCCGTACATTTTTGATCTGAACGTAGATGGCACGATCAGCGGCGAGCTGCTCAGTCAGCTGGTGGGAGAGGAAGAAAAAGAAGTTTATGCGTATTTCTTCCGGTATACCAGTGAGGCAAAGTACGAGGAAGACGCCGATAAGGATGCGGAATCCAGAGAGAATGACGCGGGAAGGATCGTCATCAGTCCGCAGAAGTTCGCAGCTGCCTGGACAAAGGAAGAATACAGCTTTGATGAAGTGCAGTCCGCAGTGCGCGACCGTGTCTTAAAAGACAGTATCGTCTCGGTCAGTGACAGTGTCCGGGGCGGTGGCAGCGACGGGGCGCCGTATGCCTTCCTGATCCGGGGCGATGAAAATACAAAGGCAATCTCCGGCTCCGTGATCCGAGAGCTGCTGGAAAAGGAATCGACGGCAGTGTTCAAAGTCTTTGAATCAGAGACCCTCTACGATGCCAGCGAAGGCGGGGCATCGGCAAGCTTTGTGCTGAATCCGGTTTACGACAAAGACGGATTTGACGCCCGTGCGGTGTACTCCATTGCGGATCTGCGGACAGCCATCCGGGAGAGAAAGCTCAAGAGCAGGATAGAGATGGTCACAGATAACACTTATGGAGACGGAAGTGCCAATGATGCTTATATTTATCTGCTGAGTAAAGACGGAACGGTTCGCGGTTCCGTTGTGTTGATGCTGGCGGGCGGCGATTATTACGCGGAATTTCAGGAGTTTGCGAGTGAGGAAGCGTATGAGAAGAGCCCGTATTCCCCGGAGCGCAGCGTGAGTATCCAGCCGGGAACAGCAATCACCGGGATTGAAGCTTCCAGAGAATATACGCTGCTTCAGTTAGAGTCAGCGCTCAAAGCGGCGGAGGCGGCGTCCCGGGTTCCTGGTATCTTAAAATCGGAGATCACCGATAAGGTCAAAGATGCTTCCGGCGGTACCGGAACGATGGAGGATCCGTATATATACAGACTGGTCAGCGGAGGAAGAGTTCGCGGCTCAGTCATCAATGACCTGATAAAAAACAAAGGATTCGCCACTTTCTATGAATATGATTCGGAGGAAGACGGTCGGCAGGGTAATGCAGCGAATTCCATTACCATACGGCCGAGCACGATTTTCCGTGAGAGCGTCGCATCCTTTGGATGGTATACGCTGGCAGATCTGAGTGAGGCTATGGTCGTGGCAGATCAGATCGAGATCCAGCCTGCCAGAAAGACGGTCACTACCGGAAATACCTATAACTTTACGGCAAAGCTCACCGGAAAGAACAGCGATGTGCTGACAGTGACCTGGGAGCTGAAACGGAACGAGTCAAACAATACGACGCTGATCAACGGCACGCTGACGGTGGGGGCAGATGAGACGGCAGATTCTCTTCGGCTGATCGCTTCCGCGGGAGGAAAACGGGGCGTGCTTACCGTAAAGGTAAAGAAAGATACCTCTTCCCATGCGGAAAACGGGACGGATAGTGGCTCGGGAAGTACCGGCGGAAGCTATGACGGCGGCGGCAGTTACAATGGCGGCGGCAGCGGCGGCACCATTGATTACAGTACGTACACCGCGGAGGAACTGGCAGACGCCATCGCCGATAAAGAGGCGGAGATCGCGGAGGCCAGACAGAGTCTGACAGAAGCGAGGATCAATTACCAGGAAGCCAAGCAGGAAGTGGATGACGCGACCGTGACGGCGAAGGTGGCCGGCGAGGTTACGCTGGCTTACACGAAGGAGGCCATGCCGGAAGACGGTTCTCCGGCAATCATCGTACGGGGACAGGACGGTATGTACGTCAATGTGGATGTCAGTGAGATGTCTCTGGATACGGTGAAAGTGGGAGGAACCATTTACTGTACTTCCATGGAGACCTATGAGCAGTATGAGGCGGAGATCGTGGAGATCTCTCCGTATCCGGTATCAGGCGCAGGCGAGGACTACATGTATGACGGCATGTCCAATCCGAACAGTTCCTACTATCCGGTTGTGGCGTACATTGAAAATGCGGACGGGCTTGTGACCGGGGAGACCGTGGAGGTGTCCTACAGTCAGCAGTCCATGGGAACCGTGTCGGAGGAAGCCATCTATCTGCAGGAAGCTTATGTGCGCACCGACGACGATGGCAGAAGTTATGTGTACAAGGAAGGAAAAAACGGCCGGCTGGAAAAACAGTATGTAAAGACCGATCAGGTGCTGTATGGACAGTATGTGGAGATCCTTTCCGGAGTGACGATGGATGATCACATCGCCTTCCCGTACGGAAGAGATGTGAAGGAGGGAGCAAAGGTGGAACGCTCCGAAAATACGGATAATATTATATACTAGTGTACTGACCTGCTCACATTTCGTATGATGAACGGGTCAATACAAGAGGGTTCCGCCGCAAGCGAGAGTTGAATCTTAAAAGGACGGTTAGAAAATTATGCTGGAAAATATACGATTATCTTTTCAGGGAATCTGGGGACACAAGCTTCGTTCCCTTCTCACAACGCTCGGTATCATTATCGGTATCGCAGCCATCATCGCCATTGTCTCCACCATCCAGGGAACCAATGAACAGATTCGGAAGAACCTGATCGGTTCCGGTACCAACACAGTAAATGTGCGTCTGGTGGAAAGCGGGGACTGGGATTATGATATGGCATACGGCAGTATCCCATCCGGTATTCCGGTGCTTGACAGCGAGATGCGGGAAGATCTTAATGATATTGACCATGTGGAAGACGCCTCATTATATACAGTCCGGACGGCAGTGGATTACATTTACTATAATGATACTTCCCTCCAGGGCGGCGAGCTGATCGGGGCAGATTCCCATTACTTAAATACCTGCGGCTATGTGATGACAAAAGGCAGGGCGTTCACCGAGGGCGATTACACAAATTACCGCAAGGTAGCGGTCATTGATACGACGGCTGCCGACAGCCTTTTTGACGATGAGAATCCGGTGGGTAAGACCATTGATATTCAGGGGGAGCCGTTCACGATCATCGGTGTGATCGAGGAATCCTCGCAGTTTGAACCGGTCATAGAATCGGTGGAGGATTACTATCAGTATATGTACGATGATGCCGGGAGCAGCGGCTCTGTGATCATACCGGATACGGTGTGGAATATCGTCGGACAGTACGATGAGCCGCAGAATGTGCGTCTGCTGGCGGATTCCACCGACGCGATGAGCGAGGTGGGCAGAACGGCTGCCAATCTGCTCAATGACTTTGTGGATAACGAAACGATCAAATACAGCGCGGAGGATATCATGGAGCAGGCACAGCAGAATGAACAGCTCAGTGAGTCCACCAATCAGCAGTTGATCTGGACAGCGAGTATCTCTCTGCTGGTCGGCGGCATCGGTGTCATGAATATTATGCTGGTGTCTGTGACGGAGCGTACCAGAGAGATCGGTCTGAAAAAGGCCATCGGCGCCCGGAAGAATAAAATACTGGCGCAGTTCCTGACAGAGGCAGCGGTGCTTACCAGCCTCGGGGGAATTCTCGGGACGATCACAGGAATCATCTTTGCGGAGGCCATCAGCCGGATCTCCAATGTTCCGGTGGCTATCAGCATACCGGCGGTCATCATCGCCATCGTGTTCTCCATGCTGATCGGTATCATTTTCGGGTTCTTCCCGGCAGTCAAGGCGGCGAATCTGGATCCAATCGTGGCGCTGCGGCACGAATAACGTCTGTTGCTGATCCTGGCGTGAAAAGTGACAAACGTGGATAAAAACAGCAAAAAAACAAAAATGGGGGTTGAAAAAACCCTCATTTTGCTGATAGAATTTATAACGAAAAACAACATAATAATTAAAAACAGAAAGAAATGTAATGACAGGAGAGAATCATGGGAAAATATTTTGGAACTGACGGCTTCCGTGGAGAAGCAAATGTAACGCTGACCGTAGAGCATGCCTACAAAGTAGGACGTTTCCTCGGATGGTATTTTGGCAAAGATAAAGAAGAAAAATGCCGGGTAGTCATCGGCAAGGATACGAGAAGATCCAGCTACATGTTTGAGTATTCTCTGGTGGCAGGTCTGACTGCGTCCGGCGCGGACGTATATCTTCTCCATGTAACGACGACGCCAAGCGTATCTTATGTGGCAAGAACCGAAGACTTTGACTGCGGTATCATGATCTCCGCCAGCCATAATCCATATTATGACAACGGGATCAAGCTCATCAACTCTAAAGGAGAAAAAATGGATGAGGAGACCATCCTGAAAGTGGAAGATTACATTGACGGCAAGCTGGAGATTCCATTTGCGGTAAAAGACGAGATTGGCTGCACGGTAGACCACGCGGCAGGAAGAAACCGCTATATCGGCTATCTGATCTCTCTGGCAACCCGCTCCTACAAGAATATGCGCGTCGGTCTGGACTGCGCCAACGGCAGCGCCTGGATGATCGCCAAGAGTGTGTTTGACGCCCTGGGAGCGAAAACCTATGTCATTAATGCGGAGCCAAACGGCCTTAACATCAACACCAACGCCGGCTCCACCCACATTGAAGTGCTGCAGTCTTTTGTCAAAGAAAATCATCTGGACGTAGGGTTCGCTTTTGACGGCGACGCCGACCGCTGTATCGCCGTGGACGACACCGGCGCGGTCATTGACGGCGACCTGATACTGTACGTTTGCGGAACTTATATGAAAGAAAACGGCACGCTGGAAAACAACACGATCGTGACGACCGTGATGTCCAACTTCGGTCTGTACAAAGCGCTGGATCAGGCAGGCATTTCCTATGAAAAAACAGCCGTCGGCGATAAATACGTCTATGAAAACATGGTGAAAAACGGTCACCGCATCGGCGGCGAACAGTCCGGCCACATCATTTTCAGCAAATACGCCAACACCGGAGACGGTATCCTCACAGCCATCAAGATCATGGAAGTGATCCTGGAAAAGAAGATGCCTCTCTCCAAACTGGCAAGCCCGGTGAAGATTTACCCGCAGGTATTAAAAAATGTGCGCGTAAAGAGCAAACCGGAAGCCCAGAACGACGCCGATGTGCAGGCATCCGTACAGTCTGTGGCTGATTCTTTAGGCGACACCGGACGGATCCTCGTCCGTGAGAGCGGAACAGAACCATTGATCCGCGTCATGGTGGAAGCAGAGACCATGGAAGAATGCGAGAAATATGTGGACGCAGTCATCGACGTGATCAGAGAAAAAGGACACTGCGTGGAGGAATAATGCCGGCTCGTCCGGGTGGACAGTTGCCCCATAATTGTATATATTGATATGTTGCAGGCGTAACATCTTTTCATGTATAAGAGAAGGTGTTGCGCCTGTTGTGTTTTATGCGCCTGTTATATTTTATGAGTCTGTTATATTTTATGAGTCTGTTATGTTTTATGAGTCTGTTGAGTTTTATGAAAACATATGGTCAGATCGTTCGTCTATCCATCTTATCGCTTTCCCATATTTTATGGGAAACCATAGAAATATAATGACACTTCCGTTTTCTCTATGTTACAATTTTTATGTATTTGTAAGAAAAATTCTACGATTTTTGTTGATTATGACGGAGAAAAGCGATATTTTTGTCGTGATATAAGCGGCGATAGCAAAGGGATGACCCGCGGCGTGATACGCCGGAACAAAGGAGGGGGAGCGATGAAGAGGAAGAAGTTACTTGTGTGGATTCTGTTGTGCGCGATGCTGGTGACGGACATTCCGGCACGGGCGGCGGTGGAAAATAATAATGATGTATATTATATCAGCACAGCGGAAGAACTGGTGAAGATACTGGAGGCAACGAGAGGGAAAGGGTACTTTGAGCTGACGGAGGATATCGATCTGAGCGGATATGATTGGGAACCCATCGGTCTGGTTGGAACCTTCAACGGGAACGGATATGCGCTTCGCAATGTCACTATAACAGGAGCTGCGAAGGGGAATTTAGATTCGTATGTGGGTCTGTTCTATAATTGGGGTCTTACGCCGGGTGCGGAAGGATATGTGACAAACCTCACTCTGACCAATATAAAGATTGATGTGAATGTTCTGGAAGGGGAACAATATGAAACGGCGTACGTCGGTCCTTTCGCCGGGAATGTCGGAAGTATCAATAATTGTACGGTTTCCGGCAGTGTAACAGTGACTGGCGGGGAGAATATGCCGGTAGATGGCCGTATCGAGATGACCGGTCTTAAAAATGCCAGTAACTGCCGGGTCGATCTGGACATGAGATATGAAGGCGGGGAGACCGAACTTTCTACCGTGTATGTGACGGCGATGTCTGCCTGCACCAACTGTCAGTATGAGGGAGATGTAAAAGCGATTGACAACACAGGTTCTGTCACTATATATGCAAAAGCAGCGGAAGCCTCCAGGGGATGTTCTTTTACCGGAAATGTGGAGGCGAACGGCTCTGGCTATGTGGAAGCCCGTGGCATGGAAGGCGCCGATTGTTACATGATAGGGGATATTTCGGCAGTTTCTTCCGCCGATAAAGCGTTCGCTTACGGGACAGGAGGGAACGGCAATCTTCTGGAAGGAAATGTCACTGCCCGGGGAGTGGGAACGGAGTGGAATTCTGTGACGGCTTTCGGCGTGTATGAAGCGGCGACAGAAACCGGAGAGGCAAATTATCCGGTTCATGAGGCGAAAGATTGCCAGGTGAGGGGAAATATCACGGCTTCTGAAAGTGGGAATTATAATTCGAATGAGAGAGAGGCTTTCGTGGCCGCCTACGGAGTATACAGTACCAGTGCGGATGATAACGTGACGGGCTGTTATGTCTGGGGCGACGTCAGCGCCAGCAGTGAAAATAATCAGGCGCAGGCGGCGGGGCTTTATCTGTGCTCGGAAAGCTATTTTCAGGGGAATGTGACGGCAAAAGGAAACGCGAAGGAAAAGTCTTATGGTTATGGCACATCAGCTTCTGGCAATTATGGGGGAAAGGATAATTATGCAGCAGGAGATATAACCGCGTGGAATCCTTCCGGCGCGGCAGAAGCGGATGGAAGCACAGCAGGGGAGAACTGTTTTGTGGAGGGCGATGTTTCCGCTTCCGGAATGAACGTCTATGCGTACGGGCTGGATGATATTTCCTTAAATTCTTTCTATTATGGGGATGTGAGAGCGGAAGGAAAGGAAGAAGCCAATGCCTCCCTGATACAAAATGCGCAGAATTCCTATGCCGCAGGAGACGTCTATGCACAGAGCAGCGAGGTGGCCAGAGCAGATGGAATCTACCCAAACAATACTTCCGGTAATAACGCCGTCGGTAATATTACGGCGGAAGGGGGAAAACCGTCAAGCTCCTATGGTTCTGGCGGCGACGGGGGCAGTTTCTCAGGCACGGTAACCAGTATCTACGACGGCAGGACGATTTCCGCCGGTGCGCCGGGGGCGGCGCAGTATTTTATCGAGGACAGATATGATAAAATATATATATCCGATACGATACCAGAAAATATGTATTATGATAAAGTTGTCGGCAGAGCCGTCTACGGCCAGGGCGGAAGTGTGACAGAGCCGGAAGAGTGGGGGCCGGAAGGAGGAGAGGACGATCGGAAAGACATCTATTCTCTCCGGATTATGGATGCGCGGACCGATAAGCCGGTGACTGACGCCACGGTGGACGTGGATGGAACAAAGTATCAGACCGATAACAATGGAATGATCACGGTGACGGGCAGCCGTTATATAAAAGGGCTGGAGGTAGTACAGGGCGGTTCCATTGTACATACTCAGAGCAGGATTTACGCAAAAGAGGGAAGAACAAAGAATATTTATGTCAACGGGCTGAAGCTGGATCTTCAGGATCTTGATCTAGGAGAAAGCGGAGAAACCACGGTGACAGGTCCGGAGATCAATATAAAGGGGAAGAGTTTTCCGCTGTTTGAGCTGCCGTTTTCCTTTGAGATGGATCTGGTGGAGTCCATGCGGATCGCCTATGATGACGAGAACAGAGTATATCAGGTGATTCTGGACAGCGATCCGGACGACGATGAGGATGGGATCGCGGACGCCGCAGATTCTTTCTGGCTGGGAGACTATCAGCGGATAAAGCGGCAGTGTGAAAATGCATACCGGGATTTCCGGGAAAAGTCCTTCTCGGGACTGAACAGAAGTTTTGGCATCGACAGCAGCGTGGACGCCAGCGGTTATCTGGAATTTGCTGTGACAAAAGACGGTCTGGAGTTGCAGGACGGGAAGCTGGTTTTTGTGGTGGCCGGTTCTTTTGCCGCCAGCCGTCCGATACCGCCCGCGCCGTACATTTTTCTGACATTCGGTATTGAAACCGGTTTTCAGGCAGAGAGTACGCTGACGCTGGAGGAGGCGGTGTACATTGATCCTCAGATATCAGCGGAAGCGGATATCTCCTTTGATCTGACGCCTTCGGTGGGCGTCGGAGCCGGTCTGGATAAGATTTTATCGGCGGAAGTGGGGATAGAAGGCCCGTTAAACGCCAATCTGAATCTGCCGTTCAGAAGCATGAAAGAAAATGCAAAGCTTACCCTGGCGTCGAGAATTTACCTGCAGCTGACGGCTTTATCTTTTCGCATGAGGTTCAGCAAAACCTTTGCCGACGTACAGCTTTATCCAAAAGAGGAAGAAGACGATTCCGGCCTGCAGACCTTTGCTTCCATACCGGACGACGGAGCGATGGAGCTGATTGACAGAAGTTATCTTCGCGGAACTTTCGCTCGCTCTTCCGGACGGAATACCTCCGCCGGCGATACGGTAAAAGATCTGGTCTATCCATATGGGAAGGCTCAGACCATCACCCTGTCAGGGTCTACAAAGCTGATGGTCTGGCTGGATGACGACCAGAGCAGAGATCTGGCTAACAAGACGGCGCTGTATTACAGTATCCTCAGAGATGGAGAGTGGAGCGAACCGCAGCAGATTGAAAACGACGGAACGCCGGACTTTGATTTTAGTCTCTGCCGGGCAGGTTCCGGCGCAGCCCTTGTATGGCAGGACGCCAAAGAGCCGGTGGCTGAGAATGTCACGGAAGAAGAACTGGCGAAAGAGGTGGAGCTTTCCTACATAGAATACGATGGCGGCGAGTTTCAGAAGGTCATCAGCCTTACCGAAGGAGAGAACTATGAATACAGTCCGAAGCTGTACAGCACCTATTCCGATCGTTATGTCATATGGACGCAGAACGACTCTGACAGCATACTTCCGGGCGCCGGCGATACAGCGGAAAGTATTTATTTCACACATATTGATTATGATGGCAGAAGCTATCAGAAACAGGAGACGAAAGTCGTGGCGGAAGGCATTTCTTCCCTGTATGAGACTGCTGTGGGAGAGGACGGTCTGGTGGCATGGCTCACGGGCAGCGACATGAATCCTGACAATGAAGGGGCGAGAAAGCTGTCTGTGAAGGAAATGTCCGGTCAGGAAAGGACAGTGGAATATGAACAGAATACCCGCCTGTCCAGTCTGCAGTTGAACGGGAGCCAGGTATTCTTTTCCGAGGAAGGAAGCATCAAATACCTGTCGATGGAAGAGGAGCCGACCCTGATCGTGGAAGATCAGGGCATGGGAGACGCGCCTGTCAGATTATTGTTCCGGGAAAACACCAGTAATTATTTGCCGCTGGCTGTCGTATACGAGGTGCAGGACGGTTTCACATCGAATCTCTATGCTTCTTATCCTGGCAGCGGCGGAACTTACACCAATCCGGTGCCGGTGACAGACTGGGATGAGAAGATCCGGGCGTGGAGCATTCTGGAAGGAATGGACGATACGATGGAGATTGGCGCTTTGCTGGCCGATATTCAGGTTGGCGAGGCAGAAAATGATATGTCTGAAACCGCGTGGCTTGTCTGGACTACCGCCAACCCGCAGGAAGATATCATCCTGACGGAAGTATTTACCGAAGACGACCATATTTCCAGAGGCAGCACAGCGACCTTTTTGTTAAATGTGGAGAATCATACGAAAGAGAATCTGAAAAATCTCACGATAAAGATAGCCGGAGCGGACGGCAACAGTTTTTATGAAGGGGAAACAGACGCATTTGTTAAGGCCGGAGGCATCAATACGATTGCGGTGAACGTCCCGGTTCCTGCTGATTTCCAGCAGCAGGAGCTGACATTTACCGTGACCGGCGGTGCGGAAGAAGCGGACATGGAAAATAACAGCCGTACATTTCTGGCGGGCGCGGCCAACCTGAGCCTGGAACTGAACGACCGCCATCTTCATGACGACGGATATCTGGAAGCGGTTATCACCAATAACGGAAGTGCGGACGCCTCCGGGGTGGATTTGAAGATAACCGGGGAGGATGGAGCAATCATCTATGAAGATACGGCAGGAAATGTAACGGCCGGCGGTGAAAAAAGGGTGACAATCCCGATTCCGGATGGTAAACGTACATTTGATGATGATACGGACAGTTACGGTATCGTCGCCGAAGTATCCCACGATGGGGAGGAGAGCACGAAAACTGACAATGAAACCATGTTCCGCATCCGTCCGCCGCAGATTACACAGATTGCGATTGCTGAGAGAACACTCACTATGGATATAGGAGAAATTTACCAGCCGTCGGTACAGGTTTATCCTTCCAATGCACTGAACAAAGAGTATCGCGTCTGCTCTGATAACGAAGATGTCGTCACGGTAGATGAGAACGGAACAATTCGGGCAGTTTCCGAGGGAACAGCGGATATTATCTTTATGGCAGTCAATTCCAGCGCGGCATCCAGAGTAAACGTCACTGTGGGTAGCGGAAGTGATACGGGAACGACCCACAAGATCTTATTGGATGCCGGTGGCGGAACAGTTTCGCCGCAGCGCCTGGAAGTGCAGGACGGGCAGACAGCAGTGTTGCCATGCCCGATGCGGGAAGGGTACTACTTCGTCGGTTGGTATGACGCTCCGGAAGGAGGCAGCGAGATTAACAGTGAGACGGCAATCACACAGGATATGACCCTGTATGCCCGGTGGACAGATACCAGATTTCCAAATCCGGAGCTGCCGGAAATTGATAACCCAGATCCGGATAACCCAGATCCCGATGTTCCGAATCCGAACCCGGGAGAAACAGATCCTGACGACCCAACTCCGGATACTCCGTCGCCAGATCCAACGCCAGGCGGCAACCCTGGAACCGGAACCACATCACAGCCGGGTACGCCGACGCAGCCGGGAGGAAGCGGAACAACGCCACAGCCAGGTGGTAGCGGAGCGGGAACCGGTCAGACCGGCAATAAGACGCCGCAGGCAGCGGCACAGTATCGTGTCGGCGATATAGTGACGGCCAGCGGACTTCGTTACCGGGTAACCGATGCCCGGTCCGCACAGGGACAGGTACAGATGATCGGTGCGTCGGGCGCTGCGAAGAAGGCGGTGAATATCCCGGCAGAGATTTTTTCTCCTTCCACCGGACAGCGTTTTAAAGTAACAGCTATCGGAAATAATGCGTTTAAAAATCAAAAGAAGCTGCGTAAGCTGACGATAGGAAAGAACGTAAGAGTCATAGGAAAGAAGGCGTTCTTCAACTGTAAGAAGCTGAAAAATATTACCATGAAGACGAAAACTCTGACGAAAAAGACGGTTGGAGCGAAAGCGTTCCGTGGCATCTATGCCCGGGCGGTCATCAAGACGCCGAAACAAAAGCGGACGCTGTACAGAAAGATTCTGCGGGCGAAGGGCGTCGGTGTTCAGGTTAGAATCCGTTAGCTGTGCCATAAAAAGGGGAGCAGATGACCACTGCGGGTCATTTGCTCCCTCTTGCTTTTCTTATTTCCGATATTCTTCCGGAATATCTTCCTCATTCCAGAAGCTTACGCCGAACTTTTTCTGGCTGCCCATCTTGATGCCGTAGCCGAGAACGTTGTCGGTGGAGCGGTCAAGAAGCATGTTGATGTAGTCCATCGCCTCTTTATGTTTCTCGCCTACGACGTAGACGTTAAAGTTCTTGGTCGCCTCACTGTTGATCACAGTGTAGTTGCCTGCCTTTAAATCTTCATCTCTCTGTGAAACTAATTTCTGCTGTTCTGCTGTCATAATATTTCTCCTCCTTGTCAATGTATTTGGTAAATGTACTCTATTACTGTCCGTGCCGGTCAGCCTGCCGGGTGGGACATAAAAAGGGCAGATCATCTGCCGCCAAATGGCACGAAGCCCTGTTTGTCATTATAACACAAAAGAAGATGAAAGCAAATTTTTTTATTCCTGTTGCGCTTCTTTCAGGAAGCCATTATAATAGTGCGTGAATCTTTCAGACAGCGCACCCGGATTTACATAAAATCAGAGGTGCAAAATAGAAGCATACGAGCTGGGAGGTGATTGTATGCAATGCGATTACTGTGCGTTTTATTATATTGACGAGGAAGACGGTCAGGGAGAATGTACGGTGAATCTGGACGAGGACGATCTGGCAAGACTGCTTGCCAGTCCAAAGGACGGATGCCCGTATTTTCAGATGTATGATGAGTACAAGATCGTGCGTAAGCAGATGTGAGAGTTCCGGGCTCAAAGAGGATGAGGAACGGAAAGTCATCTCGGAAGTGAAAACGAGAGTTGGAGTATTTCCAATGGAATAAAAAAGTGAAGGAGATTCTAATATGGGTTTTTCAATGGATGTAAGCGTACCGGTTCTTACGGTATTTGTGCAGGGACTGCTCAGTTTCTTCTCGCCCTGTGTCCTGCCGCTGCTGCCTTTGTATATCGGGTATCTTTCGGGCGGCACGGCGGTAAAAAAAGAAGACGGGCGTATGCAGTACAGGCGGGGCAAGGTGATGCTTCACACGGTGTTTTTTGTGATCGGCGTGAGCTTTGCCTTTTTCGTGCTGGGGCTTGGCGTGTCGGCGGTCGGCACATTTTTTAAATCCAATCAGGCGATGTTTGCCCGGATTGGCGGTATCGTTGTGATCTTGTTTGGACTGTATCAGCTGCGGGTGTTCGGGTTCTCGCAGACGCTGGAACGGGAGCGGAGACTGCCGTTTCGGCTGGATAAGTTTGCCATGTCGCCGCTTACGGCGCTGCTTTTAGGATTTACGTTCAGCTTTGCCTGGACGCCTTGTGTGGGACCGGCGCTGACCAGCGTGCTGCTCATGGCGGCCTCCGCCTCCACCCGGCTGGCGGGATTCGTCTTGATCGGCGTTTATACACTGGGCTTTGTGCTGCCGTTCCTTGCGGTGGGATTATTTACGACCACCCTTCTGGAACTGTTCAGAAAGCATCAGCAGGTGGTGCGCTACACGGTAAAAATTGGCGGTGTCCTCATGGTGCTCATGGGGATCTTCATGTTTACCGGAACCATGAACAATGTGACCGGTTACCTTTCCAGAATCTCAGACATTCCCGGCGTGGAGCAGGAAGAGACTTCCGAAAAGAATGCGGGAGCGGGAGCAGGTGGCGGAACTTCCGGGGATGAAGCCGATGTGGAGAGCGACACCGGAACGGATGACATAAATTCGGAAGATGACACAAGTGCGGGAACCGCTGCAACGGATGAAGAAACTGCCCCAGGCAAGGAGCCGGACGGGCATCAGAACAACGGAGACAGCTCCGGAGAAGAGAACGGAGCGGAAGATGCAGTCGGTGAAGTAGCCCCGGCGGTGGACTTTGCGCTGACCGATCAGTATGGGGAGACGCACCGGCTGGAAGACTATAAGGGAAAGACGATTTTCCTCAATTTCTGGGCAACCTGGTGCCCGCCGTGCAAGGCGGAGATGCCGGACATTCAGGAGATTTATGAAACGTATGATACGGAGGGAGAGGACGCCCTGGTCGTCCTTGGAGTGGCAACACCTTCCATGGGACAGGAGGGCACGGAAGAAGAGATCCGTACATTTCTTGAGGAAAACGGGTATACCTATCCGGTACTCATGGATACGGAAGGCGAGCTCTTTGGCGCTTACGGCGTATATTCCCTGCCGACCACGTTCATGATCGACCGGGAAGGAAATGTGTTTGGCTACGTGAGCGGTATGCTGACGAAAGATATGATGGAAAGTATCATAAAGCAGACCATGGAAGGATAAAACAGAAAGATAAGACGACAGGTGCTGCCGCATCAACGATGGATCGCTGATGTGACAGCACTATTTTAATGTATAGTATTCATATATGACATTTGTTTTCATATAATGTTTTTCCTGCTTTTTTATCGGTGGCGTTTCACAAGAATGTAGTAGGCAAAAACAATCAGGCCGATGACACAAAAAATATCCACAGGCATCCCCCTTTCTGACATCGAGCACTTGTCGACGGCTACTTTCTGGCTCAAAACTCCTTTTTCTGTACGATGCCGATGCTGATCAGGCAGGACAACCCGAGAAGAAGGAGTGCGACGATCAGCAGGATGGCTGCCAGGATGCCCGCATGGACGGTCGGCATCGTGTCGAGGATGGTCACAAGATCAATACCGATCAGTTGAAGTCCTTTGACTGCCAGCGTGCCCAGCACGGACACAAGAGCAAGACAAACGATCAGGACGATCCGTCCCCGTTCTCCGCCAAATTTAAGTTGGAACGGCAGCATCAGGGCGAGGATCACAAACATCATGGACAGAATAAAAGCTGCGCTTAACCACATTTCCGTATCAGGATAAATCCCTTTGAAGAAGCCCACCAATGTGGTGAGGATCACCGCCAGCATCCAGGCGCAGCAGCCGAGAATCGCGCCGAAGATATATTTCTCCACGGCGTAAGTGCGGCGGGAAATCGGCAGGGAGAACAGGAATGCGTTGCCGTTGTCAAATTCATCGTAACTGATGGAGCTTATGGAAAACAGGGAAGACACAAAGGCCATGAAACCTGTGGTGAAAACGACATCGTAGGATGAAAACGTAATGACAACGCCCACCAGTAATATAAGAAGAAAAAATCGCTTCTGCATTTTCATTAATTTAAAATCTTTGATCAGTAAACCTTTCATTTCCTTGCACCTCCCTGTTTCATGGTTGAAGGAGTTCTTCCCGGCCTCGTATCATCATGGAGATCACTTCGTCGATACTGCCATTTTCTATGGCGACGTCCGGATAATTTTCCATATAAAATGTCTTCTGGTTCGTCAGGCAGCTGTAGCCGTAAGTCTCTTTTTTGACCCGTAAAATGTATTGTTTATCCAGGGCGCCGTATTGTTCTTCGCTCATTTTCAGGAGAGCGTAATCACTTAAGAGAACGTCGGTTTCTTCGTGAAGGACGATGCGGCCCTCGTGGATCATGTAAATGTCATCGCAAAGACTCTCCAGGTCGCTGGAAATGTGGGAGCTGATGAGGATAGACCGCTCCGGATCCGCTTCCATGTATTCCCGCAGAAGATCAAGAAGTTCATCTCTCGCTATCACATCAAGGCCGGCGGTGGGCTCGTCGAGGAGCAAAAACCGGGCGTTATGGGAGATGGCGACAAGCACTTTGAGCTTTGCCCGCATGCCGGTGGAAAACTCCCGGATCTGTTTGCAAAGGGGCAGCCCGGCCTTTTTTACCTGTTCCATAAAAAATGTTTTGTCAAACTGGCGGTAGAGACTGCCCAGCACCGGGAGGATGTCGTCGATGGTCAGGTAGCCGGAAAAACCGGAATCGGAGAGCACGACGCCCAGATTCTCCTTATCTGCGGCAGTAAACGTCCGGATATCCTTTCCCAAGAGGGTGATATCGCCGCCGTCTGCGGCGATCAGACCAAGCACCGCCTTAAAAGTGGTGCTCTTTCCGGCGCCGTTCTGGCCGACCAGGCCGGTGATGCAGCCGGGCATCACCGAGAGCGAGCAGTCCAGTGAAAAATTCGTATAATGTTTTCTCAAATGTTCGATTTTCAGCATAAGGAATCCTCCTAAATCATTTCGTCCGGAATCATCTGGCTTCCGGAGACATTTCGCTTTCAGAGATATCTTACTTCTGAAGGCATCCGGCTTCCCGAATCGCCCTGTCTCCGGAATCATTTTTCTTCCAGAATCATCTCAAAGAGAGTACGGATATCTTCATCACTGATTCCGCATCGTCTGCCTTTTTGTATGGCCATCTCCAAATCGGCTTCCACTTCTTTTTTCTGCTCTTCCAGTAAAAGTTCCGCGTTGGCTGCCGCCACATAGGTACCTTTGCCGTGTATGGTCACGGTGAATCCTTCCGCTTCCAGATTGTCGTAGGCTTTCTTGACGGTCAGTGCGCTGATCTTTAATTCTTTTGCGAGAGAGCGGACAGAAGGGAGGTTGTCGTTTTCCTTTAGTTCCCCGTCCCGGATCAACGTTTTGATCTGGTCGACAATCTGTTCATAGATGGGAACCATGGAAGAGTGATTGATGATGATTTTCATTGTATTTGACCTCCTCTGTTGTAAACAGTATATAACAGTGCGTGACTGTTGTCAAGTGTTATATACTGTTTATTTTAAAAATGTATGAGAAAGGCTTGTTTGGAAGAAGAGATGGACAGATCAGGGAATTTTTGATATGATGTATCTGTTTGGTCATGTACTGTCCGGCGATATGTCTGACTGCCCGGATGGCAGAAAGAAGATGGGATGTACAGAGACATGGCCATACATTACATTTACTGAGAAAAAGAAAGCAGAGAGGAGAATACGATGAAGGAACTTCTTTTTGGCGCTGCCTATTATGATGAATATATGCCGTATGACCGCCTGACGCAGGATGTGGAGATGATGAAGAAGGCGGGAATCAACACCGTGCGGATTGCGGAGTCCACATGGAGTACCTGCGAGCCGCAGGAAGGCGTCTTTGATTTTTCCCATGTGATAAGGGTCATGGACGCCATGGAAGAGGCGGGTATCCATGTGATCATCGGTACGCCGACCTATGCCGTGCCGTCCTGGATGGTAAAGGATTATCCGGATGTGCTGGTGACCACGGCAAAGGGCAGGGCGCTCTACGGTTCCCGACAGATCATGGATATCACCCATCCGGCCTACCGTTTTTATGCGGAGCGGGTCATCCGGAAGCTGATGGAATGTACGGCGCACCGGAAATGTGTCATCGGATTTCAGGTAGACAATGAGACGAAGCATTACGGTACGGCGGGAGAAAATGTACAGCAACGCTTCATAAAGTATCTGCGTAAGAAATTTCACGATGATCTGGATGCCATGAACCGGGAGTTTGGACTGGATTACTGGAGCAACCGGATTGACGCTTGGGAAGATTTCCCGGATGTGCGGGGAACAGTCAACGGAAGTCTGGGTGCGGAGTTTGAGAAGTTCCAGCGGACACTGGTGGATGATTTCCTTGCCTGGCAGGCGGATATCGTGCGGGAATATAAAAGAGAGGATCAGTTTATCACCCACAATTTTGATTTTGAATGGAGGGGACATTCTTTCGGCGTACAGCCGGAGGTGAACCATTACCACGCGGCGAGGGCACTGACCATCGCGGGAGTGGACATTTACCATCCTTCCCAGGATGAACTGACCGGCGCGGAGATTGCCTTTGGCGGCGATATGACCCGTTCATTAAAGCAGGACAACTACCTGATGATCGAGACCCAGGCGCAGGGATGGCCGGGCTGGACGCCGTACAAAGGGCAGCTTCGCCTGCAGGCGTACAGCCATCTGGCTTCCGGCGCGAACAGTGTGATGTACTGGCACTGGCATTCCATCCATAATTCCATGGAGACGTACTGGAAGGGACTATTAGGACACGATTTTCAGGAAAATGCCACCTACCGGGAGGCGTGCACGATTGGTCGGGAGTGGAAGAAGATTGGCAGCCATCTGGTCAATCTCAGGAAGAAAAATCAGGTGGCGATCCTCGTCAGCAACGAGGCGCTCACGGGGTTGAACTGGTTCGGCATCGAGGCGTCCGCCGCAGGCAATCACGGGATTCGATACAACGATGTGCTGCGCTGGATTTACGATGCGCTCTACGAGATGAACATCGAGTGCGACTTCCTTTGGCCGGCATCCACGTCTGCGGACTTTGCCAGATACCGGGCTGTCATCGTCCCGGCACTATACGCCGCGCCTGAGGAACTGCTGCACAGGCTGAACCGGTACGTGGAAGAGGGAGGCACGCTTTTTGCCACCTTTAAGACGGCCTTTGCCAATGAAAACCTGAAAGTCAGCCATGAACTGCAGCCGCACATCCTCCATGAGTGTCTTGGTGTGCATTATCATCAGTTTACATTTCCAAGAGAAGTATATCTGACGGGAAAATTGCCGGACGGACAGGGTGAAAAGACAGACAGAGAGGTGTCTGGTGACAATGTTCTTAAGAATACGGCTGAGAAACCGGAAGCCCGTGTATTTATGGAACTGTTGATTCCGGACAGCGCCGAGGTGCTTTTGTCTTACGAGCATGCCAACTGGAAAGAGTATGCGGCTCTGACCCGGAATATATACGGAAAAGGGACGGCATTTTATCTGGGGTGCACGACTGACGCAGATACATTAAAGACGATTTTGGTCTCCGTGCTTTCGGCAGCCGGTGTGAGCCTGCCGGAAGAGCGGTTCCCGGTCATCGTCCGAAAGGGAACCAATGACGAAGGCAGAACCATCCGGTATTACCTGAACTATTCCGGGCAGACGCAGACTGTTGTTCACCGCTCTGCTGCCGGTATGGAACTGCTTTGCGGGCGCAGTGTGCAGACCGGAGAAGAACTCACGCTGGAGCCGTGGGGTTTTTGTATTGTGGAGGAAGACCGGTGATGTGGGGGTGTGCAGTTTGCAGGGAAAATGGAGTAGTATCATTTAAATGCAGTCGTTAAACCCACCAAAAGATGATAAGATATCATCAGAAAGGTGGAAAACGTATGCAATACGACAAAGAATTTAAACTACAAGCACTTCAACTCTCCGACGAAATCGGCGTTAAAAAGGCAGCTGAACAGCTCGGCGTCAATTACTATACACTTGCTGAATGGCGAAAGATCCGTAATCAACGTGGAACGGATACTTTTGTTGGCAGTGGCCATCAGGCTCTCCCTGCTTCCGACAAGGACCGGCGTATCAGGGAGCTGGAAGCCGAGCTGCGGGAAACCAGGCGTGCCAACGAGATCCTTAAGGAGGCCCTCGGTTTTTTCGCAGCAAGCCGGAAGAAGTAAGGGCGCATGAACGCTTTTGTTTCATACATATGCACCGTGACAGATGGCCCGTATCAGTCATGTGCGATATCCTCCGTGTGAGTGAGACCGGATACTACCGGTTTGTAAGAAATCTCGGCAAGCCCGGCAAGGATGCGGTTCTTTCGGCTGCAATGAAAAGAATTCTGGATGAATCCCCATTTAATGATAACTACGGTGTTGACCGGATGCGTATAGCCCTTGGCGGCCTTGGTATATGTGCGGGAAGGCGCAGGGTCACACGGATAATGCGTGAAAACGGCTGGCTTCATGAGAGGCGCCGGCGTCCTAAGGGGCTGACCAAAGCCACAACGGAAATCCAGGAAAAGGAAAATCTGGTCAAGCAGGACTTCCACTCATCTAAGCCGTTCCGGAAGCTTCTTACTGATATTTCCCAGATAGGATGTCTTGATGGCAGGCTATATATCTCACCAATCATGGACTGTTATAATGGGGAGATCCTTGCCCTCCAGATGCAGAACCACATGCGTGCCGGTCTGTGTATAGATACACTCAAAGCAGCTGTCCTTCGCTTCCCGTTAAAAGGGGCTGTCCTTCATTCAGATCGAGGCAGCCAGTATACCAGCGAGGCATTCCGGGAGGAACTGGAAGCGATGAATATCAGGCAGAGCCTCAGCGGGGTGGATCATTGCTATGATAATGCCCGAATGGAAAGCTTTTTTGCCACATTGAAAAAGGAGCTTCTTTATCGGCTTCCAACATATAAGATGAAGCGTGATGAAGTGAAGGCGGTCATTTTCCGTTATGTTTTTACTTATTATAATCAGATGAGGATATATACATCAAATCCATCCGGCCTTCCCCCGACAGTATATAGAAGAC
>DXGQ01000045.1 GCA_019113845.1 Candidatus Anaerobutyricum avicola
AAGACTTGTGGAAGGCAGGGAGCAGGATTGGAAAAGGGATGGCTCCCGTGCTTGCACGAAGGAGCAGACCTTTTTAATCCTGTAAAGCGTAGCTGAAACCGCTTTGCGGTTTCTCCCTGCCAATCAGAAAACGTCAGTAGTCCGAGTGAGGGTCGAGTCGGGAGGAACTGTATGGAAACGAATGGCATCGTCTGTTATATGAGAAACCTGTTGTCACCTTTACAAATTCCCTGTCCCTCCCCGCAGCGCTCTCCTGTATATCACAAAAGCAATGACCGCCGTAATGGTTTCCGCAATCCAGAACGCATTCCACACACCGACGGCGCCGAAGATACGGCTTAACAGAAATGCCGCCGGGATGATGATCACGACATACCGGAATAAAGATATAATAAAGGAAGGAACTCCCTTTCCAAGCCCTTCCAGGGCGCCGGATGAGGCGACAGATACCGCCGATACGATGAATCCGGCGCTGATCAGGCGCAGGGCTGTTTTGCCGGCGGAAATAGTTTCCGGGTTGGTGGTGTAGATGCCGATGAGCTGCCCCGGAGCCACCAGGCAGACAACTGTACCGGCAAGCATGATCGCTGCGCTGATCGCCAGTGCGATCCGGTAAATCTGTTTCACCCTCTTATGTTCTTTCGCGCCGTAATTATAGCCGATGATCGGGCGCATTCCCTGCACGATGCCGTTGACCGGAAGATAAAGGAAAGTCTGAAGTTTATAATAGATTCCCAGAATCACCACATAGATCTGTCCGTACATTGCCAGAATCCCGTTGAGCGCCGAAATGAGCAGAGACGGCAGCGCCAGATTAAGCGTCGCCGGTATACCGATGGAATACAGGCGGCGAAACAGCCCGGTCTCCCGGATCAGGTACTTTCTTCCAATCCACACCGGCAGCGGGCGCGCCAGGTAAATGACCAGATAGATCACTACCGTCAGCACCTGGCCGATACCTGTTGCCAGAGCGGCACCCTCTATACTCATGGCCGTGAAAGGACCGATGCCGAAAATGAGTACCGGATCAAGAATAATGTTCGTCACACAGCCGGCCAGCATACCGCCCATGGTCACTTTCATCCGCCCCACGGACTGGAAGATTTTCTCAAAAGCGAGGCTGGCGGCGATGACAAGGGAAAATGCAAAGGCGATCCGGGCATAGCGGATTCCGTAATCAATGACCTGCGCATCGGAAGTAAACATCCGAAGAAATGTCGGGATGATCACGATGCTCCCCACCAGGAGCACTGCCCCGTGAATCATGGACAGGACGAAGCCCCAGGTCGCTGCCGCGTTGGCTTTCTTCGGTTCTCCCGCTCCCAGATGATACGCGATCACCGCGTTGATGCCGACGCCAAAACCGATGGCAACGGCATTAATAAAATTCTGTACCGGGTAAACAAGGGAGAGTGCCGTCATGGCATCCTCACTGATTTTCGCCACGAAAAAACTGTCCACGATATTATAAAGAGAATTGACCAGCATGGAAATGACCATAGGCAGGGACATGGAGATCAGCAGTGGCAGCACCGGTTTTTCTTTCATAAATGTCTCATTCATCTTTCATATTCTCCTCTCTGTAAATTTTTTCATAACCGTAAACTTTTCGGGACATCTGCGTTCAGTCGGAATTCCTGTGAAATAAAAAAACCACACAATCATCCTCTCAATGATTGTGTGGCGAAAAATGGCAATACCCAGAAAAATCCACAGTATGTTTTAGCGATATTTTATTTCCGGCATCTATTATAATATAGCCTTTCCTCAGCCGTCAAGAAAATTTTTCACTTGCAGGCTTTTATGAAAAAAACGTTGCCGCTCACGCAGTGACCGGGAATAAAAATCTTATTTCTGCTTTTGTCCCGTACATTTTGCCACGATCAGGCAGAGAAGAATCGTGATCACCATATCCGGCAGCGTGTTGCCAAGCGGCAGGTCAATGCGCATGAGGATACGATAGATGACAAAACCGACTGCCCAGACCGCCAGGTTAGCTATCTGCACATTTTCTCTTTCCGCATTTCTTTTTAACAGAAAGAAATCTGCGATCTGCACGGCGATCATCGGCGCGAACACGGAACCGATCAGATAAAGGAAGTCCGTGATGTTATCCATCGGATACACGATGGCTCCGATGATACCGATGACGGTTACGATCACCGCCGCATATTTTCCCCGGATGCCGGAAAAAATCGTCTCCCCGGACACGCCGGCAGAATAGGCGTCCAGAAATGTGGTCGTTACCGTGGAGAAAATGACGATAATGAGTCCGGCGATGCCAAGACCGGATTTTACCATGATGAGGGCAATATCGGATTCCCCGGTGATGATGGCAGCTCCCATGCCGATGACGTACATCCAGCAGCTCACGATACCGTAGACAACGGCGCTGACCGCCGTGGCCTTCACCGGATGCTCTGCCTCTCTTGTGTAATCACTGATGAGCGGCAGCCAGGATAATGGCATGGCGACAGAGAGTTCTACCGCGGCGCCAAAGCTCATGGCGTCCCCTGCCGCTTCCCCTCCGGAAAAGATATTTCCTGCCGCGCCGCCGTCAAAAAAGATGATCTTGCACAGCACGAGGGTCAGGATAAACAGAGCTGCCATGGCGATGGTATTGATCTTGCCAAGGTTTGTGACGCCGACCAGAATCCAGAGGATAATGAGCGCGCCGATGACCAGACACCAGATCCACCGGCCGGTGTGCATGATGCCGTCGGCGGCGATGGCTCCGTCATAGATCATGATGGCTGTCCAGCCTACCAGCTGCAATACATTTAAGATGGCAAACAGCAGGCTGCCCTTTTGTCCGAAGCTCATCTTTACGCTTTCCATGGCGCTTTTTCGTACCGTACCGCCAATCACTCCCGAAAGAAACAGCAGGATACATCCGATGAGATGCCCCACGAGGATGGCGGCCAGCCCTTTTGCGAAACCGAGAGGCGCAATATAAGTTCCCGTGAGAATCTCCGCCAGGGAAACCGCCGCGCCAAACCAGATCAGCCCATTTTCAAATAACCCTGTTCTTTTCTGTTCCATCACTGGCAGCCCCCTTTCCCGGCGGCCGTCCCTTCCACGGCCATGGACTCCTCTGCCATCTCTGTCGCCTCTTCCGGATCTGTCTTCTCCGGTTCGGCGACACAGCCAGCCGCATCGCTGACCGCATCATTTGCCGCTGCGTTTTCTGCCTCCGCAGTAAATGTACTGCGGATATCAAATCCGTGATGCATCGGCCCGCTGCCTCTGCCAAGGTCAAGCATGGCGGCAAGGGCTCCGGAAATGTATTGCTTTGCCCTCTCTACAGACGCATCCAGCGAATAGCCTTTGGCAAGATTGGAGGCGATGGCACTTGACAGCGTACAGCCGGTGCCATGGGTGTTTGGATTGTCAATCCTTCTGCCATAAAACCAGCGATAAGAACCGTCGCGATAGAGCAGGTCGTTGGCGTCGTTTAACTGGTGTCCTCCTTTACAGAGAACGGCACAGCCGTAAGTTTCACTGATGATTTTTGCCGCCGCGATCATATCCTCTTCCGTCTGCACGGACATGCCCGATAACACTTCTGTCTCCGGGATATTCGGCGTCAGGATCTCTGCCATCGGCAAAAGATATTCTTTGAGAGCGGCAACCGCGTCATCTGCGATCAGCTTCGCTCCGCTGGTCGCCACCATCACCGGGTCCACCACAATGTGCTCCGCATGATATTCTTTCAATTTCTCCGCAATCTTTATAATCAGATCTGCGGAGGAAACCATACCGATTTTTACTGCATCCGGGCGGATATCCGTAAAAATATTGTCAAGCTGTTCTCCCAAAAACTCCGGGGAAACGTCCATAATTCCTGTCACGCCGGTGGTATTCTGCGCGGTCAGGGCAGTGATCGCACTCATGGCGTATACGCCATTGCAGATCATTGTCTTGATATCCGCCTGGATGCCGGCGCCTCCGCTGGAATCACTGCCAGCGATTGTTAATGCTGTTCTCATACTCGCTCCTTTCTGACGCACTCGCTGCATCAATCATGGCTGATGTGAAAGTGATATCTTCCACACTTTATTTTTTCGTTCGCATTAATTTTGTAACGCGACACAAGGTGGTGTCCCCAATGTGCCGCCTTTTTTAACACTGTCTGTTTCGTCCGGCCTGCCGTTATATCATCAGCTGCCGCATATCTGTCACGGCGACATCGGCCTCTTTTTTCAGGCGATCCCAGTCCTTCCCGGCAGACGGGTCGTAGACCGCCACCGTATAAAAGCCCGCCTGCTTTGCGGTCTCCAGTGCATGAATGGCATCTTCAAACACAGCGATTTCCCGGAAATCGCCGCCGATATATGCGCCCGCTCTCTCGTAGATGAGCGGCTTCGTTTTTCCCGCGCCCACCTCTGAGCAGGTAAATACCTTCGCAAAGTAATCGAGGACGCCCAGCCGCCGCAGAGCCGCTTCCACATGAGCCCGCACGCTGGAAGTGGCGATGACCATGGGGATTTTTCTCGCTTTCAGCTCGTCCAGATATTCCCGCACTCCCGGTTTTAACGGCGCTTCATAAAAATAAAAATCCTCCACGATTTTCAGCGTGGCGCGGGCAATCTCCTCCGGGGTCTCTTCCAGCCCATAGGTTTTCTTCAGATAAGCAGCCCCTTCCTCCACAGACATCCGTTCCAGTTTCCGAGACAGACCGCATTCCGCTTCCACCCCAAGGCTGTGCAGATAGCGGACGCTCACATCCTCCCAGATGGGCATGGAATCCAGCAAGGTACCGTCCACATCAAAAATTGCTCCCGTCATGTTTGTCTCCTCTTTTCTGACTTATTCTGACATTTCTTTTGCAATATCTCCTGACGTCCTTATTCCTGAGGTCATCAATACTCTCTTCCTGTCGTTCTTTCCGCCTTTATTTTTCTAATTTGAAAGAAATGTGCAGCATTTCCTCTGTCCGCTCTTTCAGCTCTCTGGCCGCCGCCTCGATATCCGGCTTCGCAAAGATGGCGCTGATGACCGCGATGCCGCAGATGCCGCTCCCGGCAAGTTCCATCACATTTCCTGTGCTGATACCGCCGATGGCGATGACCGGAATGTCCACCGCCTCGCAGATGGCGCGCAGCGTCTCCTGACTGACTTCCACCGCGTCGTCTTTGGAACCGGTCGGAAAAACTGCGCCGACTCCAAGATAATCCGCGCCCCTCTGCTGCGCCAAGACTGCCTGCTCCACCGTCTGGGCGGACACACCGATGATCTTATCCGGCCCCAGCTTTTCCCGGACGCTGCCGGCTTCCATATCGCTCTGTCCCACATGAACGCCGTCGGCGTCCATGGTAAGGGCAATGTCCACATTGTCATTGATCACAAACGGAACCTGGTATCTTTTGCACAATTCTTTGATTTCCTTTGCTTCTTCCAGAAAATGTGCCTCATCCAGATTCTTTTCCCTAAGCTGAATAAAGGTAGCTCCGCCTTTGATGGCTGCCTCCACATCCTGATACAGCGTGTGGCTGCCCAGCCAGCTTCTGTCCGTGACCGCATATAAAAGCAGATCTTTTTTATCGACTCTCATCCCTGTCTTCCTTTCCTTCTTCTATACCCGATGTCCTTGTCCGTTCCCATTGATTGCATGATCTGTCCCGATCGTCCTAAATGTGTCACATTTGCCACACGATCCATATCTCACCGGATCTCATACCGGGCGCCCGCGTCAAGAGCTGCGCCGTCCATGTTGTAGATGGCGTCAATGATCCGGTTCCGGTAGGTGGCGTTGCCGTCTCCTTCCCGCATCCGGCTCCAGCCGATCTCCCCGGCAAGGCCCATGGCGCAGACTGCCGCTGCCGCCGCCTCTGTCTGATTGTCCGGGTTAGCCACAAGAAATGCGGTCATCATACCGGAAAGCTGACATCCGGTTCCGGTGATCCTTCCCATCTCCGGGCGTCCGTTTCGGATGACATAGCAAGTCTCCCCGTCGCTGACCAGGTCGATGGCTCCGGTGATCGCCACGATGCAGCCGGCTTTTTGGGCAAATTCTTTGACAAAAGCGACCGCTTCGGTGAGATTCTCTTCCGTCACCGCATCCGCCACGTCAGCGTCCACTCCTTTTGTGGTGCCGCTGCCAAGCGCCAGCGTCTTGATCTCCGAAATGTTCCCCCGGATCGCTGTCAGCTCAATCTCATCCATAATCTGAACCGCCGTATCCGTCCGAAGCGCGCTGGCTCCTGCGCCCACCGGGTCCAGAAGAACCACATGATCCAGTTCATTGGCACGCTTTCCGGCGGCGAACATCCCCGCAATGCTTCTCTCGTTCAGCGTTCCGATATTGATATTCAGTCCACCGCAGATGGAAGTGATATCCACCACATCCCTCGGATCATCGGACATGATCGGACTGCCGCCGCAGGCCAGCAGTACATTTGCCACATCATTTACCGTCACATAATTGGTGATATTATGCACTAACGGTACATTTTTTCTCACATTATCAAGACAGTTTCCAAACATCTCATTTCCTCCTTTTATCTGATCGTACAGCCTCACGACCGCCGGGTTGATGGTTTGCTGCCGTCTGGCAGCGCCGCCTGATTCTGTCATAAAACGCCAAAAGGCGGATATGCCAATCTGACATATCCGCCGAAATCCTTCGTACTTATATCCCTACGTTGGCATTATCCAAATCAGGTAAAGGGTCGAGACGATTCAGTCTCCTCTCAGCCTGCTTGATACGCAAGCTCCCCGTTTTCAATTGTGTAAGAATCCTTACATTTATCTATTATACTCTTTTTCTAAGCCTTGGCAAGACTTTTTTCTACTTTTCGTATTTCTCCACGCACAATCCACCATGTTCCAACCTTATCTCTGCGCCTTTTTATCCGGCACAAAAAACATAAAAATCAGAGAACTGATGAGCAGCATATACGGATAGATCAGATTCGGCATCACATCAAAGCCCGACAGCTCACAGCCAAGCTCCGCTGACGCCGACAGGGCGATGAGCATCTGCGCGCCGTAAGGGATCACTCCCTGGAAAATGCACGAAAATGTGTCGAGGATGGAGGCCGTATTCTGCGGTGTGATTCCATACTCCTCCGACATGTCCTTCGCAATCGGATTCGCCATGACGATGGCCACCGTATTGTTAGCTGTGGCGATATCCAGCGCGCCAACCAGCAGGCCGATTCCCAGTTTGCCGCCGTTACGGCTCCGGAATACTCTCTTAATAAAATGCAGCAATGCTTCAAATCCGCCGTACTCTCCGATGAGACCGCCGATGGCTGACACAAGGATCGTCACCATGATCGTCTCGTACATTCCTGACGCGCCGGAGCCCATGTTGGCAAGCAGGTCAACACCGGAGACATTTCCCGTCGCCAGTATGATCGCCGCGCCGGACACGATACCGATCAAAAGCACCACAAAAACATTGACGCCGGCGATACCTCCCACCAGCACCAGCAGATATGGGATCACCTGAATCAGATTGTAATCCTGTACGATCCGGCCTTCCGGTACATTTCCTGATGTCACAAAGAAGATGACAACCATGGCCGCCAGCGCCGCCGGCAGGGCGATCTTAAAGTTAGCCCGGAACTTATCCCGCATCGCACAGCCCTGCCCGTTGCAGGCCGCGATCGTCGTATCGGAGATAAAAGACAGGTTATCGCCAAACATGGCTCCCCCCACCACAGCGCCCACGCAGGAAGCCGCCCCAAATCCGGACGCCTCCGACACGGCCACCGCGATAGGCGTCAGCAACGTGATCGTCCCCACCGATGTTCCCATGGCCAGAGATACAAACGCACTGACCACGAACAACACAACCACCGCATACTGCGCCGGGATCAGCGACAGCAGGCAGTAAGCCACACTCTCCGCGCTACTCCTTCCCACTACGCCCACAAACACACCGGCCGCCAGAAAAATGAGGATCATGGTCACGATATTTTTATCGCCCACTCCCTTTGCCATGATCTCCAGCTTCCGGTCAAAATCCAGCTTCGGATTCTGCACACAGGCCACCAGCAAAGCGGCCAGGAACGAAACAACGATCGGCACATTGTAAAACCCCATCGGTATCTTCATCACATACTCAAACAAAATCCCCAGCCCCAGATACAGTACCAGAAATACCCCAATCGGCAAAAGCGCCTTCCAGTTTTCTTTCTTCATATTCCTTTCCTCTCTGCAGAACAAACCATTGATTTCCCGTCGAAAAACTTTCCATAACAAAGAATCCCCGGGAAATTCTTATCATTATAAATCCCGGCACAAAAAATGTGTCGGGGGTATTATAACATAAAACGAGAGAGTTTTCTCGCTCAAAATGGGGATTTATCGCGGTGATAAGAAAGATAACCTGTAACACAGACGATGACGCTGGAGCACAGACAGTTTCTCCTGCTCGGCCCTCACTCAGACGGAACGACAGGCTCAGCTATGCGGGGAATATGACCGTCCTCGCTCACAGCTCGCAGTCGAAGTCTGTCTGTGTCCGGAACGTCATCTGTGCTGTGTAAAATTATCTGTTTCTTATCCCCTCGACAAAACAATTATCTATGTCTATAGCCTGCTGTTTTGCCAACATACACAGGATTCTTGTAAAGATGAAACAGATTTTCCCCATATACAGATGCCATTTGAAGTGCATACAGTTTCCGACCGCGAGCTGTGAGGGAGGGCTGGCTAAGACTTGGAGAAAGCAGTGAGAAATCGCAAGGTGATTTCTCACTGTTGATCAGAAAATGTCAGTAGCCCGAGTGAGGGTCGAGTCGGGAGGAACTGTATGAGAACAAATGGCATCGTCTGTTATATGAGAAGTCTGTTATCACCTTTACAACTCCCCACTGTCACTTCTTCCGGCGCTTCCACCTCATTTGCAATGGTATGCTCGGTCAGTTCTGACAGCAGGCGGATTTTCTGGTTGAGCATCGGTCGCAGGCAGTTTGGCACATGTTCCTGATGCGCCCGGTGGATGGCGACACATTCCTTGCAGTTGCCGTGATAGCGGCAGGCTTTTTTGCAGGGACAGTGGTCTTTTTCTTTGTACTCTTCCCGAAAGGCGGAGGCGAATTCTTCCTGGATTCGCAGACCTTCTTTCCGGTTTCCTCTGTGAAATTCCTTCATGGCAGCTTTTTCAATTTCATTTCCGTCAATGATCATGATAGTTTCCTCCTGATATTCCATAGTGTGAGGGAAAGTCTTTGGCAACAGCCCGGCACTTTCCCTCATCCTCTTCCCATATGTCATATTACCGTCTTTTTTCCTTGTATAATAGGGGATTTACACCTATAATATAGAAAAAAAGAACCAAAATCGTAACAGAAATACTATCACAAAGGAGTTATTATGTCTTCTCCCATTTATTCTCACAATCCCCATGACGGCGGGGACTTTCCTCTTTTGGTGCTTGATGTCGCCAGCCAGGTATGTACACCTTCTAATGAAGGGTTCCGGGTACTCCACTGGCATGAGGAAGTACAGTTTATTTTCGTTTTGCAGGGCGTCATTCACACACAAGTTTACGATGAAGGCCTTGATCTGTGCGCCGGGGAGTGTCTGTTTATCAATCGGATGGTTCCCCACAAAACGACGGAAAAGGAAGATTGTCGGTATCACAGTTTTCTTATTCCGGAGCGGATGCTCAGCTTTTTTCCAGGCAGTATCATGGAAAAACGGGATGTCCATGCCATTCTCTATCATCCGGGCTTTACACATTTTCTGTTAAAGGAAGAAAATCATGCCGCTGTGCTTCGGGCTGTCCGCGCTCTGGATGACCGGTATTTCGCTTTCGACTCCCAATCGGCTTCCGCCCGGCAAGGCAGTGTTTCCGGAAAATGTACAGACGCCCCCTCTTCTCCCATAAAAAAAGAACCACGCCGGGAATACGCCCTGAGCGTGGCTTTAGTCTCTCTCTGGCAGGAATTTCTTGATGTGCTGCCGGAGCTGCCGGCCAATGCGCCCACGAGAGAGTATGCGCGCATTCGCGAAATGCTTTCCTTCCTTCACACATATTATAAGGAAGAAATATCTGTCACGGAGATCGCCGCGGCCGCTCACATCAGCAAGACTGAGTGCCTGCGCTGCTTTCACAGATTCGTGGGCGAACCGCCGTATCAATATCTCATCAAATATCGTCTGCACATGAGTACGGCACTTTTAACAGACACGAACCATCCTGTCACACAGATTGCGTCTGACACCGGCTTTGCCTCTGCCAGCACTTATATCCGCTACTTCCGAAAATGGTACGGCTGCACACCGGGGGAATACCGGAGAACGCATGCAACAGGCAACTTTACGCAGCACAGATGACGTTCTGGGCACAGACAGGTTCTGGCCGCGAACTGTGAACATGTACATCCCTGTACATTTCTTATCATCTGTTGCCATATTCCCGGATTACCGCCGTCTTTGGCATCTTGCGAAACTCCAGAACTGCCATCACAATGGTGACCATCGCCGCCACGAAGTCTGCAATCGGCCCGGTATAAATACATCCGTCCACTCCCAGAAAGACCGGAAGGATCAAAAGCAGCGGCACAAAGAAAATGATCTGTCTGGTCAGAGACAGGAAAATACCTTTCGCCGGTTTGCCGATGGACGTAAAGAAGGTGGATGTGATCGGCTGCAGCGCATCCAGCCAGATAAAGAACAGGTAAATGCGGAAAAACCGCACACCAAATTCAAAGTATTCTGCTGTTCCCGTGCCGAAGAGGGACAGGATCTGCCTCGGAAATATCTGAAACAGCGCGAAAGAAATCACCGAGATAATGACGCCTGCCGTGGCCGCCAGACGGTAAGCCTTCCACACACGGTCGTATTTTTCCGCTCCGTAGTTAAAGCTCTCCACCGGCTGGCTTCCCTGTGCCAGCCCGATCACAATGGAGAAAAAGACCTGATTCACTTTGATGACGATGCCGGCGCAGGCCAGCGGAATCGCCTCCCCGTAAATGGAACGGGCACCATAATAGGTCAGCGAATTGTTGAGCACCACCTGCACGACCATCATGGCAATCTGGTTGAAAAAGGACGCAAGACCGATCTGTGCCGTCCGCTTCACATACACCGCCTGCAGACGGAAGTGTTCCGACAGCAGCGGCATCGTCTTAAAATGCAGCAGATAACGCACCACAATAATTGCAGAAACAACCTGACCGATGACGGTCGCGATGGCGGCTCCGGCCATCCCCCAGTGGAAGACCATGGTAAACATGGCATCCAGAATCGTGTTAATAATAGCTCCCGTCAGGTTGCAGATCATCGCCATCTGCGGGCTGCCGTCGGCACGAATCAGATGACAGCCGCCAGTGGTCAGAATCAGAAACGGAAATCCCACCGCCGTAATCCTCACATACGTCTTTGCATAAGGCAACACATTGTCCGGCGCGCCAAACAAGATCAGCAGCGGCTCCATAAAAATCTGCGTCAGGATACAGAGCAGCAGACCGCTGCCCGCCAGACAGACCAATGCATTTCCTACAAAATAGATCGCCTGCTCTTTGTTTCCTCTTCCCATATTTAAATTAAAACAGGAAGCGCCGCCGATGCCGAACATCAATGCCAGCGCCACACAGGAAGTGGTCAGCGGAAATGCCACGTTGGTCGCCGCATTTCCCAGCGTTCCCACTGCCTGCCCGATAAAAAGCTGATCCACGATATTGTAAAGAGCGCTGACCAGCATCGCCACAATACTCGGCACGGCAAAACGTACCATAAGGCTGGAGACCGGTTCCGCTCCCAGCGGATTCTCCTCACCATTGCCACCTTGATGTTTTGTCTGTACATTCTCCGGCCTGTCTTCCGGCAGACCATCGGAGGCACTCTTGCCTTTGCTGACAGAGCGCTTCATTTCTTCATTCATTTTCTCTCTCCTATTGTGCTCTCTGACACCTTCACGCCTGCTCCGGGCAGGCTTCCTCATGGATGCCGCGATCGGTCTTGTCCGCAATTCCGGACAGCACATCCATACGGCCTTTGCACAGATGATTGAACACCGCGACCACTCTTCCCACACCGATCACGGCAAAGATCGTCCCCACGCCGATACCGACCAGAAAATGTCCGGAAACAATACCGATCACAAACGTCATGGAAATGTTCACAAGGTCAAACAGGTTCTTCGCAAAACCTATATCCTTATGTAAAAAGTCCGCGATGGCGGCGACAATGCCATCTCCCGGGTTGGGCACAAGACGCATGTTGACGGACATGTCGTCCCCCATTTTCTTCTCTGTTTTCTGTCACACCCTCTGATGGCAATCGCCCGTACGGACAGATCATGCCAGACTTTCTGTCACCCGCACAAGTTCCTCACGAATGGAAATGTGCTGTGGACAGACTACCTCGCATTTTCCACATTTGATGCACTCGGACGCCGGTTTGCGTCCATGACCGCTCACCAGCCAGTCTTCCTGATGTTTCGCCGCTGCCTTATCTTTATACAAAGTAAGATAATTCATGGCCGTAAAGGAACCGGAAATGCCGATGTCCTGCGGACAGATTTTGGCGCAGTAGTTACAGGAAGTACACGGGATCAGAGGGATTTTATTTAAAGCCTCCCGCGCCTCATCAAGCGTCTTTCTCTCTTCCTCCGAAAGCCCGTTGAAGTTTTTCATGACGGATAAGTTATCTTCCATCTGCTCCATATTGCTCATGCCGGAAAGTACCGTGATGATGCCGTCAAGGTCTGCCGCAAATCGAAGCGCCCAGGAAGCACAGGAAGAATCCGGCTCCGCTTTCCGGAAAATCTCCTGCACAGATTCCGGAGGATTGGCGAGCATTCCACCCTTGACCGGTTCCATGATAATGACCGGCTTGCCATGTTTTCTTGCCACCTCATAGCAGGCTCTTGACTGGATGGCCGGGTTCTCCCAGTCGCCATAGTTGATCTGCAACTGTACGAACTCCATCTCCGGATGTCTGGTCAGAATCTTATCGAGCTCCTGCGGTGTGGAATGGAAGGAAAAGCCGATATGCCTGATCAGCCCTTCTTCTTTTTTCTCCCGCACAAAGCTCCACATATCAAAGTCGTCAAAAAACTTCGTCCGATGTTCGCCCAGATTATGAAGCAGATAAAAATCAAAGTATCCGGCGCCGGTCTGTCTTAACGAGGTATCAAACTGCGCGATCGCCTCCTCTCTCGTCTTGCAGTTGATCCAGGCGGCATTTTTCGTGGCGAGCTGGAAAGACTCTCTCGGATATCTCTCCACCAGCGCCTGCCGGATGGCGTCCTCGCTGCCGGCATACGCCCACGCCGTATCAAAATAAGTAAATCCTTCCTCCATAAAACGGTCCACCATCGCCTTTGTCTGCTCCAGATCGATCGCATCGCCTTTCATCGGCAGACGCATCAGACCAAACCCAAGTTTCTTAATTTCTTCTCCTAAATATGCCATGATTTTTCCTCCCTGATCTACTATATTTTATGATCCATAACTTCAGATTGATAAGCCTTACCGCAGATAAGGAACGTTACCTTTTCTCCGTCGTCCGGCACGCAGAAACAGTGTCCTGATAAATGTCCTGGTAACTGCGCCCGGTCTCCCGACTCAGCCTTTTCACACTCTCATACTCCGGATAATACTTTGTCACATTTCCATACCGGCAGACCTTCACCTGCACCCTTCCGGCGCTCATGTCCACCTCCCGGTTTTCCCTTGCAAGCACCGTCCGCTCCATCTGCATCCGGCGGATGCCGATGGTCGTCGTCTCACGGAAAATGATTTCTTCCATCCGTGAAATGTCTCTCTCATCGCAGATCACGTTCATCTGCCATGCCGGACGATTCTTCTTCATAAACACCGGATAATAATGCACGTCCCGGGCACCTGCCTCAAAGAGCAGCTCCATCACATAGCCGAGCACCTCGCCGGAACAGTCGTCAATATTTGTCTCCAGCTTCCAGATGATGTCTTTCGGATCGGAAATGTTCTTCCGGGCCGCAGCGTTTTCCTGTAATGTCTCACCGACTTGCGGCGCAGTGCTTCCCTTCGTCATACCATCATCCTGCGCCTCCGGCTCGATCAACATCGCCCGCAAGATACTCGGCCGTTCATAGGTACGTTTGCCGGCGCCAAGACCGATTCTGTCGATCTTAAACCGTTTCGGCAGCTCACTTCCCGTCCAAACTGCCGCCGCGATAGCCGCGCCTGTCGGCGTCACAAACTCTCCCTGCACGTCCATGATCTCCAGACAAAGACCGCTCTTTGCCACAATATTTGCCACCGCCGGCACCGGTACCGGCAGCACGCCATGCTGGCAGCGCACTGTCCCCGTGCCCTCACAGAGCTTCGGAACGATCACCTCAGAAATGTGCAGATTATCCAGGCAGACCGCCGCTGCCACCACATCCACAATGGAATCAATGGCCCCCACCTCATGAAAATGCACCTGCTCCACCGGAACCGCATGGGCTTTCGCCTCTGCCTCCGCGATGATCTCAAAAATCCGCAGCGCCAGCTCTCTGGCGTGAGGCGTCATCTTCGTGGCGGCGATCATCTCCCGTATCTCTTTCATTCCCCGGTGAGCATGATGATGGGTATGTTCATGAACATGTTCGTGTTCTTCCCCGTGGTGATGCCCGTGATCATGTCCATGGTCGTCTTCATGGTGATGTTCGTGATCATGTCCATGGTCTTCTTCGTGGTGATGCCCGTGATCATGCCCGGGTTCCTCCGCGTGATGATGTTCGCGCGGATGCCCGTGCAGATATTCCATATCGTGATCATGATTCTCGTGCTCTTCATCCAGAAGCACCGCAAAATCGCAGCAGTCCACACCGGACTTCCTGACCCTGGTTACTTCCACGGAAAATCCGTCCGCCGGAATACTGTCCAGCGCTTCCATCAGAACTTCTTCGCTGGCGCCCAAATCGAGGAGGGCCGCCACCGTCATATCTCCGCTGATCCCGGAATTACATTCCAGGTAAAGTGTTTTTGCCATCGTTTGTTTTCCTTTCTACTACAATATATACTTGATATTAAGAACCAAAAAGCATTTTGTCCCCCTGAATACACAGATAGCTGCGTGCTTATGCACTTTCTCTTTCTGATACCATCGTATAAAATAATAGCATATCAAAGCATCTTTTTCCACGCCAAGTCAGAGGGTTTTCGTCATACATTTTCTCCGAAAAGATAAAACGGGTGTAAAAAATGCAGAGACAAGTACAGGATTTTCTTTACAAATGCCAAAAGAAATTATATACTCTCTGTAATGCGCTTTTTATCGTTAAAGCGCATTACAGCCGTAAAATACAAAAGTTTTCATTTTCGTTGAGAGTCGTAAGGGCAATTTCTTCCCGCGGCTCTTTCTTATGGAGGAAAGTATGGTTACATTAATCGAGACTGTTTACAATTTTTTGTGGGGAGACTTATTCTATCTTCCCCTTCCCGGCGGCGGAACGCTTCCGCTGTCCATCCTGGTGATCCTGCTGATTCCCACAGGGATCTACTTCACCATCCGCACGAAGGTTCTCCCTGTGCGTCTGTTCAAAGATATGGTCGCCGCTGTGATCGGCAGAAAAGATGAAAAAAACAGCGCGCTGTCTGTTCTCCAGACATTGATCGTGTCCACGGCGACCCGTGTCGGCATGGGCAATCTGGTGGGCGTGGTTGCCGCCATCTCCGCCGGGGGCGCCGGCGCTGTCTTCTGGATGTGGGTGACTGCCATCATCGGCTCGTCCACCGCATTTATCGAGGCAACTCTCGCCCAGCTCTACAAAGAAAAAGACCCGCTCTACGGCGGATGGCGGGGCGGTCCTGCTTACTATATTCATAAATATTTTGAGGAGCGAAGCGGTAAAAAACGTCGTTATGTGCCACTGTCCGTGCTGTTTGCCCTCTCCGGTCTGATCTGCTGGTTCGGCATCAGCCAGGTGGTCAGCAACTCCGTGACATCCGCTTTTGAAAATGCATTCCATATTCCGCCGCTGTACACCACCATCGTCCTGGTCATCCTGGGTGCGGTCATCGTTCTTCGCAAAAATGCCACCGTCCGGGTGCTGGACATCATGGTACCGATCATGGCTGGCATCTATCTGTTGATGACGATCATCCTCATCATCGTCAACATTGACCTCCTGCCCTCTGTCTTCGGACGCATTTTCTCCGAGGCATTCGGACTTCGCCAGGTAGCCGCCGGCGGATTCGGCGCCGTCGTGATGAACGGCGTCAAGCGGGGACTGTTCTCCAACGAGGCCGGTTCCGGTTCCGCTCCGTGCGCCGCTGCCACCGCGGAGACAGATCATCCGGCAAAAGTCGGTCTTTCCCAGGCCCTCGGCGTATTTATCGACACCATATTAATCTGCAGCTGCACCGCCATGATCATGCTGCTCACTCCGGAAAAACTCACACGGGGACTGGAAGGAATGGATCTGCTGCAGACTTCCATGCAGTATCACCTGGGAGAATTCGGCGTCATCTTCATCGCCGTGATCATCTTCCTGTTCAGTTTTTCCACTTTCATCGGCGTTCTCTTTTACGCCCGCTCCAACGTGGCGTACCTGTTCGGCGATAACTGGACGTCCCAGACCATCTACAAGATACTGGCGCTTATCATGCTCTTTATCGGCGGACTGGCCGCCTACTCGGTCGTATGGGACTTAGGCGATGTGGGTGTCGGATTGATGACAGTATTTAACATCTTTATGCTCTATCCGCTGTCAAAGAAAGCGCTGGCGGCCCTCAAAGACTACGAGAGCAATCGCAAGAAATAAGGGCAAGAAAAAAGGCTGACTTCACATCAGCCTTTTTTTGATCGCCCGAAAATCCACCACCGTTTCCGGATACTTCGTATCATCCCGGAGAATAGCTGACGGGTGGTAAACCGCCGTGAGCCATACCCCCTTCCGCAGAAGGAAACTGCCGTGCTCTCTCGTGATACGGAAATCCGGCCGGATGATCCGCTGCGCAGCCACCCGTCCCAGACAGACGATCATCTTCGGCCGAAGAAGCAGCGTCTCATATTTCAGATACGGGATACACGCCTCCTGTTCCTCCGGTTTCGGATCCCGATTTCCCGGCGGATGGCACTTGACGATGTTGGTAATATACACATCCTCCCTCGTCATGCCAATCTCCCTCAGCAGCCGGTCAAACACCTGTCCCGACTGTCCGGTAAAGGGTATCCCGTCCCTGTCCTCATTCCTGCCGGCTCCCTCCGCGATAAACAAAACCGGTGACCGGAGGTTGCCCCGCCCCATCACCGCCCGGTTCCTTGTCCGCGCCAGCGGACAGCGCCCGCAGTGATCCACAAAATTCTTTAACTCATCATAGGTATACATGAAAGATTCTTCCTCTCCATCCGGTATCTACTGCCTTTTATAAAGCTCCCGATCATCGAATCGGTACAAAACCAAGCGGCGTCTGATATGCCACCGTCTTTTGGCACTCCGCATTATACTGCGCTTCGCTGATCTGCTTTCCGTTCTTCCAGTACGTCGTCACTGCGTACCGGCTTCCATCCGGCCATCTCCTAAGCCGCTCCAACTTCACAAACTGCTTCGCCTTTCCCTTATTGATCTTATATCCGGTGATAATACTCTCCGTACTGCCGCCCACCTGCGCGTACAGCTTTCCATCGCGCAGGAACAGGCCGTTCCTCAATTCCTCAAAAGCCATCAGCGGCTTCACCTTTCCTTTACGAAATGTAAGGACAAGCACCCGGGACTTAAACCCTCTTCCCGTGGAACTGGTAGAGAGCAAAAGCTCGCTGGTCCCATCTCCGTTGACGTCCGCCACATTATAATAATCATACTCCGACAGCTTTGTCCGAATCTTCTTATATCGGTAAGAATAGCCGTAATTCCAGCACCGCACCTTATAGCTGCCTTTCCGCTTCTTCATCACCTTCTTATACCAGTTCTTTTTGCTCATCTTCTTAGCCTGCACACGCATTTCCTGCGCTCCGGCGTCCCGCGCATTTGCCGCGGCAGCAGAACCACTTTCCCGTAAACTGCCCGCATCCGCCGCCAAAACCGGCTGCACCAAAGTCACAGCCACAGTCAGGCAGCTCGCCAGAACGCCTGCGCCAAAACATTTTCTCAACATCACTTTTTGCATACAATCCTCCCATTTTCCCTAAGTTCATTTCCTTCCAGGTCAAGTTTATCATTCCTATACCGTTTTGCCTGATATAGAAACACTTCTTTTTCTTTCGTTTCTTCCTGTCCGTCCAGCCAATACAGAAAGCCGTCCCAATCTACAGAGAATCCTTTTCCAAAGTATTCATACATTTTCTCGTGGGAACCGGAAAACGGTCTGGCTATGACCCTCTTTACATTTTCTTCCACTGGAAAATGCCAGTTCACACTGACATTCGCTGTCAGAAGTGAAATACCGTTATCAAAAATCGGCGCTGGCCGAAACTTACTACCATCAAAAATCACTGCGAGATTATTTACATGGCGGTCTTCATTTAAAACTACCATATCCAGCATCAATACTTTTTTGAGATAATCTGTCACATCCAATCCGGTAATGCTGCGAACCATCTTGAGCGTAAACGCGATCCGTTCTTCCATAGTCGGTATCTTAGCCAGCCGTTCTGCCAGATTACCACCAAACTCTGAATAGTACAGGCGATAAAATGTAAGTAGCGATTCATGTTCCATCAAAAAATTTTTACTGCGGCATCCCCTCTCCCCGTTAATGTATCCCTGTTCATACAAAACGTATTCCTCAGGCTGCAAATCCGTAAATGTCAGAAAATGTGACACAAGATATTCTGTCAGGCCCTCTCTTCCCCGATTATCTTCTTTATACCAATAATCTCCTTTTCTATATTTAATTTGTGTCCCTTCGCTGGTTCCGTCCATTACCACAATATCGCTTTCACTTAAATATTCATGAAACATATCCTCACCTCACCAGCACATCCTTCGCTGTCAGTTTCTCTCCCGGAAACCGTATCCAAATAAAGTCATTCCAACTGACGCCATGGGTCTTTCGGACGATTGCCAGAGGGTTGTACTCCTCTATGCCGCGAACACGAAGCAACTTTTTAATATCTGGTCTGCCCTCATCCCAGCACCTGGTCTTCAGAATTTCACTCAATTGAAAACGGCTGAGCTTTCCTGCCGGAAAGAGTCGCTTTCCAGGCTGATTCGAGTAACTGGAAACATAGACATCTTTCCCTTTTACCCTCACTTTCGCCGTAAGCTCATCTTTCCAGTACACCTCGAAAGAGTAATCTTCCAGCATCGGCTTTTTATCTATTTCTTTTTTCAAAGCCTTTTCTGCCCTCTGCAATATACCGCGCAGAGCCAGCAGCTCTTTTCGCTCATCCAAAAGCTGTTTTCGCTCTATGATCAGCCTCTCTTCCTCCGCAATGTTCCCCGGCTTCACCGCACCTAATGACTTACTTTCTGTCTTTCCACCCTGTCTGAACTGCCGATAATAATACGGCTTCCCCTTTATTTTTTTGATGAGAACAGTCTCAGGAGGAAGTTCCTCCAGACGCTTTTCAATCTGGGAGAGACGCTCTTCTAGCTCCCTTAATTCTTCTGAGAACTCTTTTTGATAATCAGAAATCTTCTTCATTCACCTTACCTCGATTTCGATAAAACAATCAACGAAACTACCTGACAGGCTCATGCCAATTGGCAACATTCTTGCAGAAAGCATATGGATACTATCTGTTTTAAAATATCCCTATTTTTCCATCCTCTCTTCTTACTTCTCTATCCCCTCATTCATACTCCCCGTCCGATACCCCTGCAGATCCAAGGTCACATAGGAGAATCCAAACTTCCGGAACTTCTCTGCGATTTCTTTCCTAAGCGCCGGGGCAAGGAGTCTGTCCATCTCCTCCGGCAGCAGCTCGATGCGGGCGAGAGTGCCGTGGATGCGTACCCGGAACTGATGGAAACCGAGGGAGAATAAAAGCTGTTCACCCTGTTCCACCATGGCAAGCTTCTTTTCGGTGATTGTCTCACCGTAGACAAAGCGGGAGGCGAGGCAGGCGAAGGACGGTTTCTGCCAGGTGGGCAGTCCCAGTTTTTTTGAGAGGAAACGTATCTCTGTTTTGGTGAGGCCCACTTCCCTCAGCGGACTTTCAACGTGGAGTTCCGCGATGGCGCGGAGTCCCGGACGGTAATCGCCCAGATCGTCCATGTTGGAGCCTTCCGCCAGGATGTCCATGCCGTTCTCGGCCGCGATGGCTTTCATGCGGGTAAAAAGCGCTGTCTTGCAAATGTAGCAGCGATCCGGCGGGTTATCGGCAAATCCGGGAACTTCCATCTCGCCGAATCGGAAAATGATCTGGCGGCACCCGAGACTTTTGCAGAATTCGATGGATTCTGTTCGCTCTCTGCCCGGAAATACCCGGGAATCTGCCGTGATGGCAAGCACTTTTTCCTGTTCACACACAGTATCGCCAACACTGTCCCGATTCCCCGGATTCGTCTCATCCGTATTGTTTTTATTTTGCAGCGCGTCACAGGCAGCTTTTAACAGGAGGGCGGAATCCACTCCGCCGGAGAAGGCGATGGCGACTCTGTCTTTTTCCCGGAACCATGTTTTCAGAAGCTCCAACTTCGCAAAGGCTTTTTGTGCCATATCATTTTCTACTCGGTCATTTTGTCCACGTTCTCTTCTGTCATTTTGTGGCATATCGTATCCTTTCTATTATATCGATTTTGCAATGTAAACGTCCAGGTTCTAAGCTTTGCCATTTACTCCCGAGGCTTCCGCTCCGCCAGCCGATTGATCTGGGTCGCCATATATCCGGCGCCATAGCCGTTGTCGATATTGACCACGGCGATGCCGTTGGCGCAGGAGTTGATCATCGTGAGGAGAGCGGACAGACCGTTCATGCTGGCGCCGTAGCCCACGGAGGTCGGCACGGCGATGACCGGGTTGGAAACCAGTCCGCCGAGGACGCTGGCAAGGGCGCCCTCCATGCCTGCCACGGCGACCACACAGTTGGCGCTTTGAATAGTTTCCACCCGGGACAGAAGCCGGTGGATACCACTGACGCCCACATCAAAGATGCGCTCCACATGGGTGCCAAAGTATTCGGCAGTCTGCGCAGCCTCTTCCGCCACCGGAATGTCCGCAGTACCGGCGGTACAGACGGCGACACAGCCAATGTGCGCTTTGTCCGGCTTTTCCGCCTTTAAAATGTGTGAGATCTCATCGTAAGTGACGGCTGGCACGACTTTTTTTACCAGCTCATACTGGTGACGGCTGGCGCGGGTGCCGAAAACCTCCCCGTTGTGTTCGTACATTTTCTGATAAATCGAGACAAGGTAGTCGTCCGGCTTGCCGCTGCAGTAAATGACTTCCGGGAAGCCGGAGCGCACTTCCCGGTGAAGGTCCAGTTTTGCATATCCAAGTTCCTCATAAGGTTCTCTTTTAAAATATTTCTCGGCTTCTTCCACGGAGATTTCTCCGCTTTTCACACGATTTAATACTTCTCTTGCTTCCATGTTACATATCCTTTCATCTATCAATGTAATCCTTTGCATTTTCAGAACACCGGTTCTATTTTCTTATTATAAACTGTCCCCTTTGCTTTCGTAAAGTCTAAAACTTTGCAATCCGCGAAAAAAGCTGCCGCCCCGGCAGAAGTCTTTGACTTTCGCGCGAAGCAGCAGCTTTTTTAACAGTAAATGTATCAGAAAAGTGATCGTCTGTTTCCTGTACATTTACAGATATATTCTTTTATTTTAAGGTTCCTGTCCGGGAAAAGAGATCTATACGGTCTGTCTCTTCGCAACAAAAACAGGGAAGGAATCGGTTCCGTTCAGATGTTTATTCTCTGTGATCGTAACCTTTTTGTCCGTGATGACATATTCGATGTCCACGCCGTCTTCCACAACGGTATCCTGCATGAGGATACAGTTCTTTACTTTGGCTCCCTTACCAATCTTAACGCCACGGAACAGGATGCTGTTCTCCACTTCGCCCTCGATGACGCAGCCGTCTGCGATCATCACGTTGGATGCCTTGGCGTCGCCGATATATCTGGTCGGGTTGTCGTCACGGATCTTGGTGTAGATGGAATGTCCGGAGAACAGAGCGTCCAGATTCTCATCATCGAGAAGCTTCATGTTCTCATCGAAGTATCCTCTCAGGCTGAGAATACGGGAAGTATATCTGGTATACTCGTAACCGCAGATCTTCATATCCTCAAGATGAGGCAGAAGGATATCTCTCTCAAAGTACACGCCGCCGCCGATGAATGCGGTGTTGATGGTATCGATCAGAAGCTCTCTCTCCATCACATAAACGTTCATGCCGTAATTCTGTACACCGGACTTCTGAGAGTTGATGTGGATGCCGTTGATCCTGCCCTCTTCGTCCATATCAAATGTATAGTAAGTTCCCTTGCTGGAGTCGTCTCTCATCGTCTGGAGATCTGCCGGGAGCTCTTCTTTCTTGTAAGAAACTGTGATATCCGCGCCGGAAGCAATGTGTGCGTCGATCATAGCGTTGAAATCAAAGTTCATGGCGATATTTGTGTCGGCCATCACCACATATTTTTCTTTCTGGGAACGAAGGAATCCGAGGATACCTGCGATCGCCTCGATACGTCCGCCGTATACGTTCATGCTCTTCTGCGCGAACGGAGGGAAAATATTCAGGCCGCCTTTTTTTCTCACCAGATCCCACTCACGGCCGGAGCCCAGGTGGTCTGTCAGGGAGAAGTAATTCTCGCGGACCAGAATAGAAATATTGTCAATGCCGCAGTTTACCATGCTGGATAACAGAAAGTCGATCATACGATAACGGCCTCCGAACGGGATGGAAGCCATCAGACGCTCGCTGGTCAACTCCGGTACAAGTTTATCATAAATGTTCGGGAAAATGATTCCCAGTACGCTCTTGTTGGACATTACCATTGTTCTTCACCATCCTTTACATTTTCATCAATCATGGCATTCGGGCCAATCTTTGCATTGTCGCCGATGTAGATACCAGCGCCGATCGTTGCCACGCCGGACTCTTCTTCTGTCGGCATAGCGCCTACCTGCGCGTTCTCACCGATGATAACGTTCTCTGCTACGATACAGTGTTTTACAACCGCACCGGATTTGATAATGGTTCCGCCCATAACAACGGCGTCTTCCACTACAGCGCCTTCTTCTACTTTTACGCCTGCAAAAAGGATGGAATGTTTCACTTCTCCGGCTACCCGGCATCCGTCTGTAATCATGGAATTCTCGATCACAGCGCCCTCTTTGATCCTGTGGCCAGGCATACCGCTGTTGCGGCTGTAGATCTTCCAGTCATCGTCGAACAGGTTGATACCGCTATGCTCCGGATCGAGGATCTCCATATTTGCCTCCCACAGGGAAGGGATGGTTCCAACGTCTTTCCAGTAACCGTCAAAACGATATGCGTACATCTCTCTGCCGTCTTTTAACAGATTCGGGATGATGTTGTTACCAAAATCGTTCTCGGATTCCGGATCTTCCTCATCTTCAATGAGGTATTTTTTGAGGATATCCCAGTTAAATATGTAGATACCCATGGAAGCCAGATTGGACTTCGGCTCCTTCGGTTTCTCCTGGAACTCTGTGATCTTGTCGTTATCGTCCGTTACCATCAGACCGAAACGGGAAGCCTCCTCCCACGGAACTTCCATAACTGCCACGCTGAATTCTGCGCCTTTTTCTTTATGGAAACGAAGGAAATCACTGTAATCCTGCTTGCAAATCTGGTCGCCGGAAAGGATGATGACGTACTCCGGATCGTATCTTTCAATAAAGTTGATGTTCTGATAAATGGCATTGGCCGTACCTTTGTACCAGTCGGAACCGGAAACCTGCTGGTATGGAGACAGCACGTGAACGCCGCCGTACAGTCTGTCCAGGTCCCACGGCTGACCATTACCAATGTATTCATTCAGCACCAGCGGCTGGTACTGTGTCAGAACACCTACTGTGTCAATTCCTGAATTCACGCAGTTCGACAGTGGAAAGTCAATAATACGATACTTTCCGCCAAATGGAACTGCCGGTTTTGCCAGCTTCTGCGTCAGGGCATAAAGGCGGGAACCCTGTCCTCCGGCAAGAAGCATTGCAATCATTTCTTTGCCCATTTCATTTAATCCTCCTTAAGAAATTAGTACCAATAAACGGAGAAGACAAAAACAAAGTTTCGCTGGCACAGTTCCTATACCGGATACGATCATAATCCCAGCGAAACACTTCCGCTTATTTTTATTCATTATAGCATATTGCTCTCATTTTTTACAGGTAAAAATCAGCTTTTTGCTTAATTTTTTTCATTCTTTTATAAATTCTTAACAAAAAGACCGTCATATTTACCATGATTTTTCGGAAAAATCCCTGCAAAAAATTGCCATGATTTTTTACGAACTTTTGTTCGATTTGCTCTTGTTTTTTTCGAACAAACGTGCTAGCATAAAACAAACATATATTCGATGCATGGTTATGCAGATTATTTCAGGAGGTACATGACATGAATACTGCAACAGGAACTCTCTCTCTTCAGGATAAGTTAAATATACTGGCTGACGCTGCCAAGTACGATGTTGCCTGCACGTCGAGCGGTTCCAGCCGCCGCGGCAAAAAGGGGCATCTGGGCAATGCGGTCTCCGCCGGCATCTGTCACAGTTTCTCCTCCGACGGCCGCTGCATCTCCCTTCTGAAGATTCTTCTGAGTAATGAATGCATCTTCAACTGCCGCTACTGCATCAACCGCTCCGATAACGACCGTCCCAGAGCCACCTTCACCCCGGAAGAGATCTGTACACTGGTAGTAGAATTTTACCGGCGCAACTATATCGAGGGGCTGTTTTTAAGCTCTGGCGTGGTAAAAAGTCCCGCGCACACTATGGAGCTGATGTATCAGACCATTTATCTTCTCCGGACCAGATACCGGTTTAACGGCTACATCCACGCCAAGGCGATCCCCGGCGCGCCGGAGGAACTGATCTTTCGCACCGGCTGTCTTGTGGACCGGATGAGTGTGAATATCGAACTGCCCACAAAAGAAGCACTGCATCGTCTGGCCCCTCACAAAAACCCGGAGAATCTCGTCCGTCCCATGCGCCAGATTCAGCAGGGCATCGCCGGACAACGGCTCGCTCTGGGCAAAGATACCCGGATGGAACGTTCCCGCAACAATCGGTATCTGGAACATTCCATCTTTCAGGAGAATCCTTACCGGGTCCTTTCTGAAAAGCAGCCGACGACAGCTCTCTTTACAAAATCATCCCTGTCAGTCGGCCCGGAAGGTATGCCGGATGCCGCCGCTTCCGGGCTCTTTGCAACGTCCCCTCCGCCGGTCAGTCCGGAGGGGATGCCGGATACCGCCGCTTCCGGTTTTTCTGTTCAGACTCCTCGCCCGGCTCGCAGGATACCGGACTTTCTTCTGGATGGCTCGTCCTCCTTTGTTCCTGCCGGACAGAGTACCCAGATGATCATCGGCGCTTCCGGCGAGACAGATCTGGAACTGTTATCCGTCACTCAGCGGCTCTATCAGCAGTATGACTTAAAGAGAGTCTTTTTCTCCGCCTATGTGCCGCTCAACGAGGACGCCGCCCTTCCTGCCCTTCACACGGCTCCTCCTCTTCTTAGAGAGCACCGTCTTTACCAGGCGGACTGGCTGCTGCGCTATTACGGGTTTCATGCGGACGAGCTTTTGAGCAAAGACCGGCCGAACTTCAATATTCTGATCGATCCGAAGTGCGACTGGGCGCTTCGCCATCTGGAACAGTTTCCGGTGGAGATCCAGACCGCCAGCTATGCCAGTCTCCTCCGGGTTCCCGGCATCGGTGTCAAGTCTGCCCGCCGGATCATGCAGGCAAGACGACACGGCAGTCTCTCTTTTACGGATCTGAAGAAGATGCGGGTTGTCTTAAAAAGAGCACAGTATTTCATCACCTGCGGTGGAAAGATGCTTTACCACATCCCCATCGAGGAAGATTTTATCACCCGCAGGCTCACCGGCGAACAGGCGGCCGGTAACTGGGAGATCAGCCATCCGCAGACCTACCGTCAGCTGTCGCTCTTTGATGACTTTCACATCGACGGGGATGTGACGGTGGAAGATTCTGCCAAAACGATTTCCGGACAGTTGTAAGCTGCTGTTTCTTTGCCCGCGTAGTGACCCACATAACACATACCGACATTTATCATTTAAAAGGAGTTTACGATGATCACTGTTTTTACCTGCGCCGATCAGTTCGACGATATGATGACCTGTGTCTACGATGCCTGGGCTTCCCGCCTGGGGCACGCCAATGTACGGCTTTTAACGGAACCTCTGGGGACGCCGGAACTTTTCTGCACGTATCGTCATGTGGACGCACAGCCGGAGAAGGCGGCAAGCGTTGTCCGCACCATCCGCCAGAAGATTTCTTCCAGGGCGGTTCAGATGGTTTACCGGACCGCCATGGCAGAACAGGAGGAGAAGCTGGATGTCATTTACCGGTTTTTAATCCTCGGTTTTCATCTGGGAACTTCCGTGACGGATTACCTGCAGCATCCTTCTGTCATGCGCCTGTTGGAACTGGAGCGGACTGTCGCCAATGAAGCGCACTATTTTAAAGAGTTTCTTCGCTTTTCCAGTCTGGAAAACCGCGTGCTCGTCGGTCATATCGAGCCCAAAAGTAACGTGCTGACTTTACTTGCTCCGCATTTTGCAGACCGCCTTCCCTCGGAGAACTGGATGATCATCGATGACAGACGCCGTCTTGCCGTCGTCCATCCTGCAGACCGGGATTATTACCTCACACCGCTCTCTCCGGAGGAGTTTCAGACCCTTTCCAGAGAACCGGATGACACTTTCGTTCATCTCTGGAAAGGATTCTTTCATCACATCGGCATCTGCCAGCGCAGAAATTCCCGCTGTCAGCGAACCATGCTGCCTTTGTGGTACCGCAAAAACATGACGGAATTTCGGTAAACAGGCATTGACCTTTTCCTGTGATAGGATGTATCATCATAACAGATATATATGACGTACATCCGGCAAAGATTCCTGCGCACGGGACATGTTCGCAGGCCGGCTTTGCGGATAAGAGATCAAAACCAGGAGAAAGGAGCAAGTATCATGCATCCAGCGAGAAAAATCTACTGTCGGACTTTTCAGTCCGTACTCAAATTTGCCATTCCATTTCTGCCATACCGCCATCCGAAGATCATCGGCAGTGTGCGGGGCATACCGGAAGTATTAAAAAAGAAAAAATGCCGCTCTGTTTTAATCGTCACCGACAAGGGTATCGCCAATCTCGGTATGCTCCGCCGGCTGAAAAAATCTCTGCGCGAGAATCATATCACCTATGTCATCTACGATAAAACTGTCGCAAATCCTACGACAGTCAATGTTTATGAGGCGGCAGCGCTTTATCATTCCGGTCACTGTTCCGCCATCATCGCTTTTGGCGGCGGCTCCAGCATCGACTGTGCCAAAGCTGTCGGCGTAAAGATTGCCCGCCCGGATAAACCTCTGGCAAAGATGAAAGGCATTCTGAAAGTACACACAAAGCTGCCTCTTCTCATCGCCATTCCGACTACAGCCGGTACCGGCAGTGAGACAACCATCGCCGCCGTTATCACCGATGCGGAAACAAGACATAAATACACCATCAACGATTTTCCTCTGATCCCACGGTATGCGGTTCTTGACCCGGAAGTCACAGTGAGTCTCCCTCCGTTCATCACAGCCTGCACCGGCATGGACGCGCTGACCCATGCTGTGGAAGCCTACATCGGCAACTCAACCACACCGGGGACAAGGAAGAATGCTCTCATGGCTGTCTCCCTGATCTTCAAAAACCTGGACACCGCTGTAAAAGACGGAACCAATCTGGAAGCCCGCAAAAATATGTTAAAGGCGTCCTATTATGCCGGCTGCGCCTTTACCAAATCCTACGTGGGATACGTCCACGCTGTGGCTCATTCCCTGGGAGGAGCCTATAATATTCCTCACGGTTATGCCAATGCAGTACTTCTCCCTTATGTGCTGGATTCTTACGGAGAATGCATTCATAAAAAACTTCATGCCCTCGCCGTTGCCGCAGGTATAGCCAAGCGGGATATTCCACATTATAAAGGGGCACGGCTGTTCATTTACGCCATCCAGAACATGAAAAAACGCTACGGCATCGGCAATACCATCGAGGAGATCCGGGAAGAAGATATTCCAAAGCTCGCACATTACGCCGACAAAGAGGCAAATCCTCTCTATCCGGTACCTGTCCTCATGAACGCGGAAGAACTGGAGAAATTCTACTACATGCTGATGCCAAAGAAAAAACGGCAGCCGGCGCCAAAAATGGATTTCAAAGAATATGCCAGAAAAGCGGCAGCAAAAAGAGCCGCAGAAGCAGCGGCGCAGGCATCTGCCAAAGCTCCGGAGAAACCTGAAACCACAACACAGCCATCCGCCAAAACTCCGGAAAAATCTGAAACCGCGGCACAGCCATCCGACAGCGCTCCGGAAAAAGCCGGAACCACGGCACAGGCATCCGACAGGACTCCGGAAGAAGCCGGAACCACGGCACAGCCATCCGACAGCGCTCCGGAAAAATCTGAAACCGCGGAAACAGTATCCAGTGACAGCAAAACGGAGGAATAGAATGAAACAGGAACAAATCAGAAGAATTCTGCGCAATCAGCGTGATTTTTTTCAGAAAGGCGTCACGCTGGATGTATCCTTCCGGATACGCGCGTTACAGAGATTAAAAGCATCGATCAAGCGAAATGAGAATGCTATCCACAAAGCACTCAAAAAAGATTTGGGGAAAAGCGCTTTCGAGAGCTATATGTGTGAGACCGGCATGGTGTACAGCGAGATCACCTACATGCTGCGCCATATCCGCTCCTTTGCAAGTGACAAGCGGGTACGTACGCCTCTCGCCCAGTTTCACGCAGTCAGCTTCAAAAAACCGTCGCCTTACGGAAATGTTCTCATCATGAGTCCATGGAATTATCCTTTTATGCTGACCATGGAACCACTGGTGGACGCTCTCGCCGCCGGCAATACCGCTGTGTTAAAACCAAGCGCGTATTCCCCGCATACCAGCGAGATCATCCGTAAGATCATCGGAGAATGCTTCCCGGCCAGTTATGTGGCGGTCGTCACCGGCGGCCGTGCAGAAAATACCTGCCTTCTGCAGGAGCCTTTTGACTATATCTTTTTTACCGGCAGTCAGGCAGTCGGTAAAGAAGTCATGCGGCAGGCTGCCGCGCATCTGACTCCGGTGACGCTGGAGCTTGGCGGCAAGAGTCCGTGCATTGTAGACCGGTCGGCAAATCTTCGTCTTGCGGCCAGAAGAATCGTCTTTGGCAAATTTTTAAACTGCGGCCAGACCTGCGTAGCACCGGATTACATTTACTGCGATAAAAGCATCTGCCGCCCTCTGGCAGAAGAGATCAAAAAAGAGATCATACGGCAGTTTGGCGCGAATCCTCTCAACAACCCGGACTACGGAAAGATCATCAACGAGAAACATTTCCGACGGCTTACCGGCCTCATTGACAGGAAAAAGGTCATCTGCGGCGGCAGCTCGAACCCGGATACTCTGCAGATCGCGCCGACTGTTCTTACTAATGTAAGCTTCCAGGATGCCGTCATGCAGGAGGAGATCTTCGGTCCGATCCTTCCGATCATCACCTGGCATTCTCTGGAAGAAGCAATCCGAAAGGTCAACAGTCTCCCACATCCGCTGGCCCTGTATTACTTCACCAGAAACCGGACCAATGCCAGAAAGGTCATGACTCACTGCGGGTTCGGCGGAGGCTGCATCAACGATACCATCATCCATCTGGCCACCAGTGAGATGGGATTTGGCGGATTCGGCGCCAGCGGCATGGGCTCTTATCACGGCAGAGACGGCTTTGACACCTTTTCCCACTCTAAGAGTATCGTAGACAAAAAATTATGGCTGGATCTTCCGATGCGATACCAGCCATACCGATGTTTTTACGAGAAACTCGTTCGTTGTTTTCTGCGATAACTTCTTTTTATCTTTACTTTTACCCTTATCAGATGAGGTAAGAGCTGCCCTCTGACAGGGAGCGGGTAATCCCCCTGTCCGTGTCGGTTCTCGATCCCTCATCTGATAACTATTCCATTTGGATTTCCCTGCCGTCAAGAGCCGCATACACAAGTGTAGCTCCCTCGTAAGATAACTTAAGCGAAAAAAACGTCGCGTCCTCCGCCAGCAATTTCAAAAAGATCTTATCTCCTTCCCAGAGATTCAGACGGGACAGTTCACTTTTTGGCACCCATTCCAGCTCTCCCTCATCGCAGGCGCTCATTTCTCCTTCAAATCCGTCCGCCGTGTACAAAAACATATATTCTGTCACCCAGCGGTCAGACACAAAAGTGACGATCCCTCTGAGACGATACGAGGTCAGGGTCAACCCTGTCTCTTCCTTCACCTCCCGGAGCAGACACTCCTCCGGACTCTCCTTATCTTCAAACTTTCCTCCGACACCGATCCATTTATCCTTATTGATATCCACTTTCTTGGACACACGATGCAGCATCAGGTAACAGTTATCTTTTTCTATGTAACATAACGTTGTCGGTATCATGTATTCTTCCTTCTTTCTCTTGTGCCATGGAAATGTACACAAATTAAACTTTTTCTAAATAAAACAAACGATACCGTTCATTCTCATACAGGTCTGCCCGTCTCGACCCTCACTCGGACATCAGATAGCTGATTCTTTGTTATCTTTGATGTCCTCGCTCACAGCTCGCGTTCAGAGCCTGTATGGAATCTGAACGGTATCTGTTATCTGTATATTAAAAAAATCATTATTTACATTCACAATTACCAGGAATATTCTGGAAAAACAGAAGCATATAATCATAGCACAGAGGACATTTTGAGCCACAGACAGAATTCGACCGCGAGCTGTGAAGGAAGGATATCACACAACCTGAATAAGGCAGGAAACGGGATTGAAAAAGGGGAAACTCCTGTGCTTGCACAAAGGAGCAGACCTTTTTCAATCCCGAAAAGCGAAGCCGGAACTGTTTACAGTTCCTTCCTGCCGTTTCTATAACTTCTTGATATCCGACTGAGGGCCGAGTCGGGCGAAACTGTCTGTGGCTTCAAGTCCTCGTCTGTACGCCAACAAACGGTATCGTCTGTTTTACATCTGCAGCCCTCTCCTTTACTGCCCGGTCCACAGTTCTTCTTCTATCCAGTCCAGCGCTTCCTCGTAATCTTTTCGCGCTTCTGCGATCCTGTCCGGATTTTGTTTGTCAAGGATATATTCGAACTGCCTCGTCACCGCTTCCAGCTGTTCCCGGAGCTCACCTGTGGCCTCCTCATACAGTCGCTCCCCCCGGAGGAGCAGAACTTTGTTCGCTTCCTGGTCTCTGGGATGAATCTTAAGGTACGAGAGCTCCCGCATCCTCGCCTGCATCTGCTCCAGCGTCATGTCCGTTTCCTGATTTTTGATCAGCTTCGTGACGACTTCTCCCGTTGATTTTATCTTTGCCTCCACCTCGAGGAGCGCATTAACATCATAAGTATAGGTGACAGAAATCTCTTCCTCTCCTGCCTTATTATCCGGTACCATCAGATGAATCGTTCCGAGAGAGATGTTGTTGGAGGCGAAGCGGCTCTCCCCCTGCAGGATGTGAATGTCCACCTGCGTCTGGTGGTCGTAGACAGTATAAAACTTCTCCGTGCGGCTGGCGGGAATCACCGTATTTCTCTCAAGGATCGGACAAAAATGATTGCTTTCCAATCGGTCTCCCTCCGTCCGTATGGAGACTTCTGTCCCCAGAGTGAACGGACAGACATCCGTGAGGATCACTTCCCGGATGGACTCTCTTCTCTCCTTCATGGCTCCCTGAATGGCAGCTCCCAGCGCCACTGCCTCATCCGGATTGACACTGGTATCCGGTAGCCGGCCGAAGAGCTTGCCCACAAACTTTCGCACCGCCGGCATTTTTGTAGCGCCGCCCACCAGCACGATCTCATCGATCTCGCTGACACGGACGCCTGCGTCTGCGAGACTGCGCCGCACCGGCTGACGGATTCTGTCAAACAGCTGTGACGCTTTTTTATCAAACTCTCTCTTTGAGAGAAGCGTTTCCAGTTTTTCTCCCTTCCATGATGCCTGCATCCGGAAAAAGGAATCCGCGCTGTTTTTGCATTTACATTTTTCCGCCTGATTTCTGAGATACAGCCTCTCCTTTTCTGAAAGCGCAGTTTTATCTATAGAGTGGTCTTTCAGAAAGGCATCCAGAATCAACTCCGTGAAATCCTCGCCGCCCAGATAATTGTCCCCGGCCACGGCCCGCACTTCCATGATGTCATCATCCAACTCCAGGATGGATACATCAAAGGTACCTCCGCCCAGATCAAAAACAAGAAAGCGGGTGCTGTCCTTTTTCTGATACAGCCCATAGGCGATGGCCGCTGCCGTCGGCTCACTGATGATCCGCTCCACCTTAAAGCCTGCCAGTTCACCGGCGCGCTTGGTCGCCTTTCTCTTGACATCATTAAAGTACGCCGGAACGCTGATGACAGCTTCCGTCACCTCCTCGCCCAGATAATATTCCGCATCTTCCTTCAGGGAGCGCAGGACAAAAGAAGACAGCTCTTCCGCAGAAAACGTCCGTTTGCCCAGCACAAACTCCTTCCGGCTTCCCATGCTCCGCTTAAAAAGGCTGGCTCCCTCGTCCGGGTGAACCGCCATTCTCTCCAGGGCTGACCTTCCCACATATACCTGATCGTTCTCATCAATGCTCACGGCGGAGGGCGTCAGCCTCTCTCCCAGCCGATTCGGTATGATTCTGGGCCCCTCTTCCGTATAATACGCTGCCAGAGAATTGGTCGTTCCCAGGTCTATTCCAATAATCATGGTGATTCCTCCCATTTCTTCTTATCACTGATTGATCCATCCCGCACCTTGTCATGCATGCCGCGGTCTCTTTCTTCTGACCGCCCCTCTATCTGCCGCCGGGCAGGCACTCCTGCAGACGGCGCAGCTCAAATCTGTGTTCCATGTCGTCCGGCACTTTTTTCGCTGCTTTCCGGTACGCTTCTACCGCGCGGGCGGTTTCCCCTTTTGCAAAAAGCAGCATGGCCTCACCTAACAATTTCTCGTAACAGCAGGTTCTCGTGCAGCCGTCACAGCGGCATTTCTCTGTCCGCATCTCACGAAAACAGTGTTCCGCCTCCGTCACTTCTCCCAAAAACAGACAGACACAGCCGATCCGAAACTTCCGCCGTCCCCGCTCTCCGTAAAACTCCTCATAACGACGCTGACAGCCGTCCTCTCCCCGACAGCTTTTCATATAACGAAGAAAGTACTTTTCGGCTTCCTCCCTGCGCCCTTCAAATAAACGGCAGCGTCCCAGAAGATACAGACTGCCCCGGACACACTCCCGGTCGCCGGACTGCTCCCCGAGACGGAGCGCCTCCTGTAAATATGACGCCGCCTCCCCGCATCGCTCAAACCCGAAAAGACAGACTTCCCCTGCCAGCTGGTAAAGCACCGCATTGTCCGGATATTTCTTTTGCAGACGCCGACAGAGTGCCGACACCATGGCATAGTCTCCCTTCATACCGTAAGTGCGCAGCATCTCCATCTCCAGAGGCTCCTGATGTCCGGTCCTGCTCATCCCCTCCTCATAGGTAGCGATCGCTTTGTGATATTCTTCATTCTCCCGGTAAAAATCTCCCAGCAGAAGATACATATCCGGATTATCCGGAAAGAGCTCCATATTTTTCTTATAGCACTGGAGCGCCTCCTCATACTTTCCCAGAATGCGGTAGCATTTTGCAAGATTATTATATGGAAGAGGGGTCTTTTCATTCTTCATCAGGCGCACTGCTTTCAGGAAAAGCTTTTCCGCCTCCCGCGGCTGATTCATGGACAGCCGGCAGTTTCCCGCATTGTTGTACACATACACGCTCTCCGGATTCTTCTCCCCGGCTTTCTTAAAATAGAAAAGCGCTTTCTCATACTCATCCATATCCAGATACAGAAGCCCCATCTCCACCAGATAGTACTCCTCCGGATACCTTTCCACCTGCTCCTTCATATAGGGAACAGCCAGATGATAATATGCGTTATCTTCTTCTCTTCTGGCCAGACGCTCATAAAGCTCCACGATGATCTGACGAACCCGCGAATGCTTCGGATTGAGTTCCAGTACCTGCTTCATGCAGGAGAGCGACTCCTTATACTCTCCTTTTAACTTATAACACCAGCCGATGCGATACAGGATCCCATCGTCATCCGGCGCCAGACGATGCGCCTGCTTTAAATAATGCACCGCCAGGTCATACTCCTCACTCTGCATCAGGACCGACGCGTAGGCAAACAGTTTCGAGACATTTCCGCGATCCTCTTTCAGAGAAGCCTCCAGCGCCTCCCGGGCTTCTGTCAGCCGCCCCAGGTCCGTCAGGATCAATCCCCGCCGGTATGTCAGTTCGTCCCACTCTTCCTTTTCCATATCGGAATCGCTGCTCCGGCCCTTTTCCTGCAGCGCGTCCAGAATAGAGAGAGCATCTTTCAGGTCTTCCCGGGTTACGGCAGTGACCGCCCGATATCTGGCACGCAGCATCTTAAGCGCATCACTCTCGATCTCATACTCTTCCGTGATCTTAAAGATCTCCCGTATCTTTTCATACTCCCCAAACAGAAAATACATTTTTATGAGAGTGGCATATGGACGCCCGTAAAAAGGATACATATGCACTGCTCTCTGGTAATCATCTGCCACTTCTTGATACATCCCGAGAAAGAGGCAGGCTTCCTGCCGGAGAAGTACCGCCGGATAATACCCCGGATTGAGTCTTAACATTTTGTCACAGACATCCACCACTTTGCCGTACTCCTGGCACTGCCGCCAGATATCCGCTATCGTATGATAATAACTCACAACCTGGCCTTCCTCCTGCTCCGTCTTCACCGCCTTCTCCAGATACCTCATGGCCTCCGCAAAATCTTCCTGACGAATGTTCTCTCCGGCGTCCTTTTTCTGAAGAAGGATCGCAGCCTTTGCGGAACCGACAGTGTAACAGGCATAACCAAGTCTTGCCAGTCTGCGCTGTGTCTTCTTTGTTCCGTCCGGCCTGAGCTGCAGAATACCGGACAGCCATGGCAGAAGATGTGTGAGAGCCTCCTCATTTCTATCCATGGTCAGATAGACACGACCTTTTAAATTATGATAATCCAGCAAATGTTCCTCATCCGGAACAAAGTTGTCCAGAACACGCAGAGCATCCTCAAACTGCAGATTTTGATAATAACACCAGCCCAGATCCATCTGCCCGTCCTGTGTGAGACTTCCCTCTTTCCGGGACGTTTCCAGCTCTTCTATCATGGACAGATTGGCATCCGACAGATCTTTTATCAGCCGCTCATCCTGCGGACTGTATTCCAGAAGGTCAAGGACCATCTCCCGGCCTTTCCGGTACTCTCCGTCGTGGATCAGCTCCTCCGCCTTCCCGGTTTTTGCCCCGACAGAGTCCGGATGCTGTGCCAGCAGCCTGTCATAGACACCCCGGAGTTCCTCCCAGCGGTTCTCCATCTGCAAAAACTGCCCATAACAGCACGCGATACGCTCTTCTGTGGGATACGCTTTCCCCAGGCGGAGAAAAATCTTCCCGGCCTCTTCTTTTTTCCCCTGACAGAGGAACATCCGCGCCTCCTCGATCTCTCCGTACGGATGATAGACCGGAGACTCTTTCAGGAGACGGAGTTCCTCCCCGGCCTGCTCCATCATCCCCAGATCCGTAAACTGCCGCAGCCGGTAATACCTCTCGATATACTCGTCAATCTCCCGGCTCTCCTTTGCCTCTTTCGTCTCCTGTCCACCGAAAATGTCTTCTCCACCGTCTTCGCTCTCCCTGCTTTCAAAAAGCGTATAATTCAGCACACCCTCATCCTTCACCGCCTGCTGCAGATAATCCACAAAATCTTCCGGAAACCATTCGGCAAGGGTACGACGGTCTGTGCTGATGGCAAAAGCGCTGTCAATACATTTCCACACTTCCGGCGGAAAATGGAAATGATCCATCAAAAAAGTGAGAAAGGCGCGGCGTACCTCTTCCTCCGTGTCCAGATTGACACAGACCGGCTCCGCAAAAAGAACCTCCCACTCTTCCGGACGGATACGCCTGAAAAAGGAATCATAAAGCGTTCTGCAGCGTTCCATAAACTGTTCCGATGCGCGTTTTTTCGGAGTTTCCTTCTTTCGGGCATAGCGGCACGCCTCCTCATAGGCGCCCCGAAGCCGGGTAAAGCCCTGCATATCGTCTTCCGGATTCGTCTTGTGCAAAAGCTTCCGGTATGCCTTTTTTATGATTGTCTCGTCTTTTGTGGGCGCAATGCCAAGCACATCAAAACAGTTTTCCGTCATAATTGTCCAAATACCTCTCCAATACTGTCGTTAATGATCAAATCCGCCTGACTGTCCCTCGGCGTGGAGGAACGGTTAATGAGAACCAGATGGCTGCCCCGGAAATAATCGATCATCCCCGCTGCCGGATATACGGCCAGAGAGGTTCCTCCGATGATCAGCACATCCGCGTGGGAGATCGCGTAAACGGCGTCAGAGATCGTCTGGCTGTCCAGACTCTCCTCATAAAGCACCACATCCGGTTTCACCAGACCGCCGCAGGCGTCGCAGCGCGGCACTCCCTCACTGTTTTTCACATAAGCCGCGTCAAAAAACTTGCCACATTTCGTGCAGTAGTTCCGGTGAATGCTTCCGTGAAGCTCCAGCACCTTTTTGCTTCCGGCCATCTGATGCAGCCCGTCAATATTCTGTGTGACCACCGCCCGGCACTTGCCTTCCTGCTCCCACTGCGCCAGCTTATAATGCGCCTTATTTGGTTTCGCATCGAGCGCCATCATCTTATCCTTATAGAATTCATAAAACTCTTCTGTCCGCCGCACAAAAAATGTGTGGCTCACAATGGTCTCCGGCGGATATTTATATTTCATATTATAGAGTCCGTCCGTACTCCTGAAATCCGGGATGCCGCTCTCCGTGGAAACGCCCGCTCCCCCGAAAAATACCAGATTATCCGTGTTATCCACAATCTCTTTTAATCTTCTTATTTTCTCATCCATAGCCCTTCTCCTCCCTGCTATATTTTTATCTCTTTTATCCACGCAACACCGGACAGGAAACGCTTTTCCACAGCATTTCCTTATATATACAGAATCGCCGCGTTGACAAGACCAAAGATCAACCCGATCAGAGCGCCCAGATTGACCACGGCGCCAAGCTCTTTTTTCATGATGGAGAGCATCAGTTCTTCTACTTCCGACACATCCATGGCCTGGATCCTCTCCTCCACGATCTCCGACAGCCGGAGAGAATCCAGAACTACTGGCAGTCTGGTGCGCACCAGGCTTTCATATTGTTCCACTGCCAGTGCGGGCAGATCCACACCGCTGTCTTCGATCTGCTCAAACAGCTCTCCCACCGTTTTTGCCTGCAGATTCTCCGACTCCTCCCGGACCATCTGCTCCACCACCGGTCTTCCGTATTCTGCCACATATTCATTGATCTTTTCCTCCACCTGCCTGGCGATGGGTTCCAGAAGGGAACCTCCGAGCATCATCCCGAACATGGAATCCTTTAACTTCTCCTTTGCGATCTCCAGAACCTTATCCGCAATGATCTCTCCGACGTTTTTCTGAAGAACCTTGTCATAAATCATGTCCGTCACGGTCTCCTCCGCGCGCTCCAGGAAATGTTCTGTCTTTTCTTCGGAAATAATCCTTTCTGCCGCCTCCCGCAGCGTCTCCTGTGACATCTTCTGTCTTTCGAGCATATCGGCGGCCGCTTTTCGGACAACCTCTTTCTTCTCCTCAGATAAGAGAACTTCCTGCAGAACTTCTCTCGCGAGAAGCTTTTCCTCCACAGCCCGGCCGACCGCCCGTGCCAGTCTCTCCTTTCCTTTCGGGATCACACCCGGCGTAAAGGGCAGCTGTCTGCCAAAAAGGCGGACTTCCTTCTGCGGACGAAAAAGCATTTTTACCGCCACCCAGTTGGTGGCATATCCTATCACCGCGCCGATCAGCGGTGTCGTGATCAATTTCCAGTATGCAAACATATTTCCTCCTTACAGACAGACCGGTACCGGCTGGTCGATGCGGATCTCTTCTCTGTCTACCTGACAGTCCACTGCCCGGATCGTGACGCCTGCTCTCTGTGCCATCCGAAGCGCTGCCGCAAACTCCGGCTGCCGCTCCTCAAACGGAGTGAACCGATGGACTCCTTTCATCTGGATCACAAACAGTACCGCACTCCGGTACCCGTCCTTTCTGCACGCCGCCAGTTCCTCCACATGTTTCTTTCCGCGCTCTGTGGGTGCGTCCGGAAACATGGCGGTTCCATTCACATTCAGAGTGACGCCTTTTACTTCAATAAACCAACGCTCGCCGCCGGCTTCCACATAGAGATCAAAACGGGAATTGCCATACTTCTGCTCTCTTTTTATCAGCGTGACATCTTTTAAAAAACCTCCGGCGGCGATCCACTCCTCCGCCAGCCGGTTGGGCGCCTGTGAATCAATATTGACCCACTGCCCGTCCTTTTTTACACAAATAAGCGAATACTTTGTCTTTCTTTTCGCGCCGGCCGCTGCCGGTTCCACCAGAACTTTCGCGCCCGGGAGCAGAAGCTCTCCCAGTCTTCCTGTGTTTTTTACATGGCAGACTTCTTCTTTTCCCCCGATACAGATCTGCGCCCGAAATCGGTTGGGACGTTTTAAGAAGACTGCCTCCTGTAGATTATTATATCTCATTTTTCTGTTTTCGGTTATACTATCTCTGCATTTTGGGATTCCTGTGAGGAAATCTCCTGCGCCTCCCAGAACCGCGTCAGCACCGTTTTGTAAGTATGAAGATTCACCTCATAATAGCTGTCCCATTCTTCCGGCAGCAGAACCTGATTTTCCCGCAGCAGAAAACGGTCATCCATCAGCAGGATGCTGCCCACATCGCCGGCAGTGCGGATCACTCTTCCCGCCGCCTGGAGCACCTTGTTCATCCCCGGATACCGATATGCATAATCATAACCTTTTTTCCCCTTTCTGTCAAAATACGCCCGGATTCTTTCCCTCTCTCTGCAGACCTGCGGGATACCGGTCCCCACGATCATCACACCGATCAGCCGCCGGCCGGTCAGGTCGATCCCTTCGGAAAAAATGCTTCCCAGCACACAAAATCCCACTAAAGACCTGCTGTTTTCCTCCTGAAATGCCAGCAGAAAGTCCTCTCTTTCCTTTTCACTCATGGAAGCCTTCTGCACCAGAATGTCTGCCAGCAGGACAAGTGTGCTCTCCTCCGCCAGTGCGAGCACCTGCGAGAGCATCTCATAAGAAGGAAAAAAAATCATATAATTTCCCGTTCGCACAGAAAGCGTCTCTTCCAGATACCGGACAATCCGCCGGTACTGTTCTTCTCCCCGTCGGCTGTAGCGGCTGGTCACATCGGAGGCGATGGCAAGAAGCCTGTTTTCTCTGGCAAACGGAGAGGCGATGCTGAACGCCTCCATGGCGCTGCTTCCTCCGAGAAGCTGCCGGTAATACATAACGGGCAGCAGTGTCGCCGAAAAAAAGATACACGCCCGGGACTTTTCCAGATATTCCGCCAGACGGGAGGAGGGGTCCACGCAACACAGATGCACACACAGGCGGTTTCCCTCCCCCTCCCCGTAGATCTCATATCCGTCTTCCATCGTATCGAGGATCATGAAAAAATGTCTTGCCTGAAAATAAAATTCCACGGCTTCCTCCCGGTTCTCCATCTCCGGATGGTCTTTCAGATAATCTTCCATGGCGCCCAGCAGCCAGAACAGCGGATAATACAACCGGTCTGTCTTTTCCGGCACACTGTCCACATCTCTGCTCATCAACAGCAGTTCTCTGTTGCAGGACTGCAGTTTCCGCACGATTCCTTTGCTTTTTTCCCGAAACAACTTTTTCATCCGCACAAAATCTTCTTTTTTCAGCGCTGCACTGTACATTTCCCTGGCACGGTCCAGAAGATTGTGCGCCTCATCAATCAGCAGGATGCCTCCGCCCTTGTCCGCAAACAGACTTTTCCGGTTGACATGCGGATCAAACACATAGTTATAATCACAGATGACACTGTCCGCCCACCGGGCAGCCTCAAAAGCCAGCTCATACGGACACACCTGATACCGTCTTGCATAGGTCAGAATGTCTTCCCGGCGTATAAAATCCAGCTCTGTCCAGAGCGCATACAACGCCCCGTTGATTCTGTCAAAATGTCCCTTCGCCTTTTCGCAGACAGACGGATCGCACTCCATCACTTCATTATCGCAGATCTTCTCCTTTGCCGTGATGGAGACCGCCGTGAGCCGGAGCCCCTGATGACCAAGCAACCGGAGCGTCTGCTCCGCCACTGTCCGGGTGATCGTCTTTGCCGTCAGATAAAAAATCCTCTCCGACTTCTCTTCCCCCAGACTTTTCAGCGCCGGATACAGTGTGGAGATCGTTTTTCCCACACCGGTGGGCGCCTGCAGAAAAATATTTTTCTTCTCTTCTATCGAACGATATACCATGGCCGCCAGCTTTTTCTGTCCGGGACGGTACGAAAAAGGAAACGTCATCTCTTTGATGCTCTGATTCCTCTCCCGCCTCTTTTTCACGTACATATCCGCCCACATCGCATACTGACAGATCAGATCGTCAAACCATTCCTGGAGTTCCTCCATCCGGTAACGCTCTGTGATATATCGAAGTTCTTCCGTCTCTATATTGCAGTAAGTGATCTGAACGAGGATCTCCTCACACCCCTGCTCCTTTCCATACATGCAGGCATAGCATTTTGCCTGTGCCAGATGAAGCGGTTCCGCCTCCTCAATATGCCGGACATCCTTATACACACATTTAATCTCGTCGATCAGCGGGGGCTTACCGTCATCGTCCGCAATATCAATTCCGTCCGCCCGGCCTTCCAGGATCAACGTATACCCTTCCCGCCTCCAGGACATTTTCAGAGGAACCTCACTCTGGTAGCCGACCTTTTTTGCCCGCTGGATCTTCCGGTGCAGCCGGCTTCCCATCAGCATGGCTTCCGGGTCTGATACGAGACCGCTTCCGGATTCTATGTCCCCGCTTCGCAGGAAAAATTCCACCAGCTTCCGCACGGAGGTCTTCACCGTATTATTCTGGTAAGACAACATTTCTGATTCCTCCTTCAAGACTGTCTGTTTTGCGAATAATTTTCTTACAAATAGTTGTCAAATATATTTCAAATAAAACAATTTTCTACTCTACCGCAACAGCTTCGGACACACGATTTCCACGTTATTTTCCCTGAAATGAAAAATGTCCACAATGAGGGGCAAAACTCACTGTGGACATCTTCCATATAATACTAACCTTTAACTTAGGGGATTACTTTTACTATAATACACTACTTCTGTTAAAATTTCATGTTTATCTAGGGGAAAAAATTGCTCAATTCCCACTAAAATTGTGTATTATTTTTGAAAACAGCAATATTCTTTCATTCGAAAGCAAAACTATTCTCTATTTCGGAAGCTGTCCCAAAATCGCCGGGATTAACTGTTTCTTTCTGGAGACAACGCCCGGCAGGATCACAGAATTCCCCTCCACTTTTACCGGGAAGGCGCCTTCCAGCACTTCCTTACACATATCTCCGAGGAGCAGCAGCTCTGTGGACTCTGTGAGAATGTCTGTCAGCATGAAGAACAGCATATCCAGACCGTAGCTCTCCTTCACCTCCGCCATGTACGTGAGAAGCTTCTCCTTGCAGGCAGAGAGCTGTTCTTTGTTCATGGCGCTGATCTGTCCCACGCCAAAGTTGATCTTATTATCGTTAAACTTCTTGAAATCCTGATAGAAGATCTCTTTTGCGGACTTGGCCGTCAGATTACTTCCGGCATCAAACATCTGCTTTGCGTAATCCTCGATATCAATCTCCGCGATAGACGCCAGTTTTTCTGCCATCAGACGATCAATGGCCGTACAGGTCGGCGAGCGGAACATCAGGGTATCCGAGATGATCGCGGAGCACATGAGACCTGCAATGTACGGCGGAATGGAGATATTGTTTTCCATATACATCTGTGTCACGATCGTCGATGTGCAGCCCACCGGCTGGTTGCGGAAGTAAAGCGGCGCGTCCGTCTCCATATTGCCCAGTCTGTGGTGATCGATGATCTCCATGATATCCGCTTCCTCAAAGCCGTCCACGGCCTGCGTCTTCTCGTTGTGGTCCACCAGAATGATCTTCTTCTTTTCCAGATCCAGCAAGTTCCGGCGGGAGATCATGCCGACATATTTATTCTGCGTATCCACGATTGGGAAATCCCGGAACCGTTTCTTCGCCATCGTTTCCTGAATATCATCCACAAAGTCAACTGTGCGGAATGTCGTCAGATTCTCCGTTGTCATAAAGTAGCGGACCGGCATACTGTGGTTGATCAGTCTTGCCACGATATACGTATCGTACGGACTTACGATGATACGGCAGCCCCGCTCTCTTGCAAGCTTCCGGATCGTCTTTGATACCGGGGCTCCCATACAGACAATGATACACTGTGCCTCCATCTCAATGGCGCAGAGCTGGGACTCGTACCGGTTACCAAGAATGACCATATCGTATGGCTCGATGATATCTTCCATCATATCCGGGTTGGCCGCCGCGATCAGCACATGACCCTCGTCAAAGTTTCCTTCTATGTCTCCGACAACCATCTCTCCGTCAATGGTCTCCACGATATTTCTGTAGCTGGTCCCCGCCTTGGACAGGATCATGTTATCATAAACATCCATGTCGGAATAAGCGATATCGCCTACTGTGATGATACCGGTCAGCTCCTCGTTGTCAAGAATCGGCAGCGACACGATCCTCGCTGTCCGCATGATATCCCATGCCTTCTTCAGAGACAGGTCCGCCGGAATTCCTTTTGTCTTTCTGATCTCAATGTCGAGAACCTGTGGACGAATGTCCGTCAGATACAGCGGCTGCGGCACATCAAAATGCTTCAACACAAACTGTGTCTCCTCATTCACATGACCGTTGCGCGCCGGAACATAAAAATACTCCAGTCCATCCCTCGCCGCGATCTCATTTTTCAGATATGCATAGGAAATAGCGGAGCAGATGCTATCTGTATCCGGATTCTTATGCCCGATCACATATACATTCTTTTTGTCACCCATAAAACATACCCTCCTGTTAATCTCTTTTTCTTCCATTTATAATTGTAAACATTTCCCTCTTTTTTTTCAACTGTTTTTGACGGAACATTTTTTCGTATTCCTTTCTGGAATATCCTTTCAGCTCATACAGCGGTGCGTTCTCATAGAGCAGTTTTACCGCATCGTAGACATTTTCCCGCACTTCATCCGACTCAAAGGGCAGCACGGCCATTTTCTCTTTCAGATCGCTCCACTCACAGCCGTTCTGTATCATCAGCAGCAATGTTTTCACCATCACCGTCGCCCGGTAATAATTCATCTGCATCTCATCGAGAAACAGCGTGCCAAGCTCAGAAATGCCTTTCCACCGGTTGTCGATGCCCGCCGCCTCACTGACATAAAACAGGTCCTCTTTTTCGATGGTCTTATACGGCAGATCTTTGTACTGCTGTATGTACATCAGAAGGATCTCCGGGTTCTCCACGTGCACACACTGGTAAAAATCTTTCTGTTTCTGGATATCTCTCAGAAACAGTCCGAAAGACCAGAGAGAACAGCGGCATTTTAAAAATGTCAGAAACTCTTCAAAGGGCAGCATCCTCTTCGTCACCTTCATAAACTGTTCGTGGAGGACCGTCACTTCCGCCATGCCGTAATAATACATGAATCCACAGATGATCTTCTCCCATTCCTCGTACTGCTCCATGAGCATCCGGCTTTTTTTACTTTTCAGCAGAAAGTAAAAGCGGTCTTTCATCTCCTGCACGCAGTAAATGACATTGGGCTCGTCCGTGATAGGATTCCCCTTTTTGAAGGTCGCCAGTCCGAATATCTTGAGATATTCCAGATAATCCCACTCTTCCAGGCTGATCTCTATCTCCGTTTTCTCCCAGACAGACAGCAGAAACTCAAGAAAATGTCTGGGAATCATTTTCAGTATCCATTCGTTGTTATTACAGAATTCTTCTTTGAACGCAGCGATATATGTCTCCTTGGGAAGCCCCTCGGTGAAATCTACCCCAATCCTGCTCAATATGGATTTCACGGTTTCCACCGGTGTCTTCTGCATAACGGATGACGCTTCCATATCGCCCTTCACAATATCTGCCCGCATCGCATCATATTTGTTTTGCATAGCCTCTCCATTTTTCTGTAAAAAAATCAGCATCCTGTGATAAAAACGGGATGCTGAACTATACTCTCTGCCTGTTGCCCACGGAAATCTCCGGCAGGCAGCAGTCTGTACTATCTTATTTGTTTCTGCCACAGCATTTTTTATATTTTTTACCGCTTCCGCATGGACATGGATCGTTCCGTCCGATCTTCGGCGGCTTCACAACTGTCGTTGAGTTTTTCTGCTCACGGTACAGCTCTTTTCTGCGCTCCGGTGTCAGCAGATTATCCCACTGTTCCAGATTATACAGCCATTCTGCTCTGGCTCCCACCATGTTGTAGTATAATTTCTCTTTGTCATAATCAAGAGAAACGACTGTGTTCTCATCCATCTCCTCGATTGGATTCGGAGTTTTTAAACTGTCATTGATCCCATCCAGATATCCGACAAAGTATGTCAGTTCCATATTATATTTCTGCGCCAACTCTGCCACCGTACCGCTCACCGGCTCATCCGGATGTGCAAGAATCTGCTCATAAACTGCTTTCTCCTGCTGGAAATAATCAATCCAGAAACGCTGTCCTTCCTGTGTTCTGTCGTCATGACTGTAGGCGAACTCCCGCCATTCTGATAATAAAGACATAATTCTCTTTTCCTTTCAGTAAACTAAGTAATGCCCTGCCGCGAAACTGCAAATAGTCTGCACAGCATAATTATTTGTATTATATCAAAAAAACTACCTGACTGCAACCGGCATCTCAGATAGTTTTGCAAAACAGCGCTACCAGGATTCGAACCTGGAAATGCTGGAATCAGAATCCAGTGCCTTACCATTTGGCGATAGCGCTTCATATAGATTCCAGAATGAAGCCCTGTCCTCAAAACATCGTTCATTTTGGAATTTTTCTAAATAAAAACAGGGACGATTCCCTGTAGAATAAAGATAAAATCTATGAGGAAGAATATGCGCATATCCTTCCTTTTCTAAAAACCGATATATATCGGTTAAAGCACGAGACGGGATTCGAACCCGCGACCCTCGCCTTGGCAAGGCGATACTCCACCACTGAGCCACTCGTGCAAATAAGGGATGTACCCTTGAAAACTACACACAGTTGATAGATTCCAGTTTTCTTTTCAAGTCTTTTTTGATGGCTTTCTCCATCTTGACGGTCATCTCGGGAACTCCGTTCCCTCGATGTGGTTGCTCCGCAACCCCATATACCGTATTTCTTCGGCGGCCATCTCAGGGACTCCGTCCCTTCGATGTATCTGCTCCGCAGATGCCATCCAGCAGAAACCCTGTCATCCGCATGTAAACATGCTCCTGCCAGTCTTCCCTGCTGTCTGTCGCCTTTCTCCGCTTGAGGTCA